>JBJTOM010000232.1:0-1426 GCA_046074585.1 Planctomycetota bacterium | reverse complement strand
GGAATCAAGGACCTATAATCAATTCGAAATACCGGAAGACCTCCCTCTCGAAGAGAGATGGGTCGGCCTGAAAAGTTTCGGAGTTGTCGTGCGGGAAACCAGTTCAGCCGATAAGCACACGGTGGAACGAAGCTTCTACCTCTCAAGCCTTCCCATCGGCATCGCTCAGTTTTCAAAATCGATTCGTAGTCACCGGGGAATCGAGAACACATGTCATTGGTCACTGGATGTGACGTGGCGAGAAGATTTTTTGCGAACGATGGAGCGGCGAATGGTGGAGAATCCTGCGTGGACCAGGAGGTTCAGCCTGTCATTACTTAAGCAAATCCCTGCCAGGCACAGCGTCGCGATGAGGCGGCGAATGTGTGGTTGGAGCGAAGAGTACCTGGCGCAAGTCCTGATCAAATCAGGCACTTAGTGTGCGCTGGCCCTGGGTTTGGGAGCGTTTGCAGCGTTGCCGCTGAAGGCATTTACTCGACTGCGCGGAGTCGTTTGCGGAGGTAATCGGCGCGGGCGAGATTGCGGCGGTCGGTTTCAAGGACTTCGCGGTGAAGTTTCTGCAGATGAGCCGGCTGGGTGTGGATGAACAGCTCGTTGATGGTGGACGCGGGGATGGGGGGAATCAGTTCGAGTCTGGCGCCCATGCGAACGAGTGAGAGCCAGTGCATGGTTTCTTCGGAGCTGATTGTGCGGGCGCTGGTGAGTGTTCCGAAGGCACGGGCCACCTGATCGTGGATCTGACTGCGGTTGTCGCGGAGCATGAGTTCGCGGACTCGGCGTTCCCAATTGATGATGCGGAGCACAACTTCCTGCACTTCAGTAATCAGATCGGATTCAGATTTGCCAAGCGTGACCTGATTGGAGACCTGATAGAAGTCGCCGAGTGCCTGGCTGCCTTCGCCGTACAGTCCACGGACTGCGAGGTTAATTTTCTGGGCGGCCTGATGGACCTTCTGAATTTCGCGAGTGATTCGCAGGGCGGGAAGGTGGAGCATAACGCTGAGTCGGATTCCGGTGCCGACGTTTGTGGGACAGGCTGTGAGGTACCCCAGTTGCGGATGGAACGAAAACGGCACCTGGGATTCAATGTGGTCATCCAGCTGATCACAGGCGTTCCAGCATTCATCCAGAGCCAGGCCACTGTGCAGGACCTGAATGCGCAGATGATCTTCTTCGTTGATCATCACACTATGATGTTCGCCTTCGCTGACAGCCACCGCGCGGGGGCCTTCGATGCGGCAGAGTTCGCGGCTGATGAGTTGGCGTTCCATGAGGAACTGAGAGTCGAGTGCGGACAGGGTTTCCACATTGAGGTGATGCAGAGGGCGGCCAAGGAACGGGCCGCGGAGCGCTTCCTGGAGGCGATGAACGAGTTCGTTCCGCACATCGGCCGAGGCGCGTGTCATGAACGGGAAGCCGGCGATAT
>JBJTOM010000231.1:0-9784 GCA_046074585.1 Planctomycetota bacterium | reverse complement strand
AGAGAGCGGCGAGCCGGGGACGGCCTCGTGGTCACGCTGCATCGGCCGAAGCCCGCGCGCGTATCCGCCCCGCGCGTATCCCCCGGGGAATACGGCGGAATCGACTGAGAACTGCCGTGACAGGGCAAAGAACGCACGAGGAGCATTGACCTGGCATTTCATGCAAGGCTGGCAGAGCTGGCCTTACAGGCCGGAGACGCCTCAGCAGGACGGCCGCCTGTCAGGCCAGTGCCGTCAATCCCGGGGCGAAGCATTCCGGATGCGTCACGTCGCCCGGCCCCAACCCAAGACTGCCTCTCAACACCGGACGTGCCAGGTTCCAAAACTGCATCCCTGATGCCGTAATAGTGCGCTCAAGTCTCACTGGAACTGACACCCACGGTTGCGGCGATTACTGGGCGGTTGAGCGGCTGCCGTTTGGGGAGCCGACGATGGGAGAGCCTGGTGGGAGGGGTCTGGCGGCGATTCGCAGGGACAGGCTGTGGGCGAGTTCGCGGAGTGGCGGGAAGCCGGCGAAGGAATTTTCGTAGACCCAGAGCGTGATGACGGAATCCGGCGGGCAGGTTTCCAGTTGTTCGCGGAACTGAGCTCCCGGGCGGACGGCTGCCTCCACGGTTTCTTCAATCCGTGATTCTTCGGGGACGATTTCCCAGCGTGACACGTTTACACGAATGCGACCATCGCCGGTCTGCAGGGCTTCCAGCGGTGCCGGTCCTTCCTTTTCTACGGTGTACTTCATGGAGTAGCCGGCTACGGGCCCGACGGCGCCTTCGAACTGGTTGAATTTCAGGATGGCGGAGCGTCGTGAGAGCACCTGGGCTTTGAGTCGTTCGAGGAGTTCATTGAGTGGAATCCGGCTGATTTTTCCATGTTCCAGCCGAAAGTGGTATTCATCGGCTTCCACCGCACGGGTGACTGGTGAGAGGCGATGTTCAAGGCGGCTGGCGGGTTGTGAGTGTTCGCGGAGTCCATCCAGCAGTTCTTCCAGCCGCTGTGTCTCCACGATCATTCCCTGCCGGGATTCTTCTGTGGTCTTCTGTTTCTGCTGCAGACTGACAAGAGCGGCTTCTATGTCCCGTTTCTGGTTGCCCGTTCTGGCCAGCGATGCGGTAAGTCTGCTGATGCGTGTCCGGACCGCTGCGTGTTCATCTGCGAGTTGGCGATCGCGGCGGGACAGTTGTTCTCTGCTGTCTGCATCAAGTGCGGCCTGCTTTTGTTTCAGGTCTGTGAGTTCCTGTTCGATTGCGGTCGCTTCTGCGCGGGCGGTTTTCAGATCGGTTTCCAGTTGAGCGGATTCCTGCTGCAGCTGTTCCTGGCTGCGGTTCATATCGTCGCGCTGAGTGGCTGCATCTGACAATGCTTTGGCCTGTGCATGTTCGCGTTCCGCGACTTCCCGGGCGATGGCGCTGTGATCCGGGTCTGGCATCTGAGCAGGGGTGCTGGTCGTCTGGTCCTGCAGAGTGGGCTGTCGCTGCACGCGGACTCCGACGACGACAATCAGAATGATCAGAATGCCGACGATGTTGCAGACCACGTCCAGAAAGGAGTCGGAGCCGAATTCCAGTTCGCCGCGCTGCGTGCGTCGAGTCATTGCACGGTCCCCTCGACTGCATCGCTGAGTTCGGCCCGTCCGACGGCATACGCAGGCATCATGTACGGAGTCAATTCGTACTGGGTGACGCTGGCGATGCCGGCCTGTCGGAGGGTGCGTGCCAGTCTCAGCCGCCAGCGTTCGCCTCCGGGGCTGACCACAAATCTGACAACCGGGAGCAGGTCATCGCGGGGAGAACGGCGGGCATCCTGGATTTCATCGTTGATGCCTTTCAGGAGTGCGGCCTCGGCGACGAGAGGATTATCGGGTGGCAGAGCGACGGCGGGCTGTTGAGCGACTGCGAGGTGTCGTTCATCCAGAAACACCACGATTCCCACCGGCACTTTCAGGCTGGAGGTGGGGCGGCGTGCGGGACCATTCAGCAGTCGCAGAGTTTCCCGATCGATTCGGGGCGTTGCTGACGTGGTCTCGCCGAATCCTCCGCGGGTGCTGTCGGAAGTCGGCGCACCGGGAATTCCGGGAGCGTCCTGCTGTGAGCTGGCGTTGTCCGGATCGGGCTGCGAGGACTGATACCAGGGTGCTCTGAGTGCCGTGTCGTCTGACGCATTCCGGCTATTGCCGGGGGCGGCGGAGGCGAGTACGTCTGCGGCGGTCACGGCTGGGGAAGAAGTGGAAGAACCGACTTGCGGGTTCGGTACACTGCCGAAGGCATCGCTTCGGGATCCCACGAGGCGGGAGCCCTGGAGCGAGCCATCGCCACCGAAGAGTGATTCTGCGAATCGTTCTTCAGCGGGATTTCGCAGGTTTTGGTGCGGGCGCAAGGGGGTGGCGATGTGTTGAGGATCGGGGGTCTGTGAGAAGGCGTCGGGCTGTGGTGTTTGTGGTCCGGCTGGCTGGGCTGCAGTGGATTCCTGCTGCGCGGCTGCGGAGGCTTCTGCCAGAGCGCGTTGCCGAGCGTAGGCGGCAGCAAATTCTTCTGCCATTTGTTCGGCCTGAGCGGCATTGAGTCGACCGCGGGGAGCACCGGCGACCGCGCTGGAGGCGCGGTTTTCAAAGAAGGTTGGGGGTGGTGCCACACCTCCGGCGTAGAAGCGTCCTTCCAGTCTGCGACGGGGCGTGCCGGCTTCTTCCACCACGCGTCCATCGGGTCTGACGGCCAGTCTTCGGGCTGCAGCGGCCTCGTCACCGGAATCGCTCCTGCCTGTGCCGGTTGGATCGCTTCCGGCAAATCCATCACCTTGAGTACGCGGAGTGGACTGGGCGGATTGGAGCCGTTCCCGTTCTTCCCGGGCCATTTCAAACAGTCGACTGTAAAGCGTATCGCGGCGACGGAAGACGTCGGTGAGTGCGCGCTGCAGGGCTGGCCGTTCTGACGGATCGAGGGAACCTGCCAGGACCTGTGTTTCCGGCTGGAGCAGTTCATAGCCGTAGTGAATTCGGGCTTCCTGGAAGATTCGCTGGGCGCCATAGAAGGGCAGGCTGCCACCGGGTCGGACGAGGAGGAGGACGTAGGGTTCAGTCACGACACTGCTGCCACTGCGGTGTCGGTGCGTTGCGTAGACGGCGGAGAGCAGAGGGTTATCGCGCACGGGGAACTGTTCCATATCTGCAGCGGAGATTTTCAGTTCTGCGGGGAGCAGTTCGTAGCCGTTACGGGTGACATTGATGACGATGGGAATGCGGCTGGTGCCGGTGGGATTGGTGAATTCCAGGAGTGTTTCGGTGCCGGTTGTTTTTTCTGCTGCGGCCTCGGCTTTTGCTGCTTGTTGTCGCAGAGCCAGGAGCGCTGAGGATTTTTCAAACAACCACAGTTCTGTTTCCTGAAGTTCATCTTCCGCGCGGGCCAGAGCATCGCGTTTGTCCAGCAGTGCTGCTTCAGCAGCGGAGAGTTCGGCGGTGAGTCGTTGTTCTTCGGTTTTGAGTGTCTCGAGATCCAGAGTGACTGCGGCATCGGCGGGTGCGCTGGCCGGTTGTTTTGCGAGGGCGGCGCGGAGGGTTTCAAGTTCGGCGCGGTGGCTGGCGACGAGGGTTCTCTGAGTTGCCACGTCCTGCTGCAGGCGAGTGATGGTTTGCCGCAGGGTGTGTGCGGCGGCTTGCAGTGCTGCGGTGGCCTGCGTGAGTTGCTTCAGTTCCGCGCTGCGGTCGACGAAGACAGGGGCGGGTGTCAATTCTGAAGCGGCAGTCGCGGGCTTTGCGGGTGACATCTGCCAGGCCTGCTGATCTTCGCGAATTTTTCGCGTCATCACGAGCAGCAGCAGAATGAGCGAGCCCATCGCGCAGACGAGCACTGCGAGGAAGGGGAACAGAGTCACCGAAAGTTGCACCTGACGCCGCGCCATGCTTCAGGCTGCCGATCGCAGATGCGTTCTGGCCGAGAGCACTGCTACGGCAGCATTCAGGCTGTTGACGGTTTGTTCCAGTGTATCGACCACCTGCAGGGCCTGCAGGTTCTGATTGAGCTGTTCCTGAAGCCGGGCCAGTCGTTCTTCTGATTCTGTGAGCTGCAGCAGTGTGCGTCCCAGGCGATGCAGTTCTTCCGTTTGTCCGGCGGCTGAGGCGGTGGTGCTCTGCAGAGCTGACTGCCAGACGTCCATCCGCTGAGCCAGCCCGGCAAAGGCGCCGTGCAGTTGTTTTCCCAGCTGCTCAGCACTCGATTGCAGGGCGGCCGCATAGGCATCCCGTGACTGTCCGAGCGTTTCGCGGTGTGTCTGGAGCATTGCGGCTGTATCTGCGGAAAGGGCCTGTGCCATGGCGGAGGTCTGGCGGGTGAGTGTCTGCTGCCAGTCAGCCTGCAGGCTGGCGAAGCGGCTGTTCCAGAATTCCGCCTGGCTGCGGAGCAGTTCGGTGAGTGCTGCGGAGGCGGCAGTGGCGGGGGCCACGTCCGCAGCCGGAGACTCCAGCAGCGGCAGCAGCACATCAATCCCGAACTGCTCTGTGTCGCTGAGCACCGACTGTTCACTGCGTTCCACCAGAAAGGTGGCAAACACAAGCACCATGGACATCCCGAGCGCCTGAGCGGTTGTGTCGAAGGCTACGGCGAGGCCTGAGGTGACTTCCGGGAGTGACGAATCCAGCTGTTCAGGTGTCACATTGGCAATTGCCATGGTGATTCCGATGACCGTACCCAGAAAGCCCATGATGGGCACGGCCCAGGTCACAGTGCGAACGAGCTGATAGCTTTGGTGCAATCGATCGACGGCCAGATCAGCGAGGTATCTGAGATGGTCATCGAGCGCGGCATCCGGGCGGAGCGACACCTGCTGAAGTACATCCGCCAGTCGCTGGGCGACGGCGGAACGCGTCATTTTTCGCGGGGTGTGTTCTTCAAGTTCCCGCAGCAGTATTGCGGCGGCCTGGCGGGCATTGGTCGGACGCTGTGCCGGCCAGTTTCGGTCGGCGGCGGAGAGCCGAACCTGTCGCAGTGCCCTGCGTTCGGCGGGCAGGCGTCTGAATTTCATCCCGAGAATGGCCATGCCGATGAAGAAGATGGTCGACGTGACATATTCGAGAGGATGTCCGCAGAAATACCGCTGAAAGAACACCTCACCGCCCGAAAAGCAGGCGGCAATCCACGGGCCTGTCAGGTAGAATACGAGCGTGGCGCTCAGCCCGGCCACAAGTCCCGGCAGCACGCGGCCAGAGCCGGCTGTGTGCGGAATCTCCGCTTTGTTCTTCTCGGTTGTCAGATCCGGCGATTGAGTCGACTGTGCGGACACGGCGGCTCCTGTGATTCGGTTAATAGGTGCAGCGGTTTCTTGCTGCTGTTCAGAATAGTCAACCACTGCGAATCCGAACCCCCATGGAATCCCCCTTTTCACCTGACCTTTCAGGAACTGCATTTTTCAACCGTCTGTGCATCGGCAACAACTGCCATCCGGGCTGCACAGCGGATTCAATTGCCTTTGTTTCCACGAATTTGTCCGGCGCACAGATCCCGCCATCGCGGAGTGCTGCCGGTATTCTGCTCGGATGCAGGACTCACCCCTGACATGACTCACCCCTGAAAAGTCTTCCCGGATGTCTGAAAACCACTTTCTGAATCACCTTGCCCGTCGGTTTCCTCCACGGCCTCCAGTGGCCGTGGGGATTGGAGACGACGGGGCAGTGCTGCAATTACCTCCGGACGGTCGGCTGGTGACGGTGACTGACCTGCTGCTGGATGGCGTGCACTTCAGGCTGGACGAGATCGATCCGGCCCTTGCCGGGCGGAAGGCGGTTGCTGTGAATCTCAGTGATCTGGCTGCCATGGCGGCCGATCCGGTCGCGGCCTTTGTGTCGCTGGCCATTCCCCGCAGCCTGTCCCGCTCCCGGCCGGGCTGGATCGAACAGCTTTACAACGGTATTGAGGCGCTCGCGCGGGAGTATCAGTTCACTGTGGCCGGGGGAGACACCAATGCCTGGACCGGTCCGTTTGCGATCAATGTGTGCCTGCTGGGCACTCCGATGGGGGCCCGCATTCCCCTCCGCAGCGACGCACGCCCCGGCGACCTGCTGTACGTGACCGGCCCCCTGGGCGGAAGCCTGCACCACGGTCGGCACCTGACGTTTTCCCCGCGATTCGATGCGATCCGCTGGCTTGTGGACAATGTCAGGGTGCACGCGCTGATGGATCTTTCGGATGGTCTGGCCACCGATCTGCCGCGGATGATGACGGCCAGTGGCTGCGGGGCAGTGATCCGGGGGGCGTCCATCCCGGTGCATGCCGATGTTCCGGCTGGTCTTGAGGCTGATGCGCGACTCACCGCCGCACTCAGCGACGGCGAAGACTTCGAACTGCTCTTCAGCATCCCCGCCGACGCCGCAGAAAAACTGAAGCAGGCGCCACAAGAGCTGACGCTGATTCAGATTGGCGAGGTGACTGAAAATTCGGCGATTCTGCTGCAGAATGACAGTGGCCGGACGCGCCCATTGCCTCCCGGGGGCTGGCAGCATGGCATCTGAGGAAAGATGCGGACTATGGGGCGTCTTTCGGTGGCGTTGAATGGTGGGCAGGCGCCGTGGCGGTGATTCTGGAACCATTTCCCCGGCAGGGTTGCCTTTCATGTCCGTCCTGAACACAATTCGTGTTTCGCTTTTCACCTCGAAATCGCCTTTCTGAATTCCTTTCTTCCCTTTTTTTCGGCTCCTTTTTTGTCGGGTTGCCCTTCTCCATGTCTGCCACAGAAAGCTCCGCCGACTCATCTGACGCGTCCGGCCGCGCAGCCACCATCCAGTCGCTTCGCTGGCACAAATTTCCTGTGCTGGACGAAGGCTTTGTGTGTCTGGTCGACGTAATGGGCGACGACAGCAGCGTTGTGCAGGCGGCCCGCGTCAGTTATGGCGAAGGCACACGCAGGGTCAGTGACGACCGCACCCTCATCCGCTATCTGCTCAGACACCGCCACACCACACCCTTCGAGATGGCTGAGATCAAGTTTCTGGTGCGGGTTCCCATGGACTGCTGGAGACAGTGGGTGCGGCACCGTATGGCCAGCATCAATGAATACAGCACGCGGTATTCGCTGGCCATCGATGCGGCTCAAACCACGCCTCCGGACCAGTGGCGCAGCCAGGCAGAACACAATCGACAGGGCAGCGGCGACTCACTTCCGACAGAGCTTGGCCGCCAGCTGTCTGACGACGAACGTCGTCTCCACGACCAGCTGCGGGACCAGTACCAGCAGCGAATTGAATCGGGAGTCGCCCGGGAACAGGCTCGCAAGGACCTGCCTCTGTCAACCTACACCGAAGCCTACTGGAAAATCGATCTGCACAACCTCCTGCATTTCCTCGCACTCCGCATGGACAGCCATGCTCAGCTGGAAATCCGCAACTACGCCACAACCATCGGCGAACGCATTGTGGCGCCGCTCTTCCCGGTCGTCTGGGAAGCCTTTCTTGATTACCGCATGCATTCCACAACGCTGACACGGCTGGATACGGGCGTGATTCAGCGTCTGACCGCCGCTGCGGCGGCTGCCGGTTCCGCCCCTCCGTGGACAGACGACCAGTTTCTGGCCGCTCAGGACCCTTCCTGGGCAGCGCTCAGCCGCAGCCGCGAACGCGATGAATGCCGCCGCAAACTGCAGCAGCTCGGATTGCTCACCCAGTCCCCCGACGGCAACCACTAACGACAGCAATCACCAGACAGGACCCCGCAGTGGCTCAGATCCTTCCCTTCTGTGGCTGGCGCTACGATCTCAGCCAGATCGGCGCTCTCACGGATGTTCTGGCACCCGCGTCCCCCCCCGCAACGCTCACCCCGGAACTCCATCGCACACTCAGTCACCGCCATCCCTGCAATGCGGTCAGGCTTGTGGACAATCAACCGGAGCCTGGTGACCCCGATCCGCTCGAATGCCAGCGCCGCGCCGGCGGTCTCTTCCGCCTCTGGAGACGCGAAGGAATCCTTGTTCACGAACACGAGGACGCCTTCTACGCACTGCAGCTGCTGCGGTCTCGTGCTGGTGACCACCTCGAACGCTGGAGCCTCCTCGGACTTGTTCGTCCGGAATTGACCGCCTCCGGTCAGATCAGTCCCGCCTGCCCCGCAGACGCCCCCGAAGAGCTCATTCAGCAGGCCCTGCAGCTGCGACTGGCTGCTGAAGGCGATTTTACTCCTGTTCAGGCCGTCGCAGTCGATCGTCAGCCCAATCCGCAAATCTCACTCACTGAACTCCTGCAGCAGCTTGTTCGACAGCAGACCCCCGTCGAGTGCCGGACCGACGACGGCGATCGCTGGAGACTCTGGCCAGTCACCGACACCACTGCCATCAGCCGCCTCCATGAACATCTCACACACTGCAGTGTCTTTGTGATTGCCGCCGCCAGCCACCTGCATGCCGCGCTCCGCCAGCACCAGTGGCTCCAGCAGTCAGCTGAGCCCCCCGGTCCCCGCGACCCGGCCACAGCAGCGCTCATCTGCCTCACAGGCGCCGACGATCCGGGACTGCCCACAACCCCCGCCGTATTTCAGTTCGCAGACTCCTACCCCCAGTCCGGTCCCGAACTCCGCGCCCGCGCCGCACAGGTGCTCGGTCTTGTCTGCCGCTTCTCCGGAAACGAACACGACGCGTCCGCAGATGCCCTCGAACTGGCCGGCATGAATGACGAACAGCCCTGCGTCGCTGCAGGAACACCCGACGGCGAATGGCACCTCCTTGCCGCACCGGCCCGCTGCCGGACCCACCGTGAACTGCTGGAACTGCTGCAGCACTCCCTCGCACAACTCCCGGCGTCCCCGTCCGGCATCCCGGACAACGCTGCCAGTGACGTGCTGCAGGTTCCCCCGGGATTCATTCTCGCCGCCCCCTCGCCGTGGACACATTCCCTGCCCGGACTGGGACGTCCCGGGTCGATTCTGCCGTCGCACGCCACGCTCCAGTCCCCGCTCCCCGCCGGGCTGGTGTTTTCGGCCCACACCAATGTGACCGGACGCAGTCAGTAACCGCCGCGCGGATCGGGGCGGCGCTCGAGGCGGTGCTGGAGGCAGGGGTGCGGCTCAGCAGGAGCTTCGCCCTCCCGGAGGTGCGCGAGGCATAAAACGAGCCGCGACCGTGAGGGAGTCGGACCGCCATGCGACGCCGCAACCCGTTTCCTGAAAGAGACTTTCGGCGTACCGGTGCCACGTACCGGTGCCTGCACCGCGGGGCCTGCCGACGTGGCGTGGGCGGAGTGGGCAAAACGTGCTCGGGGCAGAGGAGAATTGCCCCCGCAGCGCACAAGATCCAGCATCTCTCGCACCACGCAGCGGTCGACGTGTGCATCCGAGGATCTTACGAGTTCCCTCTGAGAACTGCCCTTACAGAGCGACGGGGCTCGAAGACCGCGTGACCTGGCATTTCATGCCAGGCTGATGGAACTGGCCTGACAGGCCGGAAACGTAAGAGCACCGTCTGGGTGCCACGTTCCTGACACCCAGCTGCTGCCCACGGGCTGCGGTCCAATGGCCTCGACTTTCTGGCAAGATGGGGTGGCGGGCGGGCGAAGCTACTGCTGAGCCGCATCCCTGCCGCGAGGACTACGCCGATCCCCGCTGCTTACCAAAATCGCTGACAATCGCTCACAGCGCGGACCAGCCTTCGGTGGCTCGGAAGGAGCTTCGCCCTCGGATGACGCAAAGGAAGGACAGAAGGTCCAAATTTCCGACAATTCCAGCTTTGCGCCTTGGCGCCTTTGCGTGAGGTAAGAGTCGGTACAGCAAGATGCCCGCCGGCGCGTCTGCAGGAAATCCGAGAGACGATCTCAAGTGTC
>JBJTOM010000230.1:0-24216 GCA_046074585.1 Planctomycetota bacterium | reverse complement strand
CCGTTCTGGGTGAAATCCGGATGCAGGGCCATGCCGATCAGACCGTTTTCCTGTTCGGTAGTGATACGCAGTTCGCCCACCAGTCGCACTTCGCTGCTGCCTGGCGAAATCGCTCGCAGCCGACCGCCCAGTTCAATGAAGTACACGGTGCCGTCTGCCGCCACATCCAGTTCCATGGGCTGCACGAGGCCGCGGGCAAGTTCTGTGAGTTCCAGTCGGGACTGGTCCACCGGTTCTGTGGCTGGTGGCTGGGCGAGGCAGGTTGCACTGATGACTGCGTGCAGCCAAAGCACAGCAGCGAGGCCACAGGAAACCCGGATGGGGCTGAGGGGCAAGTGGGGGGCTGTCATGGGAGTGCCCGGGGAGTTTGGATTTGCGGGGGCGGGGGTCACATAACAAAAAACCGCAGATCCGAACGGACCTGCGGTAGGAATGCATGAGGGATCCGGACTGTGCCGAGGGAGCTATTTCTTGCCCTTGGCAGCAGCCCCACCTTTGGCAGGGGCAGCTTTTCCGCCAGCGGCAGCAGCGGCACCTTCTTCGGCGGTTTTCTTTTTCTTTTTGCCGGCGAGTGCCTTCATGACGCGGACTTTCGGGAGCCCGAACGGACTGCGACCTGGAGCAAAACGGTCTTCTTCCTGAAGGCGAGCGATGCGTTCGCCACGAGATAACACGTTGCGGGAGCTGCTGCCGCCCCGGCGAACTTTGAGGGTTTTGTCCAGTGACACAGGAGACACTCCGGAGAACAAATTGAGCGAGTTAAGACGGATCGGGAAGTTTGACCGATCGTTCACCAATTGCAAGTGAACTCTATCGGGAATTTCAAGCGATCTCAATCACGGAACCGGGAGAATTCCGGGGCAATTCGTCGTCGACCAGCGGAAACCAGCCCGTTCGTGGCAGATCGGGACGGATAGAGGGACCAGGCGGGCAGAATCGCCCTTTCACCTCAGCAAAACACCCCCAAAGACGCCTCTCCCTTGCATTTTCCTGATAGATTTCTCCCGCTTTTTCGTCAGTTTTATCGCCTGACCGCCCCGAAGTCGCTCCCGCCTCCACCTTCCCCCGATCCCAATTTCGCCCTCTGTGATTTCCCCATGACTTTGCTGCTGTGTCTGCTTCTTCAGATTCCCCCGTCAGCCCCACCCGGCGGCAATGGGCAGAACTCTGCTGATTCCCCGGCGACCGCCAGCCAGATTCAGTCACTCGTGCAGCAGCTGCAGAACCCCGCTTACTCCCGTCGCCAGGCGGCTACCACGGAACTGCTCCGGCTCCCGGAAACTGCCAGCCCCGCGCTCCTCGATGCTCAAACGTCCGCAACCGGCGGTACAGCTGCCAGACTCGCTGAACTTCGCACGGAGCTGCAGCGGCGGTGGTTCCGCCGGCGTCTGGTGCAGCTGGCCAATCTTCGCGAAGGTTCTGCATCGGCCGGTCTGGCCGATTTCCCGCATGCCGCGCGGCTCCGGCAACTGCTCGCAGACGATTCCGCAACGGATTTCCCTTCGCCGTCACCCAAGTCCGAATCTGAAGAGCCGAACACAGAACTGCTCACATCAGATCCCACAACAGTGCTGCTGCAGATGCTGCAGGCAGAACCGGATCTGTTTGCGGCCAGCCTGTACGAGCCCGCTCGCATCCCCGAACTGCTGGAAAAACGCAGCAGTGTCCTCAACGAGGCCTGCGACGGCCGCGAGGATCTTCCGTTTCCCACGGCTTCGGCGATTGCGCTGATGCTCGTTGCCAGTCAGCCCGAAACGCGGCTCCTCCGTTCCACCTCCTTCAATATCTCCAGACCACTCGATGATCCTCGATTCAACAGACTGGTCGCTGCGGGGCAGCACCGAGATGTCTTAAGGAAACTGGTCTCTGCCTGGATTCTTCGCCCGGGCATCGCAGCCGATCGGCCACTCGTGTTCGCCATTCAGCATCGTCTGCCGGCCGGCCGCGATGTTGCGGTGCGAGTGCTTCAGGGGGGGGGCGCGGGCCACAGCTGTACTATGCCTGCATGTGCCTTGCGGCACTCAACAGCACCCGGGACATTCCCCTGCTGAATGCACAGCTGACGTCATCCCAGCAGGCATGGACAAAGCTGAACGAAGCTGGGCAGAAAGACGTGGCTCAGGGCGAACTCCCCAGCGGTGCTCAGGTCCAGCTGCGCGACGTCGCCCTCGCTGCACTCGTTCACCTGCAGCAGATTCCTCCTCAAAGCGTCGGCCTGAAGCTCCTGCCGTCCCGGCAGCTGCTCTACCGCCCTGACACCGTCGGATCGGTGAATGACGAAGTCCGCGCGCAGCGGCTCAAACAGTACCGAGCGATTATCGCGCCGTAAATGCGCCGCCTGAACGGGCAGGCCGGTGGGGCAGCCCCGGCAAGCTGTCAGCCGTTTGGGTTTCCCTTTTTCCCGCAAAACAGGGACACTCACCTGCAATCGTCCTCCCCGTCCCCCACGCAACTCGCCCGAGCCCTTCATCCATGCGAATGATGCCACAGCCTGTCATCGTCCTGCTTCTTCCTGTGGTCTGGCAGCTCAGCGATTCCACACTGTACGCCCAGCAGCGAACTCCTGCCGTTGTCGCCTCCCAGCTGGCTGCAGTCTACGGCCGGAAACTGGATCAGGCTGCCTACATTCCAGCCCTGCCACTGGTTGCAAAACTCCGCTATAGTCAGCTCACCGGGGAACCGGGCCCCGCTGCGGAAGTCGAACACATTCTCCAGCCATGGCTCACCGGGGAACGCAATGCCCTGCCGAAGTCCGGAAGCGAACAGGCAGGTCATCTGATCTTTGCTGCCATGGCTGACCGGGCTTCAGGTGTCGAACGCAGCCACTGGATCAGCCTCTGCCGACAGGCTGCCGATCAGATTTTCCAGCCGGACGGCACAGCTCTCACACTCATGCCTTTTCACAGTGAAATGAGCGATGCCGTTTTCATGGCCGGTCCCATTCTGGCCGCTACCGGGCGACTCACCGGCGAAGTCCGCTATTTCGATGCCGCCGCGACCCATCTTGAGTCTATGCGAACGCTCTGCCTGCGGCCCGACGGCCTGTACCGTCACTCACCGCTCTGCGAAGCCGCCTGGGGCCGTGGCAACGGATTCCCCGCACTCGGAATGGCGCTCGTTCTCAGCGACTGGCCGTTAAATCATCCGGCCCGTCCGGAACTGCTGGAGGAATTTCGTCGGCACCTGCGAGCTGTGCTGCCGCATCAGGACCTCAGCACCGGCTGCTGGAAACAGGTGATCGATGAACCGGTGAGCTACCTGGAATACACCTGCACCTGCATGATCGGCTTCGCCATCCAGCGCGGGCTGAAGTACGGCTGGCTGGAATCTTCCGAATTTCAGCCAGCCGTGGATGCTGCCTGGAAAGCCATCGAACAGCGCACCAGCCCCTCAGGAATGCTGGTCAATGTCTGCACCGGCACAGGCAAACAGCAGACGCTGGAAGATTACTTCAATCGCACGGCCATTCAGGGACGCGATGACCGCGGTGGCGCGATGGGTCTGATGTTCGCCGTCGAACGCCTCGCAGCCACAACTGACAGAAACTCGTCACCATAGCGTCGACGTCCACTGTCATCCGTACAGTGTGTCTGTCAAAGGCCCGAAACGCGCATGTCGCAACGTCGGCAGAGCCGGGCGCACCGTCAACGGCGGATTGATATCTTCCGCACGCTGATTTTTTGACGGCACCTGCCGCCCACCGGCCTGTCTGCGCAGCAGGCAAAAAATCCGACAGATTTTTCTTGCTTCCGGATGACACAGGACAGTACCCTTGGGGTAATGCATTTATACTTATTTAACACGTGATTTACAAACTTACTGCTCAGGAACTCCCCATGCCCATCGGAATCTGCCCGCTTGTGGATTACGCCTTCAAAATCCTCCTGGGGGAAGAACTTTACATTCACATTCTGATTCACTTTTTGAATTCCATGCTGGAGGGGCAGCCTAAAATTGTCTCCGCCCGCATCCTGAACCCCGCTCAGCTCAAGCAAACAGCCGACGACAAGCTGTCCATTCTGGATATTCTGGCCATCGACGAGCTCGGTCGACGGCTGCTCATTGAAATGCAAACATCACTGCCGGCCGGCATGGCTCAGCGCCTGACTTACTGTGTCAGCGTGTCCTACTCCGGTCAACTGCGGGAGGGCGATGACTATGTTTCGCTGCGTCCTTCGATCAGCATCTGTGTGCTGGCGGACGCCATGTTTTCCTTTCCGCCGGCTCTGCATCTTGATTTTCGCCTGCGGGAAAAGTCCTCTTCGCTGACACTCACAGATGACCTGCAGATCCACCTTTTGCAGTTGAAATATCTTCATGTCACGGCCGATACCGTGTACAATGCGCCACTTGATCAGAAATGGGCGTGGTTTTTACACAACATCCACACGCTCGAACTGGAAGACGTCCCGCGTCTGCTCCCCGAACCCGAATTCTATGAAGCCGCGAAAGTCCTCGCCATGATCGCTCAAACCCCCGAACAGCTCATGCTCTACCAGGCCCGACTCAAGGCGCAGCGGGACGAATCCGGCAGAATTCTGCAGGCAAAACTGGATGCAGAACAGGCCGAGGCACGGGGTGAGGCACGGGGTGAGGCACGGGGCATTCTGATCGGTCAGATTGGTCTGCTGCAGAAACTCCTGAAAGAACCTGTCTTCACTGATCGGCAATTTTCCGCCTGCGACGATGCACTCCTTCGCCGAATGTCAGATGAACTGCAATCCCGTCTGACCACAGGCAGCCCCTGATCCCAATTTGCCCCCACGGCGCAAAAATCCACAACTGCATGGCAATAGCTCGCGTGGTCCTGCGGGTCCAACTAAAGGCACGCATAGCATTTCCACGAGTAGACGCTCGATAACCGATTCCAGAACGGCAGCCAGTTCTGGTTCCACCACCTCTTTCGGCTGCCGCCCAGCCCCGGCCCGTCGTTGCCGGCCCGGATCGATGCGGTCGGGATCATCAAGTTCCTGAATACCAGTGCGAACATTCCGGTCCGACAGACCTGTTGCGGCCGCCACTGTGGCCAGGCCCCTCAGCCCGGTGACGTCAGACAGGCAGGCATCCGGCGTGCGGCCGATGTCAATCGGCCGGTGCAGCCCTGAAGAGCTTTGTCGGCCACTGCCAGGACTGTTGGTCTCACACCAAGGCGCCAGGGCTGAAAGTAGACAAGTAAGAGCAGGAGAATGCAGAAAGGAGAAAGGAGACTCTCGACTTTCTGCATTCTCCTGCGGTCTCCTCTCTCCTCTCTTCAGTCCTTCCGCGGGCAGCAGTTGGCCACGCATTGTCGCGTGGCTACGGTCCAGGTGGAGCGCGAAACAAACCGCAGGCCACATGTCCGCCGAAGCCGAGCGAGAGCTTTCCCCAGATGGCGTCGGCCGAAATCGGTGCGTCACAGTGGTCCAGAGGCAGCGGACACCGCGGATCCGGCTGTTTCAGATTCGTGGTGCCTGGCCGACGACCAGCCAACATTGCTGCCGTCAGTATGGCTGTTTCCACACTGCCTGCGGCCCCGAGCAGATGACCGGTGGCGCCCTTTGCTGCAAAACACTCCGGCAGGCGCTTGCCATGTGCTCGCAAAATTCCCCGCGCCTCCGCAAGGTCGTTGGTTTCCGTTCCGGTTCCATGCAGCGAAAGTACATCCGGAACCACACCGACAGAACCACAGCACCGCCGTAACAACTCTGCGACTGTCGCTCCGGAATCATCCATCTGCGTCATTCCGGTGGGATCCGACAGCCAGCCTCCGCCCAGAACCTGGGCCAGGGGTCTGACACCGCGTCGCCGCGCGTGCTCACGAGATTCCAGAATCAGCACGGCTGCGCCGTCGCCGATCACAAAGCCGTCCCGCGTCTCGTCAAAGGGGCGACAGGCGGTGGCAGCATCCGGGCTGCGTGAGAGCACCTGCAGGCGGTGGAACGATGCCAGCACACTGGCACGCAGGCCCGCATCAGCACTCCCCGTCACACACAAATCGCAATATCCTGCCTGAATCATGGCAGCTCCCTGCAGCACGGAAATCAGCCCCGTAGCACAGGCCGCCACCGGACACTGGCCCGGGCCGCTGCATTCCAGCAGCTGTGCGATGAGTCGTCCGGCTCCGTCTGTGGTGAAGGCATGGCGAAAGGCCGCAGCGAACGCGGAATCTGACATCGCCTGAGGTAACTCTGCTGCTTTTCCGCCTGTTGCCGGCGTAGCACATCGCAGGGAATTGCGCAGTTGTTCTGCAGTCGCCAGACCTCCCTTACTGCCCCCGAACAGCACCGCCACCCGCTCCGCATCCGCCAGTGGAATGCTCAGCACCGCCTGCTGCAACGCCTCGTCCAGCGCCACTGCTGTCATCGCCAGCACCGGTTCACCCAGCACTACAGACCGCAGATCATCCGGCAAGCGCTGGATGCCCTGAAAGAGTTGACACAGTTGCCGAATCCGCTGGTGATCGACGGGAGCTCCGTGGACACGCAGCCCGGGGATGCGGGTGAGCTGAGTCCCTCCGGCGAGTTCGTGGGGTGAGAGACTGCGGCAGGCGGAGGGACCGTGGAGCAGCCGCTGCCATGCAGTCGCCACGCCAATTCCCAGCGGACAGACGACGCCGATGCCGGTGATGAGCACTTCGCGGTCGTCGCCAGTCTGACAAAAGTTGAGCACAGGGAATCTCAGCTGATACCGGCAATGACTTTTGCGAGCTCGTAAATCTGAGCTGCTTCGAGCACGCGATCGCTGGCCTCGAACAGCGACGCCACCGCTTTGCGATGCACTTTCATTTTCAGCCCGCCAACTCCCAGAGCACCATAGCAGATCACGCCGTGGCGGACTTCCGCCTTGTCCCCGGGTTTGACATCGGCCAGTCCCGTTGGCGGAACAGCGTTCAGATCCGCCACGGCCTGCAGACCGGGAATGCGGGCGAGCGCACCGTCGGGGAGAAAGCAGGCGCCGGCGGCTCCTGCGGCAACAATCAGCTGGTGCCCGTGGCACAGCGTTTCTGCGTGGTCCGGCGTCTCGGCGGCGGCCGGAGTGATGCGGGCGGAAGGCATTCGCGCCCGGACCGCTTCGCAGGCCGCGGCGGACCGTTCAAGGCTGCGTGAGACGAGCGTGACATGGGCGTTTTCGAGTGCCAGCAGTTCAGCGGCCCGCTGGCCGACCGGGCCAGTTCCCCCGAGGACTACAGCCTGCCGGCCAGACAGATCCGCGTGTTTTCTGAGGCTGGCGACCGCAGCGGCCGCTGTGGTGTTGCAGCCGTTGGAATCCATCATGATGGACACTTTGAGCGGGCCGAAGAAGGTCTTTCGCACCTGCTGCAGCAACGCTTCGCCGGCCGCAGCAGAACTGCCACCGATGAAGATCGCAGTGTGCTTCAGATCCGCAGGACCACGCGTGAACATGGCACCATGGACCAGCGGAGTCACGGTCTGTGGCGTGACACCTGCGTACGAAAACAGGTGGCCGACGCCGGCATCCACCGCCACTACGCGGTCAAACACACTGGGCTGAGCATCGGTATCGAACTGAATGAGGATGGTCTGCATGGCGGCACAGTACAAAGACGGAACAAACAGTGACGGAAACGCGGAAGCGGCAGTGCCCCGTGGCCATGCGGCTTGGCGGATCATACCTTCCACGTGTGTCGCGGGCATCGCAGCCACGGGCGGAAGTGCGGGGTTCCTGAAATTGCTGAAGGGATGAAATCGTCAGGATCCATGCTGTGGTTCGTCAGGCAGCTCCTTCAGTCGCACAGCAGCTCTGTACAATCCCCAGCCCATGGCGGCAGTCAGCAGCACGGCCAGTCCGGTGAGCAGCACCGGATTGTTGATGAGCTCTTGTGGCCGAATGGGTTCAGCGGGGGGCACGACGGTGCGAAATTCCACGACACCGGCGGTCGCGGGAAAAGGTTTTTCGCCGGCAGCAAGGGCGGTTTCAAGAACCTTCAGATTGTGCCGGGGCGCGGAGGCTGTGTCGTCACCATAGAGCAGCACAAAATGACGGTCCGGCTCCGCCAGCCAGATCAGTTCTGACGCCGAACCACGCAGCTCCAGCCCAGGCGCCTGCAGGGGCGGACTGTCACCATTTTCGATCCGCAGTCGCCAGCGATCATGGCGTTCCGGCGGGCATTCCAGTGTCAGCTGTGTTTCCTGCACGCGGCCGATGGCAATCTGCCGCAGCTGGCTGCTGCTGACCGTCTGCCAGCGATCGGGCTTGCCGGGAATATGATATTCAAGGTGGACGGTGCGGTTGAAATTGCGGCTGGATGTCTGCAGGGTCACCTGAGAAAGCGGGCGACGGCCGGCCGCGAATTCCACCAGCGTCTCCCTGGTCTCAGCATTCTGCTGCACATCGGGCGACTCAGGCGACCATTGATCGAGCATCGCGACCTGCTGTTCAGTCACCGCCGATTCCGTGGAGAACTCGATGCGGTCAATCCGAATCGGTCGTCGCTCCTGCACCACCGATTCCGTCCGCTGCGTTTCCGTGCCCGCCGCAAAGGTGCGTGTGAGTTCCTTCAGGGTTGATTCGGCAGCGGCGACTTCCTGATCAATCACGAGGCAGAAGCTGCGCGAACTGCCGCTGTTGAACTTCACCGTCGTACTTCGCACATTCATAAACTGCGTGTAGTCATACAGCAGCGCATTCTCTGCCAGCAGCGGTCCGCTGGAATCCGTACCGGCGTGGATCTGCAGCCGCAGTTCAAAGTTGGTCAGCGGAGTGAACAGCGTCAATCCCTCCGGCTGGGGATCGTCTTTCTTCAGGTGCACGACGATTTCGAGTGACCCATTGGCCTGGGGACGCAGTTCCGTTTGTTCCGCGGACCAGCGACGCAGCGCCTTGACCGATTGTGTCTGCATCGCCGGTCGCACAAGAAACGGTACGTCCAGACCGCCTTCATCGGACAATAACAGATCCGGGAGCCCGTCCCGAGTCTGCTCCCAGATCGACGCATCCAATCGCAGTACCGCCAGTGCCGGGTCTTTCACGGGTTCTGTGGTGAGCGGTCGCAGACAGCGATAGCGCGGAACCGTCTGGTTTGACTTCACCGCAGACTGTTGACAGCGACCAGCAGCCGGAAACGCCAGCAGGATCACCAGCAGCCATATCGATTTCCACTTCAGCAGTTCTTCAGGTTTCACGGGGTGCCTCCTCTGTTGAAAACGTGCGGCGAGCTCGCAGATACAGGAATGAACCGCTGATCACAAGCCCCCCAAGAATCAGGAAGGCGACAATCCGGTACAGAGCGTCCAGATGGGCCAGATCGGAAAAGAAGACTTTGAAGGCAACCGTCGTGAACAGTCCCAGCCCCAGATAACGCAGCTGCCGTCGATCCGTCTGAATGCCCCGCAGCAGCAGCGACAGAGCAAACACAGACCACAAAATGGAAATCCCTCCCGCTCGCAGCCCCGGCACATACTGAAACAGCACCGTATTCACCTCCAGAGTGCTGTAAATGAACAGGGCTCCCAGAGACGTGAGCCCCATTCCACTGGCTACCCGTGCAGCATCCCGAATCCGCACCGATGTTCCGCGTATAAACTGAGCGGCCCAGGCCAGAAAGCCAATGATCACGCCGAAATCCAGCAGCCGAAAGAATGCTGTCCCCGGCTCCCACGGCTGTGTGTACCGCAGCGCTCCCGTGAAGCCCCACGAAGGCAGATCGCGGACCGCCAGCTTCAGAAAGACAGCTCCCAGCAGTATCGTAACCAGAGTCACTGCGGCCTCGGCAAAGCCACGCCCCACCTGCAGCAGTACCCAGAAGGCCATCAGCACCCAGATCAACGTAATCCCCGGCAGCCGCAGATCGTCCAGCAGACCGCCCATCGTGCGATTCCATTCCAGAGTCAGATAGAAGAACAGCATGCCGGCGAATGCCAGCGAGATGAATCCGGCCAGATGCTTCGCCGGAATCCATGCCGGCACGTCAATCGAAACGGCCTCAGGTCCTGACCGGTCAATCTCACGCTGCAGCAGACGACGACCGGCTGCAAATGAGGCAATCGGCACGCCAAAGGTCACCAGCCGTTCTGTCAGCGCCCACAGGTAGTCACTGAAAGCCATGCCCGGCGCAAGTGCCCCGCCAAACGATGCCCGCAGATCAAACGCCCCGAAGCGAAACAGCACAATCAGATACAACACGCCGGAAACCAGCCGCAGAAACTGACTTTGCAGACGCCCCGCAGCCCAGAGCATCACCAGAGCCTGCAGGGCCCAGCTCACCGTGATCCATTCGCCGCTGAGCAGAATCGGCATCGTGATCGAAACAAACAGGGCAGACAGTGACAGAAATCCAATCAGCAGACCGCGATCCGGATTGCGGCGACGCAGCACGTACGCCACATGACCCAGATACCACGCGGCCAGCCCCAGAGACACTGATGCCGTCCAGCGACTGCCGTACAACTCGCTGATCAACTCATGACTGATTCCGAAAAACACACCTGCATTCAGAAACAGCATCAGCACATCCAGCAGATTTGCCGGCGTCCGGTCGCGCAGCCGATGCACAAACACCATCGTGGAAAACATCGCGAAAAATGCCACCAGGAAGGGCTGAACCTGCCAGAAGTTGGCGGCCGGCTGGTAACCCGCCAGAGAACTCTGGACAAGGACATGATGACAGAAAAATCCAAGATAACCAAGGAGCGGCGAGTGACGAAAGGCAGACACTCCAAGAATCCCCAGACCAAGCACCAGCAGATACGTGTTCAGGCCGGGATAGTTGACCACGCCCGATGACAGCATCACCGGAGTCAGATAGCCACCCAGCACCCCCAACACCGCTGTCAGCCGCGAATCAAACACCAGCGTCACGACGCCCGACAGCATCGTCACCATCGCCATCATCCCAAAGGCCACCGGCAGATCCACAAGCCGATACAGACCATGGGAGGCAAACACACTGAAATACAATGTCGCGATGCCGCCCCCAAGAAAGCCCTGACCAATCAGCTGATAATGCCCCCCCAGCAGGCGCGCTCCACCACCCAGCATCGCCATCCCGGCACAGCCCGCCAGGACCACCCGTGCCAGTGGTGACAACAAACCATTGTCAATCGAATACTTAACGAAAAAGCCCATCCCGATCACAAGCATCAGGATGCCAATCCGCAGGAGCCACTGGCTGGCCACCGCAAACTCCATCGAAACTCCCTGCGGCAGGTTCTCTTCGCCCACCACAATCCAGTTGCGAATCTTCCGCAGCACGTCCTTCGCCGCCGCCTCAAAGGCACTCGGGGGAATTGGTTGCGGCCTGGCAGATGCCGATGCAGATTCCCCGGCAGATATCGGCTCAGACGCGGCCGCCGCCTGTGCAACTGCTCCCAGAGCAGCCACGGGCTCCACCGGCGTCGTGCGCAGCCGAGCGGCCGCTGCCAGACCCGCCACAGACGATTCGGTGTCCGGCATGACAGGGACCGGCGGCACAGCGACTGCCACCTGCACACGCGCCGGCTCTTCCGGGATGATCTCGACGACCTGCTCGCTCGTTTTCGCCTCTGTGAGCCCCGCCCCCGCCGCGACGGACACCCCGGGCCGGTCGCTGGCAGCAACCTCCGCCGCGGAAGGTGCCCCGCTCTCGCGCCAGACGCTTCGCAGTTGCTGCAGGCTATCGCGCTGCTCCACCGCCATGTCGTAAACCGCTTTCAGCTGCGTCGCGACCTGGTGGCTCAACTCCCGCTGCCGATTATGCACCTCGTCCACGCTGCGACTGATTGAAAAGAGCTTTACCGGAACCAGCAAAATCAGTGGCCCCCCGATAAACAGCCAGAACAGGAACCAGAAGAAATCATCCACTGCATGTCCCCTTGACAAACAACCTGTCTGCATCCGCCCTGCTGCCTGCGCAGGAGCACCCACTGGCTACAATGCATCTTGCGTTCCATTTCTGCAACATCTGTCAGAATCCGGAAGATCCCGTTCTTTTTTGCCGGATATGCTCGAGGAAATCAGTTGGGAAGCCAGGCCGGGGCAGGACGGACTCAGGTCCGTCGCCCAGCGGCATTGACGTTCTGGTGGCGAATGTCGCCGGGTGGGCCGCGTCAGGTTGGTTTTGCGGTGGTGCCGACTCCCTCACGGTCGCGGCTCGGGGGTGGTGTTTGTGGGGGGGGGGGCCGTGCTTCCGATTTCAGAGAATGGCACGGCGGATCGCAAACAGCCTCTGGCATTTGCCGTACAGCACTTGTGCGTTTTTTGCCACACCCTCATCGGTGGTGATGTCGCCCGCAAGGTGTTTGTTCTCCCGCGTTTCTGTCGCGTGCCCTGCGTGAGGTTTCGGCGAATCGTGCCGAACACGGGCTGCCCGGCAGTGACGAAACCACCGATTGTTTTTCGTCGCTCGCGAAAGCTGCCGAAGTGCCATCACAGCCTGGCTGTGGTCCGCGAAACTCCGGCAGGTTTGCTTAAGAATCCGTTGACCCTCATGACACGGTCGCCCTATTTTGGTCGGCATGCTTCTGATCTCTCTGGCCAGTGCGCGCCGAGGGTGTATTTATGGAGTGGTTTGTATGAGTGACCGGGCTGGTAATTTTCAGGCTGCAGGGCGTCTGACGCAGCAACACGGCGGACGACTTTCAGACCATCCCCGGACCGTGCGTCTGGCAGCCTGGCTGTGCCTGCTCTTGTCCGCGGGTCTCTGTGGCTGCACGACGGGTCTGCTGAACCTGCCCAAATCCGGCATGTTTGCCGACCGTTCCGGTGAACCAAAGGACGCAGACGCCAAATCCAAATCCAAATCCAAATCCAAATCGGAAGCCAAATCGAATCGGCGGAAGAAAGAGGAAGACAACGACTTTGGGACGCGAATCGAGACACCGCTGTTGTCGGAGTACATGAGTGTTCAGGGGAACAGCCTCGTGGTCCTGCGTGGTGTGGGCCTGGTGATGGGACTGGAAGGCAATGGTGGTGATCCGTCTCCTTCCACGCTGCGAACACAGCTGCAGAATGAAATGGCTCGCCGGGGTGTAAAGGATGCGAACCGCATCCTTTCATCCCGCAACACGGCACTTGTGGTGGTGACGGCCTATCTGCCTGCAATGGTCCGCAAGAACCAGCGATTCGATGTTCGCGTGGCCATTCCACCGAACAGCAACGCGCGGAGTCTGAAGGGTGGCTGGCTGCTGGAAACACGGTTGTTTGAAGAGCAGAACATACAGGGCCGCACGGCGCTGAAGGCGCAGGAGTACGCGGTGGCGGGCGGAGCCATCCTGACTGGTCTGGGGAGCGGTAAGCCGGGGGACGAGCGTCAGGCCGAACTGATGGCCGGGACAATTCCCGGAGGTGCCATTTCCAAAGTGGATCGGGATCTGACCATTCAGCTGCGAAGCGACAAGCGGGGTACTCGGAATAGTGAGCGGGTGGCGACCGCGGTCTCGAATCGCTTTGATCGGTACAATAAATACGGTCAGCGAATCAAGTGTGCCGAGGCGAAGGATGACGTTCGCATCAACCTGAAGATCCATTCTCAGTACGTCAACAACTTTCCCCGCTATCAGGCGGTGATTCGTAATATCGCTCTGAATGAAACGGACGTGGCCCGTCGCATGCGTATGGAAATGCTCGCCCGCGAGGTGCTGGAGCCGGAAACCTGTCAGCTGTCGGCCCTCCAGCTGGAGGCCATCGGTGAGGATTCGATTCCCTTCCTGAAGGAAGCACTGACTTCAGAATCCTTCGAGGTGCGGTTTTATGCGGCTCAGTCGCTGGCATATCTGGGAGATTCGTCCGGTGTCAGCGTGCTGCGTGACGCGGCACTGAAGGAAACGGCCTTCCGCGTATACTCACTCGTTGCCCTCTCGGTCATCCGTGATGACGCCGATGCCGTGCTGGCACTCCGCGAACTGATGAATGCTCCATCGCTTGAAACACGCTACGGGGCCCTGCGGGCGCTGAAGGAACTGGAACCGCAGGATCCGTCTCTGAATGCTGTCAGTTTTCGCGATCGATTTGTGATGAACGTGATTGACGCCAGCGGTGAACCGATGGTGCACGTCACCCGCCGACGCATCCCGGAGATTGTAGTCTTCGGGGCTGAACAGGGGTTCCAGCTCCCCGCCGTGCTGAATGCGGGTAATCGGCTCAGTATCCGTGGTGCCGCCGGATCAGATTCCGTTGAAATCGTCCGCTATGAACTCAACCGCGAACCAACTCGACAGCGCGTGCGAAATCGGCTCCCGGATATCATTCGCACCTGTGGCGAAATGGGGGCCAACTATCCCGATCTCGTGCAGATGCTGGTCGAAGCGGAGCAGCAGCGAAACTTTATGGGAACGTTCGGAATTGATCGACTTCCCCAGGCCGGCCGCGTTTATCTCCGCGAAGGCGATGATCCGCAGACTGCAGACGCCGAAGCAGATGCAGATGCATCCGCCAGCAGCAGCAAGTCAGGCAGCAAATCGGCCAAAAAATCCAACAGCAAATCCGACAGTAAGTCGGCAGAGTCCCAGCGACGAATCGGCAACAGCCGCATGCTGCCGGAACTCTTCGATGAGCTTGACGAATCTGAGCTGGAGCAGAACGAGACTGCAGAAAAGCTGCTGGAGCTGGACTTCAGAGAAGTCAATGAACGCGACAATGAACGAGCCGGACTGGTTGGGCGGGTGCTCGACGATGAAGGCTCCGACGAACAAGGCAGCAGTGACCAGCCCGCACCCGCTGCGGAGAAGGACAGTCAGGGTACAGCCCGCCCAGGGAAACCCTCCAGCAAACGCGATGCTGTGAACAAAGCGGGCGCAAAGGACGCAGATGACGAGCAGACGGATGCGGATGCGGATATGGCCGAAGGCGTGAACGAGCCCGAGGAAGCGGGTCCACCGGACACCGGGCGCAATCGCACCGCAGACGCAGCCGATCAGCCTGACGCCGGGGAGGACACCATGGAAGAGCCGGAGGCGGAGGCGGCAGCGAAACCTGCCGGCAGGGGCGGCTTCTTAAGTCGTCTGCGGCGGCCATTCCGGGATCTGGAGGAGCCGGAATAGGGCGTCAGACGGACGATGCACGACTCGCTGCAGGCACTCCTGCAGACACGGAACTGACTGCGGAAGATTACCTGAATGCTCAAGTCGCTCGAACTCTTCGGCTTTAAGAGTTTCGCCGACCGGACGGTCTTCGATTTCCCGGCTGGAATTACGGGAGTTGTGGGACCGAACGGGAGCGGCAAGAGCAACGTCGTGGACTCGATCAAGTGGATTCTTGGCGACCAGAGTGCGAAGAGTCTGCGTGGCAAAGAGATGACGGACGTGATCTTCAACGGCTCCAGCAGCCGCGGGGGAGCTCAGTTCGCCGAGGCCACGCTGGTGTTCGACAATCGCAGTCGTTTTCTGCCTCTGGATCTGGATGAAGTCTCCGTCGGCCGTCGGCTCTGGAAATCCGGTGACTCGGAATATCTGGTGAACCGCCAGACCGCTCGCCTTAAGGATGTGCGGGAACTCTTTGTCGGCACAGGGGCAGGTGCGGCTGCGTGGAGCATCATCGAGCAGGGCCGTGTCGATCAGATTCTGCAGTCGAATGCAGCCAACCGTCGGCTGATCTTCGAGGAAGCTGCAGGGGTCAGCCGTCTGAAACAAAAGCGTTCTGAAGCGCTCAAGCGACTGGAGCGAGTCGAGCAGAATCTGTCTCGTCTGGCAGATCTGGTTCAGGAAGTGGAAACACAGGTCAGCTCGCTCCGCACCCAGGCGCAGCGCGCGACGAAGTTTCAGGCGATTTCTGAGGAGCTGGAGGCGTTCCGTGTTGGTCTGGCAGCCGATGATTTCCGCCGGGATTCGGTTCAGCGGGATCGCCTGGCGGCACAGCTTCAGGAAGCCACGGAGCAGCTGGTTCTGGTGCGTTCGGAGCAGCAGACTGCTGAGGCTGAGCTGTCGCGGGTGGATGAGCAATTATCGGCGATCGATGATGAACTTCGGGAGCGGGAGCGGGTGCACAGTGGTCTTCGCAGCCGCATGGCCAGCGCCACCACCACGCTGAAACTGCAGTCAGCTCGAGACGTGGAACTGCAGGCCGATCAGCAGCGACTGCTCAGACAGCTCAGCGTTCTGCGACACCGAATGACTGAAGCGGAGGCTGACCTGCAGACGCTTCGCAACTCACTGGATGCTGAACAGCTGGCATTCGATCGCTGCCGGGAAACGCTGTCGGTCGGGGATGAGCAGACTGGTGAGTGTCAGCGGCGCCTTCAGGCGGCCCGGACGGACCGTGAACAGCGGCGACAGCAGCAGCTGCAGCAGCTCCAGGATAACTCCAATGCCGCTTCGGAACTCAGCGGTCTCAGGTCTCAGGACGTCCAGTTGCAGGACAGCAGCCGCAGTCTGGACGAGCAAAGCCGGCAGCTGGATGAAGAACTCCAGCAGACGGTTGCTGCCACCAGCCAGCTGGAATCGGCACTGCTCCAGGCTCAGCAGTCACTGCAGCATGACGAGGAGTCTGCGGACAGTCTGCTGCGTGAACGTGAGAAGCTTGTTGGCGAACGATCGCTCGGACAACAGTCGCTGGGTGAGCTGCGGGAACAGCGGAGTGGCCTGCTGGCGCGACGCAACGTGCTGGAAGACCTGGAAGATCGCCAGGAGGGCTTTGGCATCGGTGTCCGTGAAATCCTGCGACGCTCAGAAGAAGCCGACTCAGAACCGTGGAATCTGATTCTGGGGAGCGTCTCTGATCTGCTTGATGTCGATATGGCTCAGGCTGCACTGATGGAAGTTGCGTTGTCCGGACGCGCACAGCTGCTGGTCGTATCCCGCCTCCAGCCACTCCTTGAATACCTGAATTCCGGACGTTGTCGCATCACCGACCGCGTCGGGTTCATTTCAATCGAATCCACAGGCATGGACTGCGATCCGGGACGCGTACGCGGGGAGCTGGGGCGGAGTCAGGAGGCCGTCTGGACATCGTCGGCCGGGGAGCAGCCAGGGAGTCCGACAGATGAGGCCTGGTGGGGGCGAAGGAGCGGATTTGCCGGAGGGGCCAGCTTCAATCCCGCCGAAGAGGTGCGTATCGCATGGGTTGACCCGCGGACAGACAGCCCGACCGTGGATTCCGTGTTCGCGCGTCATTCCGGGAGTCTGCCGCAGCTGTTCGGCCAACCCGGCATCGTGGGCCGCGCGGATGGACTTGCCCGGTCTCCGCAGAGTCTTCCTGACCTCGCCGCGCGACTGCTGGCCGACACCTGGGTCGTGGAGACATTAAGCGACGCCATTCGCTGGCACGCGGCCGTCGAGGGACGCTGCCGCTTTGTTACACTTCAGGGCGAATTGATTGAAGCTGACGGGACCCTGTTTGCCGGCACCGTCCGCAATGAATCTGCACTGCTGTCCCGCAAGAGCGAACTGCGACGACTCAAAAATGAACTGCACCGCCTTGAACATGAAATTGCCCAGCGCGAACATCTGATTCGCACACTCAGTCTGCACATCAGTTCTGCTGATGACCGGCTCACCGAAGCCAGAGGCCGCGTGCAGCAGCAGGTCGCCCGCTGCCGGGATGCGGAATCCGCCATGGCGGACCATCTGCGGAAACTTCAGGACTGTGAACGACGCGCCGGGAGCATTACGCGCAGTCGCGAAGACCTCCGCGAACGCCAGCAGAAGCTCAGCGAACGCATTTCCATGGCAGAACTGCGTGTCAGCCAGGGCGACACAAAACTGGCCGCTCTGCAGCAGCAGCTGGAATTGCTCCAGCAGGCCGTTGCCGAACGTCAGCAGGAACTGGAAGCCACAGAGCGCGAACGCCACCAGGCAGGCCTTGAAATCACGCGCGCCGAAGAACGAGTGGCTGCGCTCAGGGACACCCGGGATCGCACGGAAGAAGAACTGAAACAGCGAAGGCTGCAATTCGAAGACGGGGAACGACGGCTGGAAGCTGCAGCCGAACGTCGACGGGAGCTCCACCTGCAGCGACTCAATAACGCCGCCGAATTCGCCGAACTGTGCGTCGCCGAAGAACGCCTCGCAGATCGGATCCGAGTGGTCTCGGGGACCCGCGCGGAACAGCGGCAGCACAGGCTCTCCGTCAGCACCACCGAAACAGCAGCGCGAAGCCTCGTTCGCAAACATCAGAATCAGGCCCACGAAGTCGAACTGCAGATTCAAAGCATTGATCTGCAGCTGACGGCTGCCGCCGATCGCATACGCGAGGAATATCAGATCGAAGTCCGCCAGGCTGTCGACTCCGGGCGCTCCGCCGTCGCTCTCTGCCTGCTTCTCGAAAACACTCATCAGTCCTCCGGCGGTGATTCCGATCCGGATTCCGGCACTCGCCACGTACTGCGAAGCGACGCAGCCCGCTTTACAGACTCCCTGCAACCGGTGCTGGAAGATCCGATCCGCTTTGCCGAAATCCACACCGCAGTTGACAGCCGAATCGAAAAACTTCGCAGACAGCTGAAGAAGGTCGGCAATGTCGGCGCGGAAAGCCTTGAGAACCTGAACGAGCTGGAAACGCGTTTCCAGCGACTCGACTCCCAACTCAAAGACCTCGATGCCGCCCGCCAGGCTCTGCATGAAATCGTCAGAAAAGTCAGCGTCGAAAGCCGTCGACTGTTCCTGGAATCCTTTGAAACCATTCGCGGCTACTTTCGCGAGCTCTTCCGCAGACTTTTTGGAGGTGGTGAGGCTGACCTGGTCCTCGAAGATCCGGAAGATGTGCTCGAATGCTCGATTGATGTCGTGGCCAGACCGCCCGGAAAGGAACTCCGCAGCATCTCACTGCTCAGCGGCGGCGAAAAAACGCTCACCGCTGTCGCACTCCTGCTGTCCATCTTCCGCAGCCGCTCAAGCCCCTTCTGCATCCTCGATGAAGTCGACGCGGCTCTCGATGATGCCAACATCGGACGCTTCGTCAACGTTCTCCGTGATTTCCAGGTGAATACTCAGTTCATCATGATCACGCACCGGAAACCCACCATGGCCGTCACAGATGTCCTGTACGGGGTCACCATGGAAGAGTCCGGGGTGTCCAGACGACTGTCCCTCCGGTTCGAAGACGTGGACGAACAAGGTCACTTTCGCGCCGCGGCCAAAAGCCAGCGGGCAGCCTGATCACAACCGCGGACGCACAGCGGCTGACCTCCGCTGCGAAATCAGACTCCGTGCCCCTCTGTGGAATCCGCGGGAGCCTGGCGGTTGCGGTCGATCGGGCGCAGGCCGATGCGGAAGTGCAGCGCCAGAAGCCGGAAGAGCACCACGAAAGCAACGGAGATCGGGGAGGCGGCCGAGTCAGGCACGTGCAGGGTGTTGAGCAGAATCAGCAGCCAGGCACCGGCAAAGGCACACGTTGCGTAAAGCGGTGTAAACGGACGGAAGAGCCCCGGAACTTCGTTGCAGACGATATCGCCGATGACGCCGCCAAAGGAACCGGTCATCACACCAAAGAGCACAGCCACAACCGGAGCCACTCCTTCGGCGAGCGCGATCTGGGTGCCGGCAATACTGAACAGGCCCAGGCCGAGAGCGTCAGGCACGTGGAGAAAACGTTCCAGCCGAACCGGGATTCGCCGCAGCTGGGATGTCACGAGGGCGACAACAAGGACAATGGTGGGATAGGACGGGTACTTGATCCAGAACAGCGGGTGTCGATCGAGGAAGACGTCGCGGAGTGTGCCGCCGCCGAACGCAGAGATCAGCGAGATGGAGGCTGCGCCGACAAAGTCCAGTCCTTTGCGGCGCGCCAGCAGGACTCCGAAGAGTGCGCTGCTGATGACGCCCAGAAGCTCCAGCGCCTGAATCATGGCTGTTTCACGTTCGGGTCTGCCGGAAGGGAATTGCCAAGATCGTCGACCTCTTCCCAGACCGTGGCGTCAGGCATCAGAATTCGCCACGAGCGGCCCTGGATTTCGTCTTCGGCCACAAGACGATAGACGTGCAGTTCCAGTTGCTGCAGGCCGGGGAGCGGATTTTGTTCGCGGACCAGTTCCAGGACGCGCTGCTGAAGTGTTGAGATGGCGGCCTGGTCTGCTGTGGCTTTGGACCAGGGATCGACGGGTGATTTCATCATCACCTGCAGTACCACCGGGGTCTGCTTGTGCATTTTCTTCTGGCCGCCGTTCACGCGGGGGGCGGAACCCGGAAATTCGCGGACCAGTGATTCCTGGAGCGGCATGAAGGGCATCAGATGCAGCGTCCAGTAGGCGTAGAGAAAGGTGGTCGCGCAGATTCCCAGCAGGAACATGGAAGCGACAATCAGACGTCCGCTGACGCGTGGCGTTGCGGGCGAGGGTGCCGGAGCTGCTGTTGTGGGAGGCTGGACTGTCGAATCTGACATGACGGGCCTTTGGGATAGTGAACCGCTTAGCTGCCTGCACCGGAACTGCGTGGCTGAAGGGAAATCACTCCTTCCGTAGGACTGGACGCGGTGGCGTAGAGCTTTTTGGGAATGCGCCCGGCGAGCAGGGCATGACGGCTGGCGTGGCAGGCGAGTTTCATGGCGTGAGCCATCCGCAGCGGGTCGGTGGCAGACGCGATGGCGGTGTTGAGGAGTACGCCGTCGCAGCCAAGTTCCATGGCGGCGGCCACATCGCTGGCCGTGCCCACCCCGGCATCGACGATCACGGGGTAGTCCGGATCGTTTTCCTTGAGATATTCGAGGCAGATGCGGATGTTGTTGGGATTGAGGATTCCCTGACCGCTGCCGATGGGGCTGCCGGCGGGCATGACTGAGGTCGCGCCGGCCTGTTTGAGTCGGCGGGCGGTGATGGGATCATCGGAGGTGTAGCAGAGGACCTGGAAGCCGTCGTCGACAAGCACTTTGCAGGCTTCGACAGTGGCGACGGGGTCGGGCAGCAGGGTTCGAGTGTCGGCGAGCACTTCGAGCTTGACCCAGTGGGCGCCCGGGTTGTTGTGGACGCGGAGAATTTCGCGCCCCAGCCGGGCCACGCGCACGGCGTCTTCGACGTTGAAGCAGCCGGCGGTATTGGGAAGGATGGTGTACTTCTCAAGATCGATGAAATCAAGGATGTTGCGGCCGGAGGCGTCGACCAGGCGTTCCCGCCGGACGGCCACCGTAATCACATCGGCACCGCTGGCCACCAGGCACTGCTGCATGAGTTCCAGAGTGGCGTACTTGCCGGTCCCCACGATGAGACGCGATTTGAGTTCGTGGCGGCCGAGGACAAGCGGACGATCTGAAGGCACTTGCAGCATGGAGGAGATCTTTCGGTCGCTCTGTCAGCCACCGCCGGTGAGTGTGACAATTTCGAGTTCGCAGCCGGGTTCGAGCGCGACCTGCGGCCAGGTTTCGCGCGGGACGACGCGGCGGTTGAGTTCCACCGCGCAGTACCGGGTTTGCACGTGCAGCAGGCTGAGCAGATCAGCGACGGTGGTACCGCCGGGGATGTCCCGCTGTTCACCGTTGACGCGAATGGCAATCATCGGATCAGAGTTCGTAGGGTGCTTCGCCGCCGCTGGCTCCACCGAAGGTTTTGCGGAAGGCTTCCGCCTGGGCCTTGATGGTTTTGTCGGGGCCGGTGAGTTTGAGGAAGTAGACTTCTTCGTTTTTCATCACGAGGATTACGGCGAGCATGCGATAGCCGGGAGCGGATTCGGTTTTGCGAAGAATCGGCGGGCCGACTGACTTTTTGTAGGTGCCCGACAGATCCGCAATGTAGTACTCGTTCTCACCAGCCTTACCCTTTTTGATCGCGGACGTGCGACCTTTGGCGTCGAACTGATCGACCCAGCGGGCCAGGTTCTGGTCGACTCCGCCACCGCCACCCGGGAAGGTGGAGATGGCCAGTTCGCCTTTTTCCTTATCGCCTTCAGCGGCTGGAATTTCATAGGTGGCCAGCCGCATGGAGCTTTTGAGGTCGGATTCGGCCCAGCTTTTCGGGAGCTGCAGGGTGAGATCCTTGAGTTTGACCGTGGTGACGTCGCCAGCTTTGGCAGGTTCATCGGCCGAAACAATGCTGATGGAGGTGGTGAGCAGCAGCGTGGCGGCGAGCATTCCGGGGAGGTGCAGCATGTGAGACTCCGTGGATCTGTGTTGACGGGGAAGGGGAGATGTTGTGCGGGCGGGGGGGAGATGGATCGGGGCTCTGCTATTTGCGGGGTTTCCTTGAGTCTGCGGACTGTGCGTTTGCGGGAGCAGGTTTGGCCCGTTCGATTTTCCCGAACATGTGGCCACCGACGGGACCGTGCTGCCAGGTGCCGGCGTAGCGATCTTCGTAGAAGAGGACACGGGCGGAGAATCCATCGCCAAGTCCGGGGATGGAGGCGTTGGTGAGTGTGACCATCGGGGTGTCGCCTGCCCATTTGAGGGGCACAGTGACGGGGAGTTTAGTGTCGAGTTTTCCGTACTTGATGCGGACGGTAAAGACCCAGAGGTCATCAGCAGCAGGAACGGCACTTTCGATTTCGTAGCGTTCGGGTTTGGGGGGTTCTGTGTTCTGGCCGTCGACGGTGAAGGCACCGACGAGGGTGCAGTTCTGCATGAGTTCAGAGAACTGTTGGGAGCGTTTTTCGAGTTCGGTATCGTCGGCCGGGAGAAGGCTGCCGCGCAGGGCGGTGACAAGCAGCAGAGCGACGAGTGGCAGGGAGCGTCTGAACATCGGGGCAACTCCGGAGTGCGGGACGCGGGGAGGGAATCAGGGGATCATAGGGGGCCGGGCGCTGGTGTTCAAATCCCGACGGCTGGTTTCGCAGGTGGGGGAGTCAGAAGCGGGCGCGGCGCTGGGAGAGATATTCCACGAGGGCTTTGTCGAACGGCAGGCTGGTATCGAGCGGAACGTAGTCGGCGCCCATGGCGAGGCAGGTGGTGCGGTAGCGTCCGCGGAGTTCTTCGAGGGCCTGCAGGTATTCGGCGCGGATTCCTGCGGCGTCGACGATTTCGTGATCCTGTGATTCCGGTTCGAGCAGATCGACGCTGCCGGAGAAGGGAAAGGTGACTTCGGCCTCATCGAGGATGTGAAAGACAATCACGTCATGACCGCGGAACCGCAGTGCGCGGAGGGCATCGATGATGTCGTCCGGGGGAGCAAGCAGGTCAGACATGAGCATCATCAGACTGCGGTGTCGCACCATGGATCCGGCGCGACGCAGATTTTCAGCGATCCGGGTGTTGCCGTCGGGTTTGCAGCGCTGGAGCACCGAGAGGATATCTCCCAGCTGCGAACGACGGCTGCGGGCCGGGAGGCTGGCGCGGAGCTGGTCGTCGAAGGTCATGAGTCCCACCGGATCCTGCTGGTGGATCATGAGGTAACTGAGTGCCGCGGCCAGGCAGATCGCGTAGTCGAATTTGGTGAGTGTCTGGCGAAAGGTGTAGCCCATGCTGCGGGACAGGTCCATCAGCAGGTAGCCGGTGATATTGGTTTCAGCCTGATAGCGACGGATGTAGATTCGGTCGGTGCGGGCATAGACCTGCCAGTCGATGTCGCGGGGATCATCGCCGGGTTCGTACCGACGATGTTCACTGAATTCGACGCTGAAGCCCTGGAAGGGGCTGGCATGGAGGCCGGAGAGGAGTCCTTCGACGATGAATTTGGCCCGCAGATCCAGCCGGGCGATGCTCTGGATGACGGCAGGTTTGAGATACTGTTCGGCGGATCTCATGGTTGTGGGCTTTGCGTCAGCTGGAGTGCAGTTGTTCGGCCATCTCGCCCGCATGGTAACTGCTGCGAACAAACGGGCCGCTGGCAACCATGGAAAATCCGAGTTTTCGGGCCATTTCGCCGATCTCGTCGAATTCTTCCGGAGGCAGATAGCGTTCGACGGGCAGATGTTCCCCCGAAGGCTGCAGGTACTGGCCCAGTGTCAGCATGGAACATCCCACGCTGCGCAGATCGGCGAAGACTTCGAGAAGTTCGTCGAGGGTTTCGCCGAGCCCCAGCATCAGGCCGCTTTTGGTGGGAATCTGCGGAGCTTCGTCGCGGACCTGCCGGAGCAGATCAAGCGTCCGCTGGTAGTCGGCGTTGCGACGGACACGGTGATAGAGCCGGGGAACGGTTTCCGTGTTGTGGTTGAAGACATCCGGGCGGGCTTCGATGACACGCGTAACGGCCTCCCGGCTGCCGCGGAAGTCCGGTGTGAGCACTTCAATCCTGGCGCCGGTGCGTGCGCGGACCGCCAGTATCGTGCGATACCAGTGATCAGCTCCGCCGTCCGCAAGGTCGTCGCGGGTGACAGAGGTGATGACCACGTACTGCAGGCCCAGCCGGGCTGCCGCTTCGGCGACCCGCTCGGGTTCGTCGATTTCGAGCTCTTCAGTTTTGCCTTTGGGAACGGCACAGAATCCACAGGGCCGAGTGCACACGTTGCCACC
>JBJTOM010000229.1:0-5015 GCA_046074585.1 Planctomycetota bacterium | reverse complement strand
TCCATTCTCCTGCTCTATTTTTTGACGGCGGGTGCCGTCAAAAAATGGATGTCAATCGCCCGGTAACGGTGCGTGCCCGCGCGGCCAATACCGCACCAGGGCCGCAGCGGCCGATTGACATCGGCCGCACGCCACACAGCGTTTTTGTGGCTCGATCCCGCCACGGGATTTCAACTGGCAGGCGGAACTGAAACATCCCGCGATCCCCGCCACTCCGCAAAACCACGGGTGACAGCTCGGAGCGCAGACCCGAGTTCGACGGCTCGGCAGGAGCCTCGCGCTGGGATGACGAAACGGCGTGAATGGCACCTGACGTCGTCACGAGGAAATCCGAAATTCCAGGCCTTCCTTTGCGTCTTTGCGTGAGACCAACAGTGCTGCCAACAACTGACAGAACCGTGAACTGGGATGCCGCAACGATTTCAGAAACCCGGAAGTCGTCTTCCGGAGTCCGCACACGCACGTTCCCACACAACACAGTGCGATCATCTGGTGCGTCTTGAGGGACCGAAGAAAGGTGCCCGAAGTCAGAATTCACCGACGACCTGACCATCAGCCCGTTGCCCCAGCTTCTGCCAGGTCCCCAGGTCGATGTTGCTGCTGATGGACCTGACGGAACCATCCATCAGGAGCGAATTGACGGCGCCGGTGTGCCAGCTGCGTGAAGTGATCACGCCATAGGTCGGCAGCGTGGTGCTGGCACCTTCGCGGCTGCTGCAGGCATCGAGATCCAGAATCTGGCCATTCACCAGCATCGGTACTCTGGTGTTCGGGCCAAAGGTGGTGGTGAAACCATTATGAATCGCTCGACCGCACACCCATTCTGTGTGACCGGTGTCACCAAAGCTTCCACCGCTGACGATGGAGGCTACTGCGTCGGGCTGGAGCGGCTGTACGGGAGCAAGCGCTGCGTCGACAATGCGAGGCTGCCAGCTGCGGACTTCGGACATGCCCAGAGTGTTGCTGAGCCCGTCGGTGACGTCGCGGTCGCGGATGTTGCCGTTCACAGCAAACGCCGCTCCGCCGGTCTGGCGAGTGACAGGGTCGTAAATGAGGTACTGGCCGACACTGAAGGCGTAACTGAGCGGATAGTGTTCCGGCTGTCCGGCGCTGTTGAAACGCTGGCGGTCATTGACGTCGCTGGGGCAGAGCAGCACAGGGATTTTCTGGCTGGCGATCCCGTTCGGCGGGAAATTGGACCGGTTGCCTGCGTCCTGGTAGCCGAGCGAGAAATTGATCAGGGAATATTGATTGTTGCCCTCAACAAAGGGCAGCAGCCTTGCCTGTCCTGACCATGGCTGGCGGATGCGGTCGCCGTCAACCACACCGGCGGGAGGGAATGTGGACCAGGTGCTGAGGTAATTGTGGAGGGCAACACCGAGTTGTTTGAGATTGTTTTTGCACTGCGTTCTGCGGGCGGCCTCGCGGGCCTGCTGGACGGCAGGAAGGAGCAGCGCGACCAGGATGGCGATGATGGCGATGACCACCAGCAGTTCAATGAGAGTGAACGCGTGGCGACGGCGATGGGGGTGCGAGCAGGATGAGGATGAGGGCATTGCGGGTGACATGGCTGGGGCTCCGGAGCTTGGGGTGACAGCGAGTCTGCGGGGGTTATTGGAGGCAGACGCGTTGTGCTGAGCGTGGCTTGCTGTCTGAGCGAGTCACTGGCTGGCTGCGGCTTCAGCGGGAAGGACGGAAGGGTTTGAGTACTGGTTGCCGCCTCCGGATTCACCAGGAAAGGCTGGGGGCACCTGTTGCAACTGAGACTCATTCTCAATAAAATATCTGCTAGTGCCGGAAATTCAAGACGTACCGTGTTTGGTTTCTTGTTTTTGAACAGTTTTTTTGGTGGGGGGGGGGGCGGTGTGGTGTCCGGTGAAGATGACAGGGGAGAGGCGGAGGGCGTCGCGGCTGGGGGCGATGGGGAGCGACCTGGGCGTATCCGGGAGGTGAGATTTGAGCAGATTTCGGGTGGACTGCATGAAGTGATCGTGGAGTACGCGGGCAATAGGTACCGGTTGCTGGCAACAAAAAATGGCCGGCTGGTGCTGAATAAGTGACGGGTGTTCGTCTGGTCCGGGGCGCGCAGTGAAACGGACCTGACAATTCACCTCAGAAGTGATAGCATGCAGTACCGCCCGTTTGCTGAGACAATCCGTGTTCAGGCCACACACATGACCGACCCGCGCGTCCCGCTCAAGAACCCTCTGATCGCTGCACTGCTGGCTTTTGCTCTGCCGGGGGCCGGCCATTATTACCAGGGTCGCAGGTTCAAGGCTGCGGTGTTTTCTGCGGGGATTCTGACGTTGTTTGTGTGGGGACTGGTGCTGGGGCATGGTCAGCCGGTCTACAGCCAGCTGATTCTCCGCAGTTCGTCCACGCTGCCGCAGCTGACTCCAAAGGCTCCCCCGCGAAAATTTTCCTGGGCCTACGCCGCTCAGGTGCTGGTCGGTGTTCCTGCGTGGCCTGCAATCCTCCAGGACTTCCGCTTTCGGCGGGACGACGACACGGTGAACTTTCTCTCTGCACCGCTTGAGAGCGACTTTTCCGGACGACTCATCGTCAACACGGTTCGGGGCGACCAGCAGCGACGGATTACAGGTCGGGTCTCACTGGTTCCCGGGCGTCCGGATGGCAGTCGCACCGTCACAGGAACGCTCACCACAACCGATGAATCCGGTCAGCCGCTCACGTTGAATCTGGGGGGGCAAATCGAACTGGGGCGGCGTGTCTTCGGCTCGCCCCATCGGGAATTTTCCTGTCGAGTGTTGTCGGAAGATCCGGAAATCCCTGCGTCACGAGTGGAGGGGACGGTAGCCCGCGGTTTCTGGAACTGGTTTCAGGCACCGCTGGACACCAATGAGCTGGACCGGCTCAATGGATCGCTCAGCCGGCAATTCGACGTCGCCTGTGTGTTCACGTGGATCGCCGGACTGCTCAACCTGCTGGCCATCTGGGACGCCGCTCAGGGCCCCGCCTATGGTTACGGAGATGAAAAGTCGGACGAACCGGAAAAGAAGCCGGAACCGGGCAAGCAGCCTGGTTCGGAAAAGCCGGCGGTCGCTCAATCCTGAAACAGCCAGACGTGTCCGGGGATTTTCACAAGGCAGCAGATCATGGACTTTTCGCTCCTCAGCCAGGCAGTCCCGCTTACGGCCATCATCTGTCTCGTGTATTCCGCGACACGGTTTGAACTGCGTGAAAAAATCCTTCGCTCTGCGCTGGCGATGTTCATCAAGACAATGGTGTTCCTTGGAGTGCTCTACCTGTTTTTGGTGTGGTTTTCACGGTAATCGGGTCGGAATTATTCCCGTTTTTCCGCAAATCGCCCAAACCCATGCCCCGGCTTGCAGTTTTCTTCCTGCTGCTGTAGTCTGCGAGCTTTCCTGCCAATCGCAGCCGGGTTCGCCGTGCGCGCCGGCGTTGGTTGGAAAAATCCGGGTGCTTCGCGAATTTCACAGGGTCATTGTCAATGAAGTACGTTTACACATTTGGAGATGGAAAAGCCGAAGGGGACGCCACACAAAAGCCGCTGCTGGGCGGAAAGGGCGCTAACCTGGCTGAAATGAGCCGCATCGGGCTGCCGGTCCCGGCGGGCTTCACGATCACCACGGAAGTTTGCACCTACTTTTACGCCAACAAAAAACAGTACCCTCCGGAACTCACGGCCCAGGTCCAGGCCGCCATCGCCAACGCCGAAGCAATCATGGGCGCCAAATTCGGCGATACCACCAACCCACTCCTCCTCAGCTGCCGCTCCGGTTCCCGTGAATCCATGCCCGGGATGATGGACACAGTGCTGAATATCGGTATCAACGAACAGGTCGTCCATGCACTCATTCGCCAGTCCGGCAACGAACACTTTGCCTGGGACAGCTACCGCCGTCTGATTCAGATGTATGGTGACGTCGTGCTGGGACTCAAACCCGAATCCAAAAACGACCCCGACCACTTCGAAGAAATCCTTGAACATGCCCGCACGGCCGCTGGCGTTGACCACGAAAAAGACCTCACCGTCGACGCCCTCAAAAAGATCGTCGTCGAATTCAGGGCGGTCATCAAAAAGCACCGTGGCATCGATTTCCCCGAAGACCCCATGCAGCAGCTCTGGGGCTGTATCGGCGCCGTCTTCGGCAGCTGGATGAACGACCGGGCGCTGGTCTATCGCCGTCAGTACGGCATTCCGCACGATTGGGGCACAGCCGTCAACGTTCAGGCCATGGTCTTTGGCAACCTGGGCGATGACTGCGCCACTGGTGTCGGTCTCACTCGCAACTGCTCCGTCGGTCTGCCCGGCTTCTGCGGCGACTACCTCATCAACGCTCAGGGTGAAGACGTCGTCGCAGGAACTCGAACCCCCCATCGCATCGAAGAAACGCTCGCCAGCGACATGCCGGCTGCCCACAAACAGCTTGACGACATCGGCAAAATCCTTGAAAAACACTATCGCGAAGTCCAGGACATCGAATTCACCGTGCAGCGCGGCAAAGTCTGGATGCTCCAGACCCGCAACGCAAAACGCACGGGATTCGCTGCCGTTCGCATCGCTGTTGACCTCGTCAACGAAGGCCTCATCGACGCCCGCACGGCGCTCGAAAAACGCCGCATCCCCGCCGACGACCTCAACCAGCTCCTGCAGCCCATCTTCAACCCGGCTGCCAAAGCCGCGGCCGTCAAATCCGATCAGTTCCTCGCCAAAGGCATCAACGCCGGCCCGGGTGCTGCCACCGGACAGATCGTCTTCCACGCCTCCGACGCCGAAGAACGCTGGAACGCCGATAACTCCCTGCAGCTCGTCCTCGTCCGCAAGGAAACCAGCCCTGAGGACCTCCGCGGCATGAAAGTCGCCCGCGGAATTCTCACGGCCTTCGGCGGCGCGTCCTCCCACGCCGCTCTCGTCAGTCGCCAGATGGGTAAAACCTGCGTCTGCGGCTGCGATAAACTCAATATCGACTACGAAGCCGGCACCGTCACCGTGGGCGGCAAAGTGCTCCGCGAAGGTGACTGGATTTCCG
>JBJTOM010000228.1:0-2542 GCA_046074585.1 Planctomycetota bacterium | reverse complement strand
ATGTAAAAATCCAGCGGCATGAATTTCACGGCGAATGGAACTATACGATCATCCCAAATCGAGAATTACCAATTCGGTAACTAATTGTTTTACAGCTCCAAAGAGTCACGCAGGAGCAAAGGTTTCGTTCAGCCACTCAAGGCGCATGAGCACTGGCATATCGATGCGGCTTACATCAACGTCGGCGGCACTTGCGTGTTCATGGCCACAGTCGTTGATGGCTTCTCGCGACTGGTGAAGATCTCCGGGATGACGCACGTCCGCACCAGTCCCTTCTATCTTCAGAGCAATGGCAGGATCGAACGCTGTCACCGGACGATCAGGAGGCAGTGTATTCGTCCTTCGACGCCGCTCACGATCGAAAACACGAAGAGGGCGGTCGGCAGCTTCGTGGAGCATTACAACACTCAGCGACTGCATTCGACAATTGGCTATGTTACGCCCCTGGACATGCTCGATGGCTGCCAGAAGGCGATCCATGAGGAGCGTGATCGCAAGCTCGAAGGGGCTCAACAGGCTCGAGTTGAACGCAGAAGGCTGGAAAAATCCGCGATGCCCCGGAACGCCTCGCAACAACCGCCGGACTCTGACGTATCCGCAAACGTCTCGCAGGAGGACAGGGCTCTGCCGGGAAGCAACCCGATCGCCTGAGAGATGCCGTCGACAGGTTCTCTGAACCGAACAGTGCCGGGCTCCGGCCCGGCACTGTGGATGCCTTCGGCAGCCACTCACGTTTCAATCGGCACCACGCCAACCAACAGACCACGCGAGCGGCAAACCTGTTGATGGCCCAAAGCGATAAATCCCGGAGGTCTGGGGGCTGGCCCCCAGCTTCCCTCCAAACAGCGACCCCAAAATCGGCTTCCGTTTTTCAATATCTCTCCACAGGCCAAACTCTGAGTCCCGTCTGACCAGTACAGGCCCCGGGTGGTCTTAGTTTCCGAGGGCTTCACCGCCGTAGCCTTTGAGAATGGCGCGGCGGGTGAGCAGCAGTTCGAGGACCAGTGAGATCAGAAACAGTGTGAGCAGGAGGGCCCAGAGTTCGGTGATGGATTCACCGCCGTACATGCGCTCGGTCAGTTCTGTGAGCGATTCGGTGAAACGCACGCGGTCGTTGGTGGCGAGGCGTGCGGTGTCGTCGGGGGACAGAGGCACAAACTGGTCTTCAGCATGGTCATAGTTCACCACCAGCTGATCTGTCGGGGAATCGGGGGTCTCGAGGGTGCTGGCATAAATGCCCGGAACGAGTGAATCCGTGAAGGTGCCGATCCAGAGTGCGCCTGTGCGCGTGGCCGTGGTGGTTTGTTCGGAGCGGTCCGGAAGCGCCCAGCGGAATTCCGGCGGTTCCCCGCCGGCTCCAGTTGCCGTTGCGGGGCTGGATGGTGCCGACGGATTGGCTGGGTCTGTGGCTGGCGGGGCGGGGGCGGTCGGGGTGGCAGGAGTGTCGGCGGGTTGTCCCGGGGTTGGTGCGGTCGCTGCTGCCTCCGCCGATGCGGGTGGGGCTGGAGCCTGCTGCACGTCCACGTCCGGATCAGCAGTCCGCTGAACCAGCAGCGGGTCGCCGCAGTTCACATTCAGTCGGCTGCGGCTGGAAGCGAGCCGAAAGACGGCTTCGTGCAGGAAGGGGACGAAGTCGGAACGTGTGGGCAGATCGGAACCGCTGCGGTCGAGCGCTGTGGTGAGAACAATAACGGTGCCGTCTCCCACAGTCAGTTCGATGACGAGGGGGTCACCGGAGGTCAGCTGGGCAAGCACCACGGGTGGCTCGGGCAGATTTGCGAGTTGAAATTGTGTCCATTCAGCGAAGGCGGTTTTCAGAAAGCTGCGGGCCGGGTCGGAGCGAAAGCGTTCGAGCCAGCCGGGCTGGATGGACAGCGGAGCCACACGAACGGGGTCTGCGGACTGTGGTGGTGCCTGGCGGTTGCGGAGTGCGGTGACGGGTTTGAGCAGTCCGGACTGGGTGAAGCAGGCAGCGAAGGATTCCGGGGTTGTCTGATTACCGCAGGCCACGAGCACACCACCGCCCTGACTGACGAATTCCGGGAGTGCCGCGGCGGCAGCGGGAGGCAATCGCGTCACATTGCAGAAGACCACGGCAGCCACCGTCTGCAGATCATCCGGACGCAGTTCCGCTGCGTCCACCACGCGCGTCGTGACCCACGGATCACCGGCATCGGTGGAGGCAAACGCCAGTTCTGCAAAAAAGGTCGCGCGTTCCGATGGGATGGCTGAAGGTGTGCCATTCACCAGCAGCACCGGGAGCGAGCGGGCGACGTGGACGGCTGCATGACTGCGGTTGTCGGCGGCGATGGCATCTTCCGGGGCATCGGCTTCGACGCTGAGCAGATGGCTGCCTTCCTGCCGCAGGGCATGTTCAAATTCCACGCGGGTTTCAGTGCGGGGGGGGATATTGAGCGTTTGCAGTTCACCGGCGAGCGGCTGGCTGTCCAGCAGCAGGCGGACGGGAACGGAAACGGCGTTGTCAGAATCGTTGCGAATCACGGTTCGCAGGCGGAGCGGAAATCCGGGGACGGTAATTTCG
>JBJTOM010000227.1:0-6942 GCA_046074585.1 Planctomycetota bacterium | reverse complement strand
TGTTTGGTGGGTGTTGTGGGGTGGTTGGGGGGCTGTCTTGGTTTCTCCTTCTCTTTTGTTGGGGGGGGGGGGGGGGGGGGGGGGGTCCCTCCCCCCCCCACGCCCAGCAACGCCCCACCTCCCACTTCGCACTTCCCACTTCGAAACGCAGCCCGTGCTGGGGTACCCCGCTTCCTCACGGGCGCGGCTCTTGTGGGGCGTTTTGCGTCATGGCACAGATGGGACAAATGGGACCTATGAGACCCATGAGACGGATGGCCAGCGCTCCGGAGCGGGGCTCAGTTCCTGTCGCTCGTTCAACTCTTCGTTTCGCCCCAGCCACACTCGCATGCCCTCGCAGCGCCGTTGCCCGCGGACTGCCGTCCAGCGGCTCAGCCCCCCTCTCCCCTTCCAGGGGAGAGGGGTCGGGGGTGAGGGGTCAAACGCCCACCAACGCCCCACTTCCCACTTCGCAACGCAGCCCGTGCTGGGGTACCCCGCTTCCTCACGGGCGCGGCTCATGTGGGGCGTTTTGCGCGTTTTGCGTCATGGGACAGATGGGACCTATGAGACCCATGAGACAGATGGCCCGCGAGACGGAACAGGGATGAATTCCTGGTTCCTTGTCGAAGCGTCCCCTGTCCCCCTGAGCTTCCCACGAAGGCCGTAGCAGTGCCGTTGCCCGCGGACTGCCGTCCGGCGGCTCACGGCCGCACCGGGGTTCGCGACCGGCTTTGCACAGCATTTCACCTCACTGTCACTCTCCACCAGAAACACGTCCAAATCATTGGTGCGAAACTCGGCTGTTTCCTGTATAATCCACCCTGCCCGCCGGGCTGCTCTTTCGCCCCGCAGTATCCGCGTTCATTCCCACCCCACCCGGAGACGCTCACGTGATTCGCGTTTCTGTCCTCTGTCTGCTGGCCTGTGTTGTCGCCTGTTCGTCCCCGGCGTTGGCTCAATCATCCACGGATCGCCCTGCAGCGATCGATTTCCAGAAAATCATTCGCCCGATCCTCGCCGAACACTGCTGGCATTGCCATGGCGTCGATGAAGCGCAGCGGCAGGGTGGTCTGCGGCTGGATTCGCGTGAAGCGGCGTTGGCGGGCGGAGAATCCAGGCAGCCTGCGATTGTTCCCGGGCAGCCCGATTCCAGTGAACTGCTCAAACGCATCCTCAGCCATGACCCGGACACCGTGATGCCGCCATCGGACCAGCCGAAGCAGCTCACCGCCGCCGCCATCGAGGCGCTGCGCCACTGGATTGCTGAAGGTGCCCCCTTCCAGGACCACTGGGCGTTCACAGCGCCGAAAAAGACGCCACTCCCGGCCCCTGCCTTCACCAATCCCATCGACTCTTTTGTCTCCCACCGCCTGCAGCGCGAGGGACTTCGCTTCTCCCCGGCAGCCCCCCCTGAACAACTCGCTCGCCGCCTGTACCTCGACCTGATCGGCATCCCGCCAACTCCCGACCAGCTGCAGCAGTTCATCACCGCAGGTCCTGTGGCCACTGCACAGATGCTGCTGGACAGTCCGCGATACGGTGAAAAATGGGCGCGGCACTGGCTTGATCTGGCCCGCTATTCGGATACCAACGGCTACGAAAAGGACCTGCAGCGGGAACAGTGGATCTGGCGCGACTGGGTGATCGACGCCATCAGCAGCGACATGCCCTACGACCAGTTTATTATCGAGCAGGTCGCGGGTGATCTGCTTCCCAACGCCACTCAGTCACAGCGGATTGCCACGGGTTTTCTGCGGAACAGCATGATCAACGAAGAGGGCGCGATTGTGCCGGAACAGTTCCGCATGGTCGAAATGTTCGACCGCATGGACTGCATCGGCAAGGCAGTGCTGGGGCTCACCACTCAGTGTGCCCAGTGCCACTCACACAAATTCGATCCGCTCACGCACAACGAATACTACGGTCTGTTCGCATTTCTGAACGACACCTATGAATCGCAGTCGTGGGTCTATTCGCCTGAACAGCAGCAGAAGCTGACGGAAATCTCCACACGGGCGACCGAGATTCGCAGCCGTATGCAGGCGGCCCGACCGCAGTGGAACGAGGAACTGCAGACATTCTGCAGCGAACTCACATTTCGTCAGCCCGTGTGGACTCCGCTGCAGTTCATCGAAATGGGCAGCAACAGCGGGCTCAACCATCCCACCCAGGAAGCTGATCAATCCATTCTGATGAAGGGCCATACCAGCGGCGACGTGTTTGTCATCGCCACCCCGCCAGCAGCGCCGATCACCGCACCGCTGACCGGTCTGCAGATTGAAGTGCTCAATCACCGTGACCTCCCGCAAAACGGTCCCGGGCGCAGTCGGCTGGGCACATGGATGATCCACGAGCTTGAAGTGTTTCTCCGCAAACCCGGTTCAGACGCCTGGGAAAAACAACCGCTCAGCGAAGCCACCGCAGACTTCTCCAGCCCCGAAAGCAAGTCGGGTGACGGCAAGAAAACCACCGGCCCCGTACAACTGCTCATCGATGGCAGCGACGACACCTCCTGGCTGGCCGATCGGGGCCCTGGATTTCGCAATCAGCCATCGGTCGCTGTCGTTCGCTTCACAAATCCACTCGAACTTCCCGAAGGCAGTCAGCTGAAGATTGCCTGGCGGATGGGTGATATGCCCGGCTGTATGCGGTTCAGTCTCACAGCCACGCCCACCCCGTCTGCTCCGGCCGTCAGTCACGCCGCGATGCTTGCCCTGCAGCTTCCGGCGGATCAGCGCACGGCGGACGAACAGCTGGCAGTGTTCGATGCATGGCAGCGTTCCGTTCCCGAACTGAAACCTCTCAGCGAAGAACTCGATCAGCTCATCCGCACAACTCCGGACGGCATCACCACGGTTCTGCACGTGGCTGCCCGCAGCCCCCGCGATCCGCGCGGCACGTTCCGGCTGGATCGGGGCGAATGGGATCAGCCGCGTGACCCGGTGCAGCCGCATGTTCCGGCGGCCTTTCATACTTTCCCCGCCGACGCGCCGCTGAATCGACTCGGATTCGCCCGCTGGCTCGTGGACCCCCGCTCACCGCTGGCAGCCCGTGTCGCTGTCAATAATATCTGGCAGGCGATTTTCGGACAGGGACTGGTAGAAACCTCAGAAGACTTCGGGACGCGGGCTCCGGTTCCCGAATACCGCGAACTGCTCGACTGGCTCGCCGTGGACTTCATGGAGCATGGCTGGAGTCGGCGGCATCTGCTGCAAACCATCATCAGCAGCCGGACCTGGCAACAGTCGTCCGTCGCCACCCCGCAACTGCTGGAACGCGACCCCAGGAACCAGCTGCTGGCGCGCGGTGCCCGCTACCGTGCGGATGCCGAGGTCATCCGGGATATCGCACTGACCGCGGCCGGGCTGCTCAGCACCCGATCCAAAGGACCCAGTGTGATCCCGCCCGTCCCCCAGAACGTGCTCGACTACAACTACACCTACCCGGGCTACTGGACACCCGCAACCGGCGAAGATCGCTATCGCCGCGCTGTGTATCTCTTCCGCAAACGTTCCATGCCCGATCCCGTGCTGGCCTCATTCGATGCTCCAAACGGCGATTTCTCCTGCCCCAGACGCATGCGGTCCAACACCCCCATGGCTGCGCTCGCAGGCCTGAATGAAACCATCTTCATCGAAGCCGCTCGCGCTCTGGCCCTCAGAATTCTCAAGGAAGCCCCCCCCGACGATGCCGCCCGCGCCCAGCACGGGTTCCTCCTGTGCACATCGCGACAACCCACCCATGCCGAGCTCACAGAAATCCTGCAGGCTCTGCAGAATCGCCGCCAGCGAATTGCTGATGGCTGGCTGAACCCGCGCGAACTGACCACAGGAGATCCCGCGAAGCTCCCGGAACTGCCGCCAGACACCACGCCACAGGACGCCGCCGCCTGGACACTGCTCGCCCGCGTCCTGCTCAACCTCGACGAAACCATCACCCGCAACTGATTCGTACCCCCGTCAACGCCCCCGTCCGAACGGAGCCACGCCTGATGAAATTCCTGTTTGTGCTGTTCCTCCTGCCGGCAGCAGCAGCGTTTGGTCGAGACGCAGAGGGTGCAGCCAAATCTGCCAGCTCCACAGAAGCAACGCACTCCCGGTCACGCCCCAACATCCTGTTTCTGCTCACCGACGACCAGCGCTGGGATGCGGCCAGCATCGCCGGCCATCCAGTCCTGAAAACACCCCACATCGACAGACTGGCCAGGGAAGGCGTGCACTTCCGCAACGCCTTCTGCACCACATCGCTGTGTTCCCCCAGCCGCGCCAGCATCCTCAGTGGCCTCTATGCTCACGCCCACGGCGTGAAGAATAACTTTACCGAGTATCCTCAGGACCTGAAGAGTTTTCCGCGAGTCCTGCAGGGGCTGGGATATGACACCGCCTACATCGGCAAGTGGCACATGGGAGAAGACAACGACGACCCGCGCCCAGGATTTGACTGGTTCGTTTCTCACCGCGGCCAGGGGAAGTACTTCGATACCGAATTCAATCTCAATGGTCAGGAACGAAAGGTGATTCCTGGCTACTACACGCACGTCGTTACCGAACTGGCCGAGTCGTGGCTCAGGCAGGACCATGGTGATCGTCCATGGTGCCTGATGCTCGGCCACAAAGCGCCGCACAGCTTCTATCAGCCAGAGCCACAATACCAGCAGACCTTTGACGACGTGCAGGTGCTCTATCCTGAAACCGCCCGGATGCTGCAGGACAAGCCGGACTGGATTCGCCAGCGACTGCCAACCTGGCATGGTATCTACGGACCGCTGTTCGACTGGCGGAAACAGTTCCCCGATTCATCACCGGCAGCGGTGAAGGACTTTGCCGCCATGACCCGCGCCTACTGGGCCACCCTGCTGTCGGTGGACGACAGTGTCGGACGCCTGTATCGGCTGCTGCAGGAACACAAGCAGCTGGAAAACACCATCATCGTCATGATGAGCGACAATGGGATTCTCAACGGGGAGCACGGCATGGTCGACAAACGCACGGCTCATGAACCCAGCATGCGAATCCTGCAGATTGTTCGCTTTCCAGGACTGACGCCCGCTGATCAGCCGCGGCAGATCGACCAGCAGGTGCTCACCGTTGACTTGGCTCCCAGTCTTCTGCAGCTCTGCGGAGCACCACCTCTGGAAGGGATTCACGGACGTTCCTGGGTCCGACTGGTTCAGCAGGGTGATCCGCAGTGGCGAACGGCCTTTTTGTATCACTATAACTATGAAAAGCAGTTTCCCTACACCCCGAACGTCCGCTGTGTTCGCACAGAGACATGGAAGTACAGTCATTCGCCGCATGGTGACGGTGGTCCGGATCGGCACAAGGCCGAACTGTATAACATCGAGTTTGACCCGGAGGAGCGGCACAATCTGATTGATCGGCCGAAGTATCAGCCCGTGGTGCAGCAGATGAGGAAAGAGCTGGAACGCGTGATGTCGGAAGTGGGGCTGACGGCGGCGGCAGACAAAATGCCCCTCGATGAAGGCATTCGTCAGGAATTGCCGGACCAGAAGATTCGCTGACACCCCTCGTTTCCTGAGCCAGCTCGTTCACTCCGGCTGTTGCAGATGCAGATCCCAGGCAGAGAACAGCCCGATGCAGACAGACAACCCCTTTGCCGCACCGGACGCAATGGACGATGCGGCGCTCGCAGTACAGCGAATACAGCTGGCACCCACCACACGGATCACTGCCCCCCGCTGGTGGATTTGCACATGGCTGGGAACCGCTGTCGCGGGCAGCGGCTACGGTATCGTAGTGGGGCTGTCGGTCAGTGTGGGAGCATCACTGTTTTTTGCGGTCTTTGGTTTCCTCTACGCATTCGCTGCCGGATTTCTGACCAGCAGTACCGGACTGCTGCCTCTCCTGCTGTTCCGCTCCCGCGTCGCCGGCCGCTGGTTTCCGCTGCTGCTTTCCATCGTCTGCGGCGGTCTCTCTGGACAGCTTTGCATCGACTGGACCGCCGGCTGCACCGGCGCGGTTGTGGCTGGCATCACTCTGCTGTGCTTCGGCTGGCCACGACACGACATCACAACCACCGAGCCGCGCCCGTGAAGATGCGGGGCCCGCTGGTCGCCCTGGATGACGTTTGGAAGTGCGAAGTAACGCGTGCTGAGCCGCCGGACGGCAGTCCGCGGGCAACGGCGCTGCTGCAGCATGCGCGTGTCGCTGGGGCGAAGTGAAGAGTCGCCAGCGATGGACCACGAGCTCGGCCCCGCTCCGTAGCGCCGGCCATTCGTCTCATGAGTCTCATCGGTCCCATGTGTCCCTTGACGCAAAACGTCCCACCCGAGCCGCGCCCGTGAGGAAGCGGGGTAAGCAGCCACCCCCGATGACGTTTTGAAGGGGGAAGGGGGGCGTTGCTGGGCGTTTGACCCCTCACCCCCGACCCCTCTCCCCTGGAAGGGGAGAGGGGGGGCGGACAGGCTTGCACATTTCCTTGCCAGTGGGGAGGATAAGTGGTTGTGTCTTCGCCTTGCCGGCTTCTGGTGCACCCTATCCATGGCAAAAAAAACCACTCGATCCGTTTCCGGAGTGACGCGTCCGTCTGCAGCGAAGCCGATTCGCCGGGCGTGGCAGTATTGTCCGAAGTGTGGACAGGCGGCGGCAAAGCAGGGGAAGAATCCGTTTCGGTGCCAGGTCTGTGGCTACACACATTTCTTTGGCCCGGTATCGGCTGTGGGTGCCATTACGACCGATGCTGCCGGGCAGGTGTTGTTGCTGGTGCGCGCAAAAGATCCAGGCAAAGGCAAATACGGTCTGCCCGGAGGTTTCATTGACGCGGGAGAAACCGCTGAGGAAGCGCTGCATCGGGAGGTGAAGGAAGTGCAGTCGGGGCTTGACACCACAGACGCCGATCCCACGGGCAACATGCTGGTGCGGAGGACCGTGATAGCGCGAGAACTGGGCCCGACTCGAAAGCTCGCTGCAGGTGCTGGCCTGTGCGTAATGTGCGCCGAGG
>JBJTOM010000226.1:0-8810 GCA_046074585.1 Planctomycetota bacterium | reverse complement strand
CCTTGATGTTCCCGGTATTCCCCTTTTCGATGCGAAATTGGTTGAACGCCCCGTCATAGGCCGGCCGATCCGGGTTCAGCATTCCGTTGTCATCGCGGTAACAAATAGTATTTTTGTGCAGTCCTGCAGCGTTAAATGTGTTCGTCGGCAGGACACTTCTATTTGCTGCAATACTTGCGGCACTTGCTAGTCCTCCACCCAAGGAATGCCCGGTGCTTCGAGGATTGACGCCATTGCCGCGGAGTACTTCAGCAAAGTGGTACCCTATCTTCATGGCCGGGACATACTGTGATGCCACGCCGGCGTGCATCAAGTACTCATCGCCCTCAAGCCCGGCAGCCTGCACAATATCCGTCAAAATATCCTGAACTTGAAAAGTCGTCCCCGCGAAGGCGAGGACGTAGCCGGATCCGTTTGGACTGAGGAAGTCTCGATAAATCGCGGCCCTCAGGCCTTTGGCTTCAGCCTTCTGCGAGTTCAGCAGATCCAGAACCACTGCTGCCGGCAGTCCCAGTTCCCACAATTCCTGTTCTCCGAGGATTTGTTGTCCGAACTGTGGGAGGTCTTTGACTTCATAGACGGCTTCGGAGATGAGGGCATCGCGGAGGACGACGCCGGAGAGGATATCGTTGCGATCCCAGTATCGCGGGCGATCGAATTGCAGATTGGGATAGAATGTGTCCATGTTTTCATTGACGACGTAGCGGACTTCGTCGGAGCTGAGCGACATCCACGGGAGGTCGGCAGCGGCTCGGACGGTGGCAGTCAGTCGGATCCGGTCATCCGGCCGGTTGCGTTCCACTCCTTCCAGCGTGTTATGCCCCCGCTGAGCGACAATGGGTTCGATCCACGGTCCGGAAATGGCGTTGAGCTGATCACCGGAATACACGTAGCCGGAGGTGATCATGTGACCGCCCTGTTCCACCGGTTTTCGAATCAGACCACCGGGGACAGTGGACGGCTGTGACCAGAGCTGAATATAGCCGGACTCGCCCTGCGGGCCCGGGTAGTCAAATCGGATCCCGCGATCGTAGACGTTGGGGGCGACGGAGAAGGCTGCGGTGGTCAGAATCGGCTGCTGTCCGGGCGCCGGCAGCTCCTGCGGTACGAACAGCAGCTTGCCGATCCCGTGCGTGTGGTCCTCAATGTACTCTTCCCAGTTCGACCTGTCAGGAGCATTCACGCCGTTGGTGTTGTCGCTGTCGACGTCCAGATCCACATCCCAGACGGTCGCTGTGACCTGATCAAAAACCGGTGCCGGAGTCCGCATGGTGGCAGCGCGCCAGCGAACGCTGATCTGACCATGGGACGCTGCAAGACCTTCCACAGCAAATTCCCACGATTTACCGTCGGCCAGATACAGTCGGGTTTCGGGGCTGATGAGTTGCCAGCCGCTGACGGCCGACGGGGTGGGACGCTTGTAGATCCGCATCGCAGCACTGTCATACTGCAGCTGAAACCAATCCGGGTCGTCATCGAAGATGTAGTCGTGCTTGCGGGTCATGTGTGACGTGAGCTTCAGCAGCTGAATGTCATCCTCAGCGCTCAGAAACGCGCGACCGGGAGTGGAGTACCAGAGGTGATCCGGAATTTCCCGGCCATTATCGTAGTCGTTGTTGACCTGCAGCATGCCGCCAATTCGATCTTCCGCCGGGCTCTGCAGAAATCCGCCTTTGGAATGGATGGACGAAATCTGCAGGTCGGCTGTCGCGTCCTCGATCGTAATGTCCGCCTTCGTTTTGCCACCCGGCTTCGCACTCCCATCCAGGGAAGGAACCAGTTCCAGCTTCACCGTTTCGGGCTGCTCCCAGTCGATGTCCATCAGCGTGTGCAGCCGAATGACAGCAGTACTCACGCCGGCCGGCAGCTGAAACGTGGTGTAAAACGCATCGCCCTCGCGGGACAGCTGGAGCGGATTGTCGCCGTGGCTGAGTCGGTAATCGGCAGGATATACGGCAGTGCCGGTGATCTTCAGCCGGGCAGTCACATGGCGGTTAGGCGACAGGCCCACACGGCGAATGAGCACCTCCGCTTCATCCAGCTGTGACTTGCTGTAGGGCCCCTCCAACGCCTCACGTCCACGGCGAGCAGTTCCAGTTCTTCCTGGGGCAGGCTGCCATCTCCGCCACCAACGGTCCCGCCTCCCACGCTGCTCCCACCCGTGTCACCGCCCGTGTCACCGCCGTTGTTGATCACGCCACAGAAGCCGTTACCCCAGAGCGTATTTCCATCCACGTCCGCTCCCGGATCTTCCTCCGATTCCCCCACGCCCGCCATGCCACTCCCCAGCGGTGCCGGGCTGAATCCCAGCGGTCGGATGTCGCCGAGCGGTTCCATCAGTCCGCCCCAGACTGCACCGGCACCCTCATCGTACAGGTCTTCGGAGGGAACAAACGGGGAGGAGGAAACAGCGCTGCCCGTCGGCAGGATCTGAAGAGTTTGAGCATCCGTGTCTGCGGGATCCGCCGTCAGACTGACGGCGGACATCAGCAGACGGGATTCAAGCGTCTGCAGTTCCTGTGTTTGTCGGGCCTGTTTTTGCCAGACGGAGGAACGACGTTTGGGGCTCAGGAGTCCCAGACCGGACAGGAATGATTTCACCCAGAATGTTTTTGACATGTGGCACCTGTGAAGGGTTAAAACAGAAACTGGACCAGGGTGAAATCAAAGTAAACACCTAACACAAAAAAACAAAGCCCCTTTCATTTGTTTCAGGGTGGAAGTCTGAATTGGTAATTGTGAGGGAGTGTTTTTGGGATTGGAGGTGATGGGGAGGTCGGTGGCATTTTGGCAGCGAACGGTTGTGACCGTTGTTTTTTGGCAACCGTCCCTGAGGATCTCTGTGGGGTGTTCCACCTCTTTTTCGGCGAACTCCCTACTCCTTGTGCACATTTGCACTCCGGGTATTCCCTGGTTTATGCTTCCGCAAACGTTCAAACCGGCACTTTCGGAAGTCCCACATGGCCCGCTGTGAGCAAGGTTACCTCTGTGACGTCTGCGGCGAAGAAGTCGCCTCAATCCGCGAAAGTGATCTGTACCTGCGGTTTGTCATTGGCGAATTGCCCTCCCGGCATCTGCTCGCCGCCCCGGAACGGCACTTGCGATGCAATCCCGTAAACGCTCAATTCATCGATTCCCCTGAATTTCCACCCGTCACCGTCGAGGGCGATTTCGACCGTCGCCTGTTCGATGCTGAGTTCGTCCAGCACCGTACCCGGCTTATCACCCGCGGCTGGCACCGCCTCCAGCAGCTCGCCGACAACGCTCAAACCGTCCCCCTCCCCGAATATCCGCTCGAAGAATTCCGCGGCCGCGCGTAAATGATTCTGCAGGCCGACAAAACGGGGCAGGCGAGCACTCGGCGCGGCAATGTTCCGGAGTGGCGTCCGAAATACAAAGCACCACCGCATGGCCGATCATTCGGCGTTCTGCAGCCTCAGCAGGCACTTGCCGGCGACGGTGGAATCTTCAGCGGCACGGATGGCGGTGGCGGCGTGCTCAAGGGGCCATGTGCCGGCAATTTCTGTGCTGAGGATGCCGCTGCGAATCAGTCGGGTGAGTCGTCGGACGAGTCCGAGCCGGAAGAGCAGTCCGCGCTGCTGCATGAAGTTGCCGAGCCAGAAGCCTTCGACGGAACTTCCGACGGTCATGAGTGTGCGCGGAGAGAAGCTGAGAGGTTGACCGCTGAGTGTGCCGTAGGCCAGCATGCGACCGCCGGGGCCGAGGCTGTGCACGACGGCGGAGCCTGTGGCGCCTCCGACGGCGTCAACGGCGTAGCGCAATCCGCTGCTGCCGGTGATTGAGCGGATGCGGTCGGCAAGTTCTGTGGTGTCGCTGTCGCTGGTGCACACGAGCACGGCATCGGCGCCCAGTTGCCGGAGTTCGGTGGCCTGGGTTTCGCGGCGAACGATGTTCAGGGTGCGGAAGCCGCAGAGTTTTCCGAGGCGGATGATCATGCGGCCGAGTGCGGAGCCGGCTGCGGTTTGCAGAAGCCATGCGCCCGGGGGCACGCGGAGGACTTCGCGGGTCATAACCCAGGCGGTGGCCGGGTTGACGAAGAAGCAGGCGGCCTGTTCGTCGCTGAGTGCGCTGCTGACGGGAACGATCTGCTGGTCCGGCACGATCGTGTAATGACTCCAGTTGCCTCCGGCGCGATTCAGCACGACCACGCGACGGCCGGTGAAGAGTTTTCCGCGCCAGCCACCACCGGAAGCTTCGACGATGCCCACGCCTTCAAACCCGGGAACGGCCGGACAGACCGGGGGCACGGTGTAGTGACCGCGGACGTACATGAGATCGGAGGGGTTGACGGGTGAGACCAGCATCCGCACCCGCACCTGACCGGGGCCGGGTTGTGGGAGCGGGAGTTCGGTGAGCTGGAGCACGGAAGCCGGGTCGCCGGGCGCTGTGAACTGAAGAGATTTCATGCGGGGACCATTCACTTTTTCTTCGGGATGTATCTGTGAGTGGGCTGCCCGATGATGCCTTCGGCGGCTTCCATGAGTGTTTCGGAGAGGGTGGGGTGAGCGTGAATGGAATCGGCGAGGTCGCGAGCGGTGGCGCCCATTTCGATGGCGAGGACGGCTTCGGCGATCATTTCGCCGGCACCGGGCCCGGTGATGCCGACACCCAGAACGCGCTGTTTGCTGTTTTCGACGATGATTTTGGTGAGCCCTTCAGTGCGGGCGAGCGTCTGAGCGCGGCCGGAGGCGGCCCAGGGAAACCGATAGACGGTGACGTCGCGATTGTGGGCTTTGGCCTCGTTTTCCGTGATGCCGGCCCAGGCCACTTCGGGGTCCGTGAAGACCACAGCCGGGATCGCGATGTTGTCAAATTCGACGGGTTCGCCGAGCAGTGTTTCGACGGCGATTTTGGCTTCGCGCGTGGCTTTGTGTGCGAGCATGGGTTCGCCGGCCACGTCGCCGATGGCAAGGAGTTTCGGGTCGCCGGTTCGCTGGTTGCGATCGATGCGGATAAAGCCTTTGTCGTCCAGTTGTGCGCGGGTGTTTTCAAGCCCCAGATTGCGTCCGTTGGGACGGCGACCGATGGACACGAGCACGCGATCGAAGGTTTGCCGGGGTTCGACACCGTCGCCTTCCAGCGTCGCAGTGATGCCGTCCGGGCCGGCTTCGAGTTTGGCGACTTTGGTATTGAGGTGCATGGCGCGGAACTGGTGGGCCAGTCGTTTCTGCAGGGGAGCCACGAGGTCGCGGTCGGCACCGGGAAGCAGCCCCGCTGTCATCTCGACCACTGTGACCGCGGAACCCAGAGCCGCATAGACACTGCCCATTTCAAGACCGATGTAGCCGCCACCGATCACGAGCAGCCGGCGGGGGATGTCGCGGAGTTCGAGTGCGCCGGTGGAATCCATCACGCGGTCGTCACCGAGGGCAAATATGGGTGGCATGGCCGGCTGAGAACCCGTGGCGACGATGCAGTGTTCGTAGTCGAGCGTTTTGGTGCTGCCGTCAGGGAAACTGAGCTGCAGTGTGCCGGAGCTGAGGAACTGACCGCGGGCCTTGATGAGATCGACGCCACGGGCTTTGCAGAGCCCTTCGATGCCACCAGTGAGGTTGCTGATGACCGTGTCTTTGAATGCCCGAAGCTTGTCCAGCTGGATGGTCGGTTTGGTGAAGACCACCCCGTATTCGGCCGCTTCTTCGGCTTCGTGGAGCAGTTTGGCGACATGCAGGAGCGCCTTGGAAGGGATGCAGCCGCGGTTGAGACAGACCCCGCCAGGTTTCGCAGCTTCATCAATCAGCACGACTTTCATGCCGTGATCAGCCGCCGCGAAAGCCGCAGGATAGCCGCCGGGACCACCCCCGAGCACAGCAAGTTGGGTAGTGATGTCTGCCATGTGACGCGCTGTTTTCCGGTGGTAATATGGGGAAGGGGACGGGCGGTGTTCTGTGGTGCAGCGGATGCGTCCGCCTCAGCGGTACTCTAGTCGGTTGGGGCAACGTTTTCAAAACATCCGGCCGCGGAGTTCAGGCAAATTGGTGAGTCCCGTGGGACCAGGATACGCGTCTTGAGCCGCCCTTGAGCCGCCGGACGGCAGTCCGCGGGCAGGAGCAATGTGAGGGCGACGGCAAGGTGTGCAGCGAAGTGAGAAGTGGCCTGGGCGGGCGGGTCAGTGAGTAGAAAGGGGAGAGGAGACCGCAGAAGAACGCAGAAAGTCGAGCGTCTCATCTTCCCATTCTCCTGCTCGATTTTTTGACGGCAGGTGCCCTCAAAAAATGTCCGGGGGGATGCGAATTTCCTGATGCCGGTGCGTGTCGGCCCAGCCAGTGCTGCAGAGAGTGAAACAGAGACTGTGATGGACGGCACAGAAACGCGGAGTTCGGCCGGGTTCTGACGCTCGTACTCAGCGCAGAGGTAATTGGACTCGAAGGGACCCCCAGGGTGCAGGCCCCCAGGGTGCATGGCACCGGTCCGCCGAAAGTCTTTTTCGGGGAACGGTTTGCGGCGTCATATTGCCGCCTGACTCCCTCACGGTCGCGGCTCGTTCTGTGCCTGGCGTGCAGTCGGGAGGGCGAAGTTGGGATGGTGAAACGACGCTAAAGCGGGAAAACTGGGATGTTTCAATCCCCCCGCTATGGTCAGGCCCCACTGCCCGAGCGAACACAAAAAACGTCCTGTGGCGTGCGGTCGATGTCAATCGGCCGGTCAGGCTTTGGTGCGTTCCTGATGCGGTTCTGGCCGCGTTGGCACGCGCCGTTACCGGGGGATTGACATCCCCCGCACGCCCTGTCGTTGTGGGTCTGATCAAAAAGGACTAAATCAGGTGTTCTTAACACCGTTTCACCATCCCACCCCCGCCCCTTCTTGCCTCGGAGGGGAGCGGGAGGATGGGTGTTTGGGGGATCAGCCGATTTTCATGGCTGTGGCAAGGATTTGCGAGGTGCTGGGGCGCATGATGCGGGGGTCAACCATTTCGCCGCGCTGGAGCGTTCCGCGGATGTCTTTCCCGCTGATGGACCACGGCTTTTCGTCTTTGTGACGTTCCATCAGGTCGACACGACCGACGGATTCGTAGTAGGCAGCGAAGCCAACATTGACCGTTTTGATACGGAGATCTCCGGCGAGTTTCCCGAAGATCTGCTGGGCGTCGAAGTCGCCCCAGATGGCTTCTCCGTTGTGGTACGGGGCATCGGCATGTTTGCGTCCGATGACGAGGTGGGTGTAGCCCATGTTCTGGCGATAGATGCCGTGCATGACGGCTTCTTTAGGGCCACCGTAGAACATTTTGATATCAAGTCCGAGGAGGACGACGCGGTCGGGGACGGATTCGCCGCGGGGTCCCCAGAGTGACTGATCGCTGTCGCCATCACCGAGGGCGCGGTCACTGATGAGTTTTTCGTAGGTTTGCATGCGAATTTCGGCGTTGACGTCGTCGCCTTTGACTTCGCCGATGAGTGGGTTCAGGCAGGCCCCGGCATTGTGACCTTCGCGGAGCAGGGTTTCGAGGCCGTAGACGAGGGCGTATTCGTGGGCGCGGTGGAGCGGGTTGCGGGTTTGAAAGGCGACGACAGCGTTCCAGCCTTTTTCGGCGAGCAGTTTGCGGACTTCGCGGGGGGTGAGCACATAGCGGCCGAAGCTGGGATTTTTTGGTTGGGGGAGCACGCGAATTTCGCCACCGATGAGGTGTGATTTGTCAGCTTCGCCTTTGATCACCATATCGGCGCCTGGGTGGTCGAGCCGGTCGGTGAGGTAGACGGAGCGGAGGTATTTGAGTTTTGGCCAGGCGTAGACGTCGTTGATTTCCAGCGTCGCGACGATGTCGCCGGAGGGTGCGGTGAGGGCCACTTTCTGGCCGGGTTTGAGTGTTTTGGCGAGTTCTGCGGTGACGGGGAAGGCGAGTGGAATGGTCCAGGCGTAACGGGCGCCGTTGCTGACGACGAAGCAGTCATCGAGCACCTGGTGGTAGACGGCGGAATTCATGGGGCCGGTGAGCGGACTGAGGGTACCGTCGCCAAATCGATAGACGGTGGACAGGTCGGCGGCGGAGACGGGGACGGTGGCCAGAGTGCGGGCTTCGGCGAGGAAGGCATCGCGTTCGTGGGCGCCGACCGTTCGGCAGACAGGCTCAGACAAACCTCCATGGGGAGCGATCAGATCAGACATTTCGGGAATTCCTAGGGGTTTCCGGCAGACGGGCAGGTTGAGGAAAGGAGCAGGGCCGGGGAACGTCTGTTGTCCGGCCACGACAGGGATCTGTTCGGGACCGTAGAGAAACGGGGCAGGGGAGTCAAGAAGAGCCTGCAGTGGGCGCGGAGATCGGAAACCGGCAGAAATCGGCGGGATCGCTATTCTCGGCAAATCGGGACATTCGGCAAATTCGCCCGCAGTCCGGCAAATTCGGCGGAAGCATTCCGGCTGAAACTCCTGCGCGGCATGGCGTGGGTCGATTGAAGAGCGGAATACCGACTTTGCTGTACCCGGACTGCGCCCAAATTCGCTATGAAAAGCCGATATTTGGCTCAGAACTGTTTGCAGCGGGTCCGGTTTTTCGGGAAGATCGCACATTCCCGTAAATCCTCGGCAAATTGCCTGTGTTGCGCGATTTTACAGGATTGCAGGCGTTGGTTTCCGGCTTTTTTTTCGTCTGTAGTGACCGGCAGGAGGTCCGCCTCCTCCCCGGCACTGCTGCGGTTCCATTCACCAAACGCCTCCGATTTCCTGCAAATCCAATACAACACGTGACTTGCCTGCAGTGTGCTGCCTTGTTTTCATCTGTGATTTTTCAGGGTTGACGCAATGCTGATTTCTGCCTGGTTGACTGCTGTTCGCAACCGATTGAGCCAGACGCG
>JBJTOM010000225.1:0-6539 GCA_046074585.1 Planctomycetota bacterium | reverse complement strand
AGCAGGCGCTGGAGCGTGGCAGCCGGGTTCCATCCCGCAGCCGCGTGCCGGCAGGCAGCGTTCGTCAGCCCGGTTCCGGTCGTGTTGAGGACCGGGTGGACCGTGGAGTGCGGAATGATCGATTTGGTTCTCGTTCCGAATACGCCCCCGGTGATCGCTTCGATGCTGGATATGATTCCGGATATGGCTTTGGCGACCATCGTTCTTTTGGCTCTGGTTTCGGCGACAGTGGCCGCATTTCTCGGCCTGGCTGGATTGAAGAGCGCCGGTCGGCGGAGCTGTCTTTCAGTGTTGGCAGCGATCGTCTTCGGATGTCCTACGGCACTCCCCAGCCCCGTCCGCTTCCCGTCCCTGTGCCTGTGCATGAGGTCGGAGAACTTGTGCATTGCCGAGTTCCTCTGGCGACCTGTGTCCGAGTCCGGGGTGCCGACACCATTTGCGGCCACTTTGTACCGGCCGTTGTCGCTGTGCGGGATCCGGCTCTGTGTGAGCACGACGCTGATCGGCTGGTGTATGTGCAGATTCTGGTTCCGCCGGTGCCGCCGCGGAACGTCGAAGTTTCCCGTTGCCACACCCGCGTGGAGCTCTGCTTCGGGGAACTCGATGTGGAGATTGTCTCGAAAAACGGCATGATTTCGGTCGAATACGACGACTAACCGCCACTCCGGTGCTGACATTTCCCTCCTGTGGTGATAACCTTTGGCATCTCTGTCGGCCATCCGCCGCAAACGCAGCCAATCCACAGGAGCCCGGCCATGCGGGTCACACGGCTTATCCACACTCTGCTGTTCATGATTTCGGCTTCCAGCGCATTGCCGGCTGTTGGGGATGAACCGTCTTCCCCGACGCCGGCTTTGCCGCTGTATCACTGGGACTTCAGCGACTCTGGTTTCGGTTCTTCACCATGCAGTCTGGTTCCCGCGTCCGTCCAGGGTTCACCCCGGTTCGACGTCCCCGGCCCGCGTCCTCCTGTCTTCCCTGGCTGTTCCGCCGACAACACCGCGCTGTTTCTTGACGGGCGTTCGTGGCTGCAGTTCAGCGATTCTGCTGACGCGCGGCTGGACATGCAGTCCGGCGACAGTCTGGGCCTTGAAGCATGGGTCCGCACGTCATCGGTGTCCGAAGGTCAGCAGGTCTATCTCATCGGCAAGGGCCGCACCGGACTCCCCGGAACGCTTCGGGACAACCAAAGCTGGGCTCTGCGACTGCGGGGGATGGGTGGCACGGTGCGTGTCAGTTTTCTGTATCGTTCGGCGGATCAGCCGGATTCTCCGGGTGAACTGCACCGCTGGAATTCCAACGCCGGTTTCACGCTCGACGACGACTGGCATCACGTCGCCGTGTCCTTCCGTTTCGGGAGTGACCAGCCGCCGGTGGCATGGATTGATGGCGAGCCCACTGACGGCACGTGGGACATGGGTGGCAAAACCTTCTCCCGCGCCCCCTACGGCGACGACGATCAGCTCTGGATCGGCTCCGCCTCGGGGGGCAATCCGGGCAACACCTTTCAGGGACAGCTGGATGATCTGCGAATCTACCGACGCGCGCTGACCGACGCCGAAATCCAGCACCGCGCCAGAACAACTCGCCGCACCCAGTCGCTCCCGGAAGTCGCCACCAGCGAGCTGCCGGCAAACGCGGTTTTCGTGGATCTGCGCGAGAACGTGAAGCAGTCTGATCCGTGGAATCGCGAACGCACCCGCATCACTCAGCAATGGGCGCAGTCTTCAGCGGCTCTTCTGCGGCTGCCCCGCAAGTACATTCCGGGGGGCTTAATCGGGGACCGCAGCAATCCTGTCATTGTGCGGATGCGTCTGCAGCTTACCACTCCCGAACTCCGCACCCACCTGCTGATTCGCGCCCGTTCCTCCGCGCGGCTGCTCGTGGACGGCCGCGAAATTCTGCGGCTCACCCAGGCCCCCTATGCCTCAGATGGTCATCAGGAAGTCCCTGAACCTCCGGAACCGCTCTATCCCGCCATGCATCCGGTCCCTGCGGGTGACCAGGAAGCGGTGGCTCCCATCGAACTTTCCGCGGGATCACATGTGGTTGAATTTGAGGCGTTGGCTGGTGGAAAGAACATGCGGGTCGAGCTGGGGGAAACGCTGGCCGCCATCGGTTCCAGGGAAGCCGGCTTCCAGCTGCTGGGCTTCGCCGACTCCCCGCAACTGCTCACCGAAGCCGCCTGGCGTCTCTTCACCGATTCCGAATTCCTCCGCGTGCAGCAGCTGGATGCTGCCGAGCGTCAGCGTCTGTCCGCAGACGAACAGCAGTACTGGAACCAGCGGCATGCCCGCATCCGCGAACTGCTCGGCCCCGCTGCTGCCAGCCTGACCTCTGCCGACATCGATGCTCAGCTCCAGACAGCGCTCGCCAGCCAGAACCTCACCCCACAGCCGCTCGTGGACGACTTCACATTCCTTCGACGACTCGCCCTGAACACTGTCGGCGTCATCCCGTCTCCGGACGAAGCCCGCTGGTTCTTTGAACAGCCCGCCGAAACCCGTCGCAGTCTCGCCATTGACCGCTACCTTGATGACCCCCGCTGGGCAGACCACTGGGTTTCCTACTGGCAGGATGTGCTCGCCGAAAACCCAGGGATCCTCAAACCCGAACTCAATAACTCCGGCCCCTTCCGCTGGTGGATTTTTGAATCCTTCCGGGATCACAAGCCGACGGACTGGTTCGCCACAGAGCTCGTGCAGATGAAGGGCAGTCGTCTGGGCGGAGGCCCTGCGGGGTTCGCCATGGCATCTCAGAACGACGTGCCCTTCGCCGAACGCGCCATTGTGCTGTCATCAGCGTTCACCGCTCGCAGCCTCAAATGCGCCCGCTGCCACGATTCACCCGTCAACGACTTTTCCCAGCAGCAGCTCTTCGCCATGGCCGCACTGCTCAACAAAGCCCCGGTCCCGGTGCCGCCAACCAGCAGCGTTCCCAAACGTCCGGACGGCACGCGTTCACCATTGATTACAGTCAGCATCGAACCGGGCACGGCCGTCGATCCGGCATGGCCTTTCGGCAAACGGGAACATGCTGCCGGGGCCGGCACCGCCACAGCCGCCACCGAACTCTGGGACGCACTCCTGCGCAACCCCGCCGACACCCGCGAACAGCTCGCCCTGCATCTCACGCACCCCACACAGTCGAACTTCGCCCAGGTGATCACCAACCGCCTCTGGACCCGGCTCTTCGGACGTGGCCTGATGCCTGACCCGGAAGACTGGAACAGCGGCACCAGCGACCATGCGGCACTCCTTGAACAGCTGGCAGCCCACCACATGGCGTCCGGCTACGACCTCCGAGCCAGTGCTCGGCTGATGCTGAACACGGCTGCCTGGCAGCGAACCACCGCCCCTGAAGACTCGCCTGTTGCCCGGCATTTCGGCGCCCAGTTCCTGCGGCGCATGACGGCCGAGCAGCTCCTCGATTCACTCTACACCGCCGCCGGAAAAACCTTCGACGCCGAAATGCTCACACTCGACCCCGAAGGCCGCCGTCCCGACGATTCGTTCCTCAACCTTGGTTTACCATCCCGCGCCTGGCACCTGTGCTCACTCTCCAACGAGCGTGACCGCCCCGCTCTGGCACTCCCCGTCGCCCAAAGTCTGATCGATCTGCTCACCGTCTTCGGCTGGCGCGATTCACGGCCCTTCTCCGCCACCACTCGCGATGATCAGGCCACTGTGCTTCAGCCGCTGACACTTGCCAACGGCAATGCCGGACATCGCCTTGTGCAGCTCAGCGACAACACCGTCCTGACCGAACTGGCACTCGCGGCCACCACGCCCCGGCAGCTCACCGAGCAACTCTTTCAGCGCGTGCTGGGACGCGAACCCTCCGCCTCCGAACTCCAGCAATTCAGTGCGGAACTGGCCGAAGGGTTTGCCGACCGTGTCGTGCCTGGTGCAAAGCCGCATCCGGCCCGGGCAAAACGCAATTCCGTCAGCTGGTCCAACCACCTCAACGCTGCCGCCACACGGCAGAAACACGAACAGGAACAAGCCGCCCAACTCGGCGATCCCCCCACAGAACGCCTCACCGAATCCTGGCGTACCACCGCCGAAGATGTGCTCTGGGTGCTCCTCAATTCCCCGGAGTTCGCCTTTGTGCCGTAACCGACAGGCCTCTCGCCGCCCAGGGATCGGACAACGACTCAGCCACCGGACGGCAGTCGAAAATGGCTCTGGCTGTCTGTCAAACAGCACAGTGTAGGGGGGGGGGGAGAAGCTGGGATGAAGAAACGGCGTGAAGAACACCGGAGGTCGTCTTTTGGACTCCGCCCTTGCTGTTCTTCCTTTGCGTGCTGGTGCCTTTGCGTGCGACCAACAGTCCTCGCAGAGGCTGACAATGCTCTGCAGAGCCGCACCGGCCGATTGACATCGGCTGCGCGCTCAAGGTTCGCCTGCCTCGGGCAACCGGGTTGACGGGCGTAAACACCGGTGATGCGATGAAAGCGGCTCCGATTACCCCGCTGACACCGTTCCCTCATCCCAGGGCGAAGCTCCTGCTGAGCCGCACCCCTGCCGCGAGCACGGCACCAAATCGCGCCGCTCCGCAAACGCGCTGCCAAAGAGCATGGCACCGAAACGCAGAATCAGGCGCGGGACTCCTGCGCCTGCTCGTACTCAGCGGAGCGGGACTCGAACTCGGAAAAAGTCAGCGCACGCGAAGCAGATCCTCAGAGAGCGAAACAACGTCAAGTACACTGGACCCTGTGTTTCGGACTCCATACTGGGCGATTCCCTGGCGAACCGGCGTTGCCAGTAGCTATGTTCGGAGAGACTGAGGGGAGAGTGAAGGAAGGGGTGCCTGCCGTTTTCGAGCCATTGCTCGGCCCCGCTCATTGATCCGTCTGCCCTGACCGTGATATCTTGTTCGTGGTTCGTGGTTCGTGGTTCGTGGTCCGTGGTTCGTGGTCCGTGGTTCGTGGTCCGTGGTCCGTGGTTTGTCACCCTTCACCCTTCACCCTTCACCCTTCACCCTTCACCCTTCACCCTTCATCCTTCATCCTTCACCCCTCACCCCCGGCCCCTCTCCCCTGAAGGGAGAGAGGGGGGTGAGGGGGGTGAGGGGATTGCTGCGAGACGTGCCATGACGCCGGTGGTCATACTGCATCTGACGGATCTGCATTTTGGGTGGGAACCTGCTTCAGGGGATGGTCCGTCTGCCAGTGATCGTCGCCACAATTGCCTGGATGCTCTCGTGAAACATCTGACTGACCACGTCGGGAGGGAACCGGAATGGCGTCCGACGATCGTGGCGGTGACAGGGGACATTGGCTGGCGGGGCAGTCAAGCGGATTACGGAAAGGCAAGGCTGTGGTTTGACGTCCTTCTGAGGGCCATTGGGCTTGGGTATCAGCGCGTTTTGGTCTGTCCTGGAAACCATGATATTGATCGGGATGAGGAAGAGGGCGTTGCAGTGCCGTCAGGATCTGAGGAGGCTGACCGGCTCTTACGGATTCCGATTCATAAAAATCGCTTGCGGGCATTCGCGTCGTTTTCGGAGTTTTGCAGGGAGGCTGGTGTCGCGTCTTACGTGTTGGCTGGAACATCGTCGTTCCTGGCAGGCATGACCGAGCTGGAGGGAATTACTTTTGTCGCCCTGAATTCCGCATGGTTCTGTCGCGGTGAGGACCAGGGCAACTTGTGGATCGGCCATCCGCATCTGGACTGCATGATCGCTCAGCAGCAGCTGCTGTTCGCGCGTGAGTCGACCAAACCCGTCGTGGCCCTGATCCATCATCCACCCGGCTGGTGGCATACTGCTGAGACCAACGCGTGGGAGGGGCGTCAAAACACTCAGGACGTTCTTGCAAAACGCTGTCATCTGTTGTTGACCGGACACAATCACGGCGAGGTACGGGAACCGGACCGAATCGCGCAGGGAGCGTATCACCTGACTGGCGGTGCGGCCTATTCGGGTTCCCGGCATCACAATTCGGTGCGGCTGATCCGGATCTGCGAGGATGGATTGAGTTATCGATCCTTAACGTTTGATCCCCATTCCCCTGCGCTCGAATGGCAAACGGGTGCAGTCTCGAGATCGCTTCCGTTCTTTGACCGTGACCTGCCTCCACCCCCCCCGCCACTCCCTCCGCACCCTCCTGCCATTCTCCACTATCTCCGCCGCCTCACCGAAGACACCCGCGGCATTCAGCTGCTCGGGATGGGGCGGTCGTTTCAGGTGGATCTGCCGATTGATGACGTCTACATCCCGCTGCGGATGGTGCGTTTCACGCGGCAGCGGTCGGAGGACGAACCGGAGCGCTTGCCGAAGGGGAAGGGCAACGGGCCGGCCGCGTCAAAGGAACTCGATCCTGCTGAATCAGAAATGACCGTTGAGCAGGACCTTGCGGAGAAGGGCCCGGAATGGATGTTCCAGCAGTGTCAGCTGCAGGCAAAGCGGGGCGTGGTGGTGCTGGGGGAACCGGGAGCCGGCAAGACCACCTGGGCCCGGCAGCTGGCCTGGCGGCTGGCGAGCGGCTCGGCGACGCCGGAAGCACTGGGACTGCCGCCCGGTCTGCGTCCCGTGCT
>JBJTOM010000224.1:0-10018 GCA_046074585.1 Planctomycetota bacterium | reverse complement strand
GGTAATGCTCACCGACTCAATGGCCAGCCGCTTCAGAGACACTCCGGTCAGACTGACTGAAATCGAGTCTCCGGATGTTGGGGAAATGCTGATTCCCTCAATAATCAATCCGGTCTTTGCGCCCAATGTGGCGTTCGTCACCACAAGCCCACCCGCCGGATTGGTAAACAGCGACTGGTTATCGGCATTGATCACCAGCGAATCGACATCCACTGGATTGCCTGAAAGCAGCATGCGAGCTTCCAGCGTTTCAAGCCGACTGCCCTGCGGGCTATTCAGACGACCTGCACGGCGGGGAGCAGCCGCAGACAGGCGGCGACGGGCGAAGGAAAGCCAGGTGTTCAGCAGCATTGGGTTTGACCTGATTCAGAAAACAGGATCCGGCCGATAGCAAGGGAAATCCGCGATCCGCCGGCAATTTTTGCAGATTCACTCCGCAGGCGCACATCCGGACTCTGCCACATCCTTCAGTCGGTATAACCGACAGAACAGGTTGAGGAAAAGGCGAACCGTGGCAGCGAAACGCACGAATCCGACAAGAAGACGGATCCGGGCACGGGCCCCAACAATTCCGGAGGCAAATTGAGGCGAAATCTGCGCCTCAGCGTCCAGGCCACCCCGGACTCCTCAGTGGGCAGGCCGTGATCCCAGCCCCCACCAACCAGCACGGCCAGCTATCTCCCGGCAGTCGCTGCCAACCAGCATCCCGCTGGCAGATGCAGACAGCATTCGCCTACTCCACCGGCAGGCCCCGCTCCAGCCGAATTCGCCGAACCTCTGCCAGCACGCCCTCAACCACCAGCGAATTCCCCGAAATCCGCAGATACTGGAGCAGATTGATCAGCACATTCGCCAGCCACGTCGTGATGGCTGCCGTCAGGTGCAGCACCGAATCAGAGATTCCGGTCGCCGACTGCAGGCTGGCTGCTGACGCCGGATCCGCCACCGCGCCCAGACAACCTGTGGCCAGAACGAGCACAAACGAGAGCAGAATTCCCGGCAGCACAGAATACTTCAACCGCTGGCTGCGAGCATGAAACTGGCCAGACAAGCCGTAGGCCAGCGACGACTCTTCAATCCACCGGCCCGTTCCCATAAACCACGTGAACACCAGCGCGTGCACCATGGTGATGCCCGTCAGCGCACCCAGTCCAATCAGAATGTGACTGCCGATTCTGGCATTCACCTCAGGATCACGGCCCCCCATGGTCATGGGATCGCCCACCTGCAGTCCGAGAATCATGGCAGCCAGCATGCTGAAGTGAGCCAGCAGGGCCAGCGTCAGGAAGATGCGTTTCATGGACGACGACTGCCCAGTCTATTCAGACAGCACCATGGAGAGGTTTTGCGAAACCGTCTGTTCGATCTGCTGTTCATTCAGCCGCACCGTCATGTCCATCTTCAGATCCAGCGTCGATTTTGCAATGCGACCATTCATAAAATCAAAAGATACCTCACCCTTACCCTCGGATTTATTCAGCGTCACCTGCTGGGCAGCGTCCTCGCCACTTTCGATCCGGATATCAGGAGCAACCGCGATGATCGCCATCCCCGTTGAACTGTCAATCCGCCTGCAGGTGAGCACTGAAGTGATGGACATTTTTCCATAAGGCAGATCCACACTCTGCCGCGTCGTCCACTGTGTCCGCGGGGCGACTGCCGCCGGGGGAAGAGTGATTGCCGATTGAGTCATCATCTGCTTGACCATGGATTCCGTGAGCACTCCGTTGCCGCTTGTTGTGAGGGCAGACATGAGCGTTTCAGGGATTTTGACGTTCGTAATCTCACCTGTGGGCTTCATCGAAACCTGAAACTGCTGGTTCAGAATTCGGGAATAACTGTCGGCAATTCGCCGACCCATGCTGGTCGTTGGAGGTGCCTTATCCGCCGAATCATACTTGAAGGGTTCAATCAGGCTTCCCGAGAAGTCCATGTTGATCCTTTCAATGGTTTGCCCCACCACCGCGTCGCCCGCAGCACCCAGCTTCTGCACGTCCCAGCCCATGACCATGTTCTGCTTGATTTCCTGAGTCGTCTTGTTGCCGGCCACCGTGACTTCCATCACCATCGTCTGGGTGACGTCGTACTTGAACTGGCTGCCAGGGTTGAATTTCCAGGCCAGCTTCTGCTGGGCTACAGCAGGGGAAAACACGGCAACAGCACTGAGCAGCAAAGTGACGGAGCGAATCAGACTGGAGAACATGGAAACACCCTTTTCCAAAACAGCCACACAACGGCAGACCGGTCAGCAAACCGTCCGGAAGATCCCTGCTTTCACGGACTTCTGTTCGAGCATACCAGAAACGGCAATTTTGGCAGAAGATGGATTTGGCAAAAAAGCGAAATTCCCCGGCTGCCTTATTTCTTTCCGGAATCGGACTCCTCCCGCTGCAGTGCCGCCCATGCAGCGGCCGGATCAAAGTCCCGGCTGTCATGCAGGACAGCCGCATAGCTTAAACGCAGCCGCTCACCCGTCTTCACCACCCACTCGCTCCGTGGTCCCTGACCCATCGCCGCACGCCCGAACGCGTTGGCCACAAAGACCCCGTAGTCCCGGTTGTGCCACCAGCTGCGACGAAAATTTCGCGGCGATGCCAACAGCAGAATTCCCAAACGCTCCCCAGTGACCTCACCCGAATAGTCGCACCAGTCAGCCGCCCGACCCCATGTTCCTGCCGCTGTTTCAAGCCCATCGGAATTGCTGATCCGCCCGCCCGACTTTTCCGTCAGCTCCGTCGCCACCCGCGCTCCAAAGCCCATCTCCTCCTGATCCCCAAACGCGAGGTCCCCGGAATCCGCGAAAAATTCCGCTTCCCACTGAATTCGCCGCTGTCCCTCCCAGACATCCAGGCGTAACCGATGCTGCATCCGTCCCAGTACCCGCCCGGATTCGTCCTTCAACAGACACTCCGTCCCGAAACGGATGACCCCGTCCCGTACCTCCGGACGAACCACAAACCCCACATGCTCCATCACCCCCTTGTTCCGCCAGAAATCACTCCCTCCCAGTGCACCAAACCCAAGCCACAATCCGGGATGCATGGTGTCATGATCGAGCGCATCCCGGCCCTCCACCGGGGGATGGTTCCGCGTCACATGAAAACCTCGCACCGTCTTCAGATTGGCAAAAAATGGCCGACGAATACGAGGGTCCGAAAAGACAAATTCTCCGATCTCTCCCCAACGATCCGATAACTTCAGCCGATCCGGCAGCTCAGTAATGCCTTCGCCCCCCGCACCTGGCGAGCGAACGGAGTTCTGCGGACCGCCAGAGGCCGACGCACGCGGCACAGACGTCTGTGTCAGCAAAAAGGCCGCCAGATCCGCCACATCCCCGTTCCCCAGCCGGCTGCGAAAATCCGGCATCGCCGAAATTCGCTCACTCCGACGCTCCTCGATCTCCGACTTCCGCACCACCAGACGATCCCCCGTGGCAAGGCCAACCGTGACCGCAAGGCCACTCTCCTCCAGCAACACGCCTGCATGCACCCGCCCATCCACCGTCTGCACCACATGCTGCGCAAAACCCTCCGTGATCACCGCACTCGGCTCCACAATCGACTGCAGAATCTGCCTGGCACCCGATCGGCGACCAATGTCTCCCAGAGCAGGACCAAATCCATTCACCCGCCCGTCCAGACTGTGACACCGGCCACACCCCGCACCAAGCGGATGCCCAAACAGCATCCTCCCCCGCTCCACGCTCGCCCCACCCAGCAATTCCTCCGCACCCGCCACCGTGGCCGGCTCATCCTCCATCCCTGAACCCGACAACTGCGGGAGCAGAATTACGGTGTAGTTGCTTTTTCCGCCCGAACGACCGTCCTGCGTGTTGCCACCCAGCACCACAGGTCCAGCCCCGAAACTGCGACGGTACAGCCGCATACGCCAGTGATCAGCCTCCAGCAGCCTGCCCAAAGCCTCATAGTCCCGCTGCAGCCATTCAGGCACCACCGCCGTTCGCTCGTCCAAACCCACGATCACCGTGGTCGGGATCCGCAATTCAAACTGCAGGCAGTCCTCGCCCTGTGCACCGTCGTCGTCATTCGCCGTCCGAATCAGATCTGCTCCCACCAGCTCTTCAGGTACGCTGCGAAATCGATAAGCCCGGTCAGAAAAAATCACGGCCCCACTCCGCAGTCCACCCGCCTGCACATCATACTTCCGCCCGCTCTTCGCCCGCACGTCCCGCACCACACTGAGATCATGACTCGAAGTCGCCGCCGAACCTGCAGCAGGCCCCGCATCCGCGAAAAGACTCCCGCCCGCTGACAATGGACGGCCCCGGAGGACCACCGCTTCGCCACCCCCGGCATTTTTTTCCAGCCAGAGCGATGCTGTGGCTTCCGTCTGGGCCAGCCGCTCAGCCACCGCTGGCTGCATCCAGCCGGATTCCGCCAGCGCCAGAAATGCAGCCCGACGAACCCCCGCCCGAGCGTCCTCCAGAGCTCGCTCCAGCTCGCTGCGACTCATGATGCGACGCATGGTCTGCCAGCCTGCATAGAACACCACTGCGTCACTCTCTGTACCCAGCAGCTCCAGAAGAGCACTCGCTGACGCAGTCTCCGCCAACTGCTGCACGGCCAGCACCGCTGCCAGACGCTCCCGCGCATCCCCGCTGCTCAACAGGTCCCGAACTCCGCCCGGCAATCCACTGCTGCTGCCGCTGCGAACCTGACGGTCGGCCAGAATTCGCACACACTGACGCCTCAAATTCGCACTCGCACCCGCAGATTGCAACTGCTGCTCAAACCATCCGTCTCCCGACAGACCCGCCGGGAACAGTCGGGCCAGCGTCCAGATGGTCCACGTCTCCTGCTGCTCGTCCAGACCCCCGCGTTCGATGGATCGGCAGAGCGTTTCAAGGACAGCCTCGCCCCGCCGCAGCAGCTCCAGCTGTGCCTCCGTGCGTCGCGCCGGGAGAATGCCACTGAACGCTGCCATAAGGTCCTGAACCGAGGTGCCCGCCGTGATTGCCGCAAGGTCCTCACGGTGCTGTCCGGCACCCTCGCCAGACCCGCAAATCCGGAAGATCCGACCTTCGCTCACAAACTTCCCATCACGCCATTCCGCGCCATAACCGCGGCTCCATCCGAGCACATACAAGGCTCCGTCAGGGCCGGGCTCCAGATCGGTGGGCCGATACAGCGCGCCAGCACCGTCTGCGAAGAGTTCCCAGTCACCGCTGCGAGGAACCATCTGAGCACCCTGCCAGGCCGGACGCCAGACAAACGTCGCCTTCCGCAGCCAGTCATTCACGAAGAACACCCGCCGATACTCCGCTGGAAACGTCGGCAAATCACAATACACCACGCCCGTACCCGACCCCTCAAACATCGGACCACTCACCGGCGCCGTCGGCAGATGCGGTTCAAGCGACCAGTGCGAACTCCATGGATGGTTCCAGCCGAAATGCGCGCCGCGAAAAGGACTGAACACCCGGTCGCCCTGGTTCTGGTCGTTGTCCGTGCCCAGCCACTCCAGACTGCTGTCCACCGCTATGTCCCAGGGGTTCCGAAAGCCTCCCGAAATGACCTCCAGTCCACTTCCGTCAGCCTCACAGCGGAGCACCCCGCCCTCGCGCCCCCAGTCGTCTTCCGGGTCGTGATAGGACCGCTCATACTTGTCCCGGCTGAACACCACAGGTGGCGGCAGGTCCGGTGTTCCCTCAGGAGCTGTGACTCCCCATAGCTCTCTAAACGCCCGGGGAGCAATCCGGCCGGGTTCCGTCAGCCCCTTCGAATTGCCCTTGCTCATGTACAACCGACCATCCGCAGCCCATGTGAGCCCATGCAGGCCGTGTTCCAGATTTCCAAGGTCCGTATACAGCCTGACATACTCATCCGCCACGTCGTCGCCGCTGAGATCCCGGCAGATGGTCAGATCCGGCGCATTCGCAATCCACAAATCCCGTCCACGCCATGCCAGCCCCTGAATCGTGTTGAAGCCGCGAGCAAACTCGTGCGCACGGTCACAGCGACCGTCCCCATCCGTGTCCTCAAGCAGCATCACGCTGTCACCCGGTGTCTCCGGGAGCGGATTGCGGTACTGCGGCCCCATTCCCACAAACATCCGTCCGCGACCGTCAAACGCCAGCGAACAGGGTTGTCGCACGAGCGGTTCCCGAGCCCACTCCGTGACCTCGAATCCTGCCGGCACCTTCGGCAAGGCGTCGCCATTCGCATCCGCGTCGCCAAACTGCATCACTGCCGCCACCAGCATCAGCCACATCAGAATGCCTCCGGAAAGACCGAACAGAACTGGAATCGCCATCGAATCGGCTGCTGTCGTCCACCAATTGCTTCTCTGAATTCGCGCAGAGGATGTCAATCAATCCACACACGAGCCGACAGGAGCCGCAGGTCACGGCGCAGCGCCCTTGAGCACTGGGCGACGCACAACATCCCGAAATTGAAATCGCCCGTACTCCCGCGTCTGATACTCCCGCAACCAGCGCTCGTACTCCTCTGAAGACACGCGATCCTGCTCCACATTCAGCGGATACTGCGGCATTGCCCGCGTCGGATATGGCTCCGATGACTGGCCATACACCGTACTCAGATCCGCATCCTTGTCCCACCCCACGTTGTACAGGACGAAATCACGCACCCAGCCGTCCGCAACAGCCGTCTCAGGCACGGCGAACTCCACAGTCAACTCGTCGCCAGGCCCCATCACCACCAACCGGTCATCCTGGCTTCGCAGCAGTTCTGCTGTTTCACCGTAACGCGTGAATCGTCCCAGCATTTCATTCCACTGCGGCGCTGTGCTCACCGCAGAATAGTCATAGCCCTCGGGCCCGTAGCCGTGACGGAAGAGCGATTCAGGGGTGTACACACGCTTTGAAAATCCCCGATAGTGCAGATCGGCCTGCAACAGCTCACAGGACTGCACCACTGTCGCCGCATCCGCCTCATTCACAATCGCACACGCATGGTCAAAGTACAACTCCATGCTGGAACAAATCCGAAACCGCAACTGTCCGCCAGCGACAGCCTCCGACACATCCACCACCATCGCCTTTGTTTTGCCACTCGGGAAGCCAATGAACGGCTGGAGCACTTTCCATGAACCATCGGCCTGACGCCCTTCCAGCCGTGGCGGTGCCGGATCAGGAAGTCGTGGATTCTGATTGAGCCCGGTATTGATCGAGGTGTCCGTTGGAAACACCCAGCCAATCAGCACCAGCCGTACAGACTCTCTGGAACCATCAGCCGGTGACGGTATCTCTCCGAAGTCAAATTCCAGCGTCCATTCATCCGTCAGCCCCTGCAGGATGCGCCGACGAAATGGCTTTGCGTACTGCTGGTCCTGAGCCTTCAGGAGCGGCAGCAGATCTTCTCCGTCACTGTTGATCACGCTTCGGGGCAACACAGGGCGCCGCACCGTATGAATTCGGTGAGCTGCCATTGCCGGCGAACCCACCTTCTCATTGGTCAGCACCGACACGTCCGCGGGATGGTCCACAGCCATCAGCCGCACTTCATCGAAATAGGCGGCCTCCCAGAGCTCTTCTGTGAGCTGCAGCACGTAGCGGTCTGCACGCGGCCGCAACTGGCGACCGGGAATCAGCAGATACTCCCATTCCCGCGTCGGTGCCAGATCTCCGGTTGCCTGCACCAGTCCCAGCGGTGCAGCCCACAGACAATCACTGAAGAACGTGAATTTCTCGCCGTCCCACGTGTAGATGTAAGGGCACGAACCTTTCAGAATCTGTGGCGCAAGGACTCCCAGACGCGATCGCAGCAGCGACACATCCGTTATGTTCTGCGGCACACCGTCGGTCCAGATGACACGAATGGTGTCCGCCTGTTTCTGACGCCCCAGACCCACATGCATTCGCGGTGCATCAATCACGTGCGCCTGCCAGTCAGCTCCGCTGCGAACTTCCAGCACAGCACCTGTTCCATGCATGTTCACTCGCTGCGTCTGAAACTGCGAATCCTCGCCAATCGCCCGCGGAACAATCTCCATCCATTCATTCGCGCTCCCGCCGATGTTCAGGAGCAGTTGCAGGTGGCCTGTGGCTGTGGCCACCACGACATCCAGACCCCCGTCTCTGTCGATATCTGCAACGGTCGCCGCTCGCAGGTCGTCAAGCGAAGGCAACAGATGCGACACGTCCTCGAAACTGCCGTCAGCACACCCCCGGTAAAGCCGCAGACCATCCCTCCCGGACGACAGCAGGTCCACCAGACTGTCATTGTCAAAGTCGGCGCGAATCAGCTGACCGGCCGCAGCTTTGCCCACTGTCGTCACCACCGCCGTCTCCGCACGCTCGTTATTGCTCAGCTGTATTCGCACCACTCCGGATGCACCAGCCGCTGCAACGTCCCAGTTGCCGTCACGATTGAAGTCGCCCACCGCGAGATCCGCTGCGCCCGCGGGCGGAACTGAGCCGGCAAGGCCGTCATTCCAGCGAAATCGGAGATGCAGCATGTTCTGCAGCCAACCCACCCTGCCATCGGGCGCGATACCCACCAGATCCATCGCCATGTCCCGATTCCAGTCGACCGCGCGGAGCGACTGCAGACCGTCCGGATAATCGGGCCCCCGGAGCCCCTCAGTCAATGGCTCAAAACTGCTTCCGTCAAGGTTCTTCCAGACACTCACCCCCGCTGCTGTTGCAAAGGCCAGATCAAGGTCCCCGTCAGCCTCAAGATCCGCCGCCACTGCCGTTCTTACACCCGGCACCGTCGGCGGGCTGGCAAGTGGCGTGAACTGGCGGGTTCCGTCGGCCGCAACGTCATTCTTCAAGAGCACGACACCCTCAGCTGTCCAGGCCACAAGATCAAAGTCCGCGTCAAACCAGCGCGGCTGTCCGGCCAGTTGCGGAAGCGTTCGACGGTCCCCGGACGGATCCAGCAGCACCGCAGCGAACTTCACATCCGCCAGCGTCGCACGGTCGAAATCGCGGTCGAGATCGGCCAGCAGCAAGCCCGTGAATGCAGGCAGGTCAGAGGGTGATTCCAGCAGCAGTGTCCACGCAGAACCGTCAACCGCCGGAGAATACACCTGAACCCGCCCGCCTGACAGCAGCACCAGGTCATCCCGACCGTCCAGATTCATGTCGGCCAGCTGCAGCCACGTGACGCTGGCAACGGAAGGCAGACCGTCGGCAGGAGCGAATCCCGTGAGGACCGTTGGGGCCGTTTGCTCCAGCAGTGCGGAACGCTGCTCAGGGGTCAGCCCCAGCGATCCGGCGAGATCCAGGCTGAGGTATTCGAGGAGATTCAGATCGATCCGCCGCATGTCAATCTGCTGTGCAAGTTCCGGGAGCAGCAGATTCTTTGTTGTCAGCGCCGGACCTCGCAAGGCCGCGGGTGCCGGGGGATTCCCGGAGGCCAGAGCCTTTCCGATCAGCTCCAGCAGGTCCACGCGATGCTGCTTTACGATCGCTGCGTTCAGGGGCCCCAGCTGTGCTGCAGCGAGCTCCAGTGTGCGGCCAATGCCGGCAGCCCGCTGCTTTGTTTCCGGATTGGTGGCACTCAGCCCCAGGGCCTGCTTTTCGAGAAGCTTTGTGATGACGGCAAGATTCTCCGGTGCCAGCTCAAGTGCTTTTTCCAGGGCGTCCAGCAGTTGCGGACTGTCGGCCGTTTCCCGATTTTCTTCCAGCGCCCTCGCGTACGCGTACCACATCGTGGGACGACCACCTGAGAGCCGAATGGCGTCCTGAAAGTTTTTGAGGGCGTCGGCGATCCGCGGACGGCCAGGGGCGTCGGCAAAGGCCGCCAGCTTCCCGGCGAGCAGTTCGGCGACGGCCCGCTCGTCGTCGGTGCCGGCGACAGCCCGGTATTCTTCCACCGCCTCACCCGCCAGCCGCAGTCCCTCTGTAAAGGCCGCTGCATCCGCCGACTCTGAATAAGGTGAAAAGCGGTCAACCATCGTCAGCACTCGACTGACTGCGAGATTGCGAGCAGCCAGGACGTTTTGCGGGAGCCGTTCAGCGAGCGTTGCCAGAGCGGCTTCTGCTTCCTTCCACTCCTTATTCTCAAGATGCCCGATGCCGCGATTGTGC
>JBJTOM010000223.1:0-6406 GCA_046074585.1 Planctomycetota bacterium | reverse complement strand
ATGACGCAAAACGCCCCACCTGAGCCGCGCCCGTGAGAGGCTGCGTTTCAAAACGCAAACGGTCTTCCTGTTGCTTCGAGTGACTGATGGGTCCCGATATTGATCAGCATACCGATGGACGCATAGGTACACAGGAGACTGCTGCCGCCGTAACTGCACAGGGGCAGAGCGGTGCCGGTGATGGGGAGCAGTCCGACGGTCATAGCGGTGTTCAGAATCACCTGCACACCCAGGAGCACAGTGATGCCCACGGCGACCAGTCGTCCCCAGGGTTCTCGGCTGGCAGCGGCGATGATGAGTCCGGCGATGATGAGCAGGCTGTAGAGCAGGAGCAGGAGTCCGCAGCCGGCGAGGCCGAAGCGTTCGCCGATCATCACGAAGATAAAGTCGGTCCGGGCGGCTGGCAGCTGCCAGGCTGCTGCGTCCTCAATTGGCGGCTCCTGCTGCAGCCAGCTTCCGCGGAGTCCTCCGAGTGCCAGCACCTGTCGGGACTGATGCAGATGAAACCCGTCACCGGCGGGTGCTGGTCCCCCATCCTGCTGCAGAAAGACGGTGACGACGCGCGACTTCTGTTCGGCGCTCATCAGCGTCCACAGCAGTGGCAGGCAGGCAGTGGCGACGATGGCTGTGGCGAGCAGATGCCGTGTGCGAGCGCCGGCGGCGTAGAGCATTGCGGCGAGGACGGGCAGAAAGAGCAATGCGGTATCGAGGTCGGGTTCGCGGACGATCAGCAGCATGGGCAGGGCTGCCATGCCAGCCGGTGCTGCAAGTCCCCTGAGTGACTGCTGGCTGCGGCGGTGCATGAGCCAGGCGGCGAGTGCGAGGACAAAGGCGAGCCGTGCAGGTTCGCTGGCCTGCAGATCAAACAGCCCGAGTGGAATCCAGCGCCGCGAGCCATTGACGGGGGGCATAAAGAGAACGGTGGTGAGCAGCAGCAGGCTGAGACCGTAAGCGGGCATGCTGAAGGGCCGCAGCAGCCGATACGGCACGAGCGCCGTGGCGGCGAGAACCGGGAGGGCAAGGAGCAGCCAAACCATCTGCCGCTCCACCAGTTGCGTCCGCCCGTACAGTTCATCAGCCCGTACCAGTCCGAGCAGTCCCAGCAGGCTGATGCTGAGACTGACAGCAATCATGATCCAGGCAACCCATCGCATGCCAGTTCGCCAGATTCAGAGAAACCAGGGTGATGCGGCTGCAGGCTGCAGCACGTGCAGTTGTGCACCGGCTGGGGAGCATATCGGGCGGGGGCGGAAGGATCCAGAGCGGGTGTGCGTCGGGGGCATGTTGTGGCGAGTGAAACGCAGGGTCTTCAAAGCACGGCTGCGCGTTCGTTTGCCCGCGGACTGCCGTCCTGTGGCTGAGGGGTTGGGCGGCAGCCCCCGGCTGTGATTCGCACCGAAGGTGCGCGCGCGGGGAGTGATGTTGCAGGGGCGTTGGCGGGGTTGTAGCCCGCGGACTGCCGTCCTGCGGCTCAGGGGTTGGGCGGCAGCCTTCGGCTGTGATTTCGCACGGAAGGTGCGCGCGTTGGGGTGGTGTTGCAGGGGCGTTGGCGGGGTTGTAGCCCGCGGACTGCCGTCCTGCGGCTGAGGGGTTGGGCGGCAGCCTTCGGCTGTGATTTCGCACGGAAGGTGCGTGCGCGTTGGAGTGGTGTTGCAGGGGCGTTGGTGGGGTTGTAGCCCGCGGACTGCCGTCCGGCGGCTCAGGGGGCGAGAGGGGGGATGTTTGCAGTTTTGGTGCTGTTTCCTGTATGATTGGCAGGTTGGGATCTGGGCGTTTTTTCAGACGGTGGTTGTCTGATTCACGGACGGGCTTAGCGGTGATGCGGGACAGCGGGCGATTCATCAGCAGTTTTGCAGAGGCGCTCAGTCGGCTGTCTCCGCGGGACGACGTCTATGTGCCTGCGGTGGTCTCGTTGATTCTTCAGGAGTCCCGTCGGCACCGGGCCAGTGACGTGCATCTGGTTCCTGAAGAAATTCAGGTGCGGATGCAGTGGCGGATTGACGGGGTGCTGCATGGGATTGCGCGGTTCGATCGGGATCTGGGCGCGCGTCTGGTGGCCCGTTGCAAGGTGATTGCCGGGCTGCTCACGTACCGCACCGAGGTTCCGCAGGAGGGCCGCGTGGCGCGCGAGCACAGTGCTCAGGAGATTCGCGTGTCCAGCTTCCCGACGCTTTACGGGGAAAAGGTGGCCATTCGTTTGTTTGCCGACAGTGATCAGTTGCGGCTTCCGGCTGAACTGGGACTGCCGCTGGAAATTCTGCAGAGTCTGACGGAACTGCTGTGTGAAACGTCGGGCGTGATTCTGTTGAGCGGTCCTTCGGGGAGTGGCAAGACGACGTCGGCGTATGCCTGTCTTCGCGAAGTGCTTCGGCAGTCCGGTTCCAGTCGCTGCGTGATGACATTGGAGGATCCGATTGAATCGTCGCTCCCCGGGGTGACTCAGGCGCAGGTCCGCACTTCGACCGGCTTTGATCTGGCGTCCGGCGTGAAGTCGCTTTTGCGTCAGGACCCGGATGTGATTCTGGTGGGGGAGATTCGTGACGCGGCGACGGCTGAATCGGTGTTTCAGGCGGCGCTCACTGGTCATCTGGTGATCAGCACATTTCATGCGGGATCGGCGGTTGAGGCATTGGCGCGGCTGCTGGAGATGCAGCTGGAGCCTTATCTGATTCGCAGTGCGCTTCGTCTGGTCGTATGTCAGCGACTCCTGAGAAAGCGCTGTCTCTGCCAAAGTTCTCCAGACAAAATCTCTGGTTCTGCGACTGGGGTGGAAGCGGCTTCTGTGTGCCATGTCTGCGGGGGCGTGGGTTATTTTGGTCGGCTGGTGCTGGCGGAGGGTTTGCAGCTGGAGGACGGGGAATTTTCGGCTGCCTTTCTGCAGCGAGCGGACGTTCGGCGACTGCGTTTGCTTGCCGCCGCGGCGGGCCAGGTGACATTGCAGCAGCGGGCTGAGCGGGCGGTGCAGGAGGGTCGGACCAGTCAGGAAGAGGTCTTTCGGGTGATGGGTCGGGTCAGGGAGCCCGGGCATTCTTTGGGATAACGGTGTTGTATGGGACTTCAGATCAGCGATCTCTCGGTACTGTCCGATGAATTGCGGAATGTGATGCGCGCGGGACTCCCACTGGAAGCTTCGCTTGCACGGATTTCTGCCGGCAGTGGCCGGCGTGTGCGACGTTTTCTTCAGGTGCTGGGGGAGCGATTGCAGCGGGGCGAGGACTTAGCGGCGATAGTGGCTACGCAGCGTGGCGGTGTGCCGCGGATGGCCGCAGCGGCTTTGGGTGCGGGTCTGCAGTCCGGTCGGCCGGGTCTGACGGTTGAGATGATGGGGGACTACGCGGAGGACGTGCTGGCGCTTCGGGGTCAGGTGCAGCGTGCCGCCACGTATCCGCTGCTGGTGGCGGGTATGGCATCGGTGTTACTGCTGCTGGTGGTTCGCAGTTTTCTGCTGCACTATTACGACATCGTGGTGCTGCAGAACTTTGCCAGTGTGAATCCGCTGCTGGTTTGGCTGTTGCAGTGGAACCAGCAGAACCCGCGATGGGTGGTGCTGCCGCTGTTCACGGTGATATCCATCCTGCTCAGCTGGAAGCTGTCCGGCCGTGCCTCAGCGATGGCGTTTCGGGGGCCTGAGCGGTTTCTGTTTCTGTTGCCTGGCATTCGTCAGCAGGTGCAATCGCTGCAGAGTTATGCCCTGGCGAGGATGCTTGCACTGCTCACAGCGCACCAGCTGCCGTGGGATCTGGCGCTGAAGCTGGCTGGCGCGGCGTCGGGATCACGAAGTCTTGAGAAAGCCTGTCAGCAGCTGGCGGAGCGATCGGCAGCGGGAACTGCCGCGGCGGACGCTGGTGAGCTGCGGGGCCTGCCGCCGGTGCTGGCCTGTTGTCTGCGACAAACGGACCGTCGGGAACAGCAGTTGCGGGAGCGTCTGCAGTCTGTTGCGGATTATTATCGTCAGCAGTTCGAGCGTGGGCAGCTGCTGCTGCAGCTCATTCTGCCGACGGCGTTGTTTGTGCTGATCACTGTGGGGAGTGTGCTGGCATTTTCGCTGCTGGTGTTCTGGCCTGTGGTGGAGCTGTATCTGGGAGTTTCCTGAAGGCCGTTCGTCTGCCACGTTCTGCTGTTTCGTCAATCCGGACCGACAACCATGCCCGAATTTCGCTATCAGGCTCGGCACTTCACTGGTGAACCGGTGTTTGGCATGCGCGAGTCATCCACTGCTGAGGGGCTTGTTCAGCAGCTGCAGTCGGAGGGGCTGCTGGATGTGCACCTTGTGCCGCTGCTGTCGGTTTCCGAATTGTTTCCGGCTGCTCGTTCTCTGCCCCGGCTGGTGCAGCTGCGGGTAGGTGAGCGACTGCGGGAGGCATTACTGCTGCATCTGCCGGCCCATGAAACGGTGCGGGCTGTGGCGGACGAACCATTCCTGCATCCTCTGCTGATGGTCTGGCCGTGGCTGACGATGTGCAGCCTGTTTTTCTCGCTGATCTGTCTGCTGCTGACGCGAGTAATTCCGGTGTTCGCGGCCCCTGTTTTTCCGGTGTCACTCGCCTGTTGTGTGCTCATGCTGCTGTGCGGATACCTGTTGCAGAGGCGTCTGCAGCATCGTCCGCGACAGTTGCTGCGACAGCTGTCAGAAGAGCTGGAGCGGGGGCAGAGCAACGTGGAGGGACTGCGTCCATATCTTCCGGGGGAACTGCGCGGTTTGGAATTCGGCGGTCTGGATGAACGCCGAAAAACGCAGCTGCTGGCAGAACTGGTACCTGCTCTGGGTCGGCTCAGGCTTCAGCGGTACCGGTTGGCCACAGCCCTGCTGGGCCCGTTGCCTGTGGGTCTGCTGTTCACTGGCGGTCTGGCGATTATCGCAGCGACGATTGTGCGTCAGATCATGCAGGTGATTGGCGCGTTCGGGGTGACGTTTTTTATTTCAAATGCCGACTCGTGGCTCTTCGGCATCAGTCTTGCGGCTTTTTCAGTGCTGCTGGGGGGGCTTGTGGTGGTGGGGCTGAATCTGCTCACTGGTCGCTGCGAGGGTTTGGCGGGGCGGATACCATTTGTGGGTCGCAGTCTGGTGTGGCTTTCGCAGGCCACGTTCTGTCGCGTGCTGGCGGCGTATCTGCGTCAGGAGGGTGCTGCGGGGAGCATGGTGCGGTCGGCTGCGGCGGTGACGGGTGGGCGCGGAATTCGCGGGGATGCTGCGGATGTGGCGGCGGTGCTGGATGCTGGCCGGAGTGCTCCGGAGGTGGCCGGGCGCTGGCTGAACGGAGTCCCGCTGGTGCTCCTGACCCGCTCCGATGGTGGCCCGCTGTCTGAGGCCGATTCGCGGCAGATGTCTGAGTCGTTCGATGGCATGGCGGGGGCCTTTGAAGCGGCTGCCCGGGGTGACGCGGGATTTGCGGGACTGATTTTCAGCATGGTGATTGTTGTGTTCAGCGGACTGCTGCTGGCGGCAACGTGGCTGATCGTGCTGATGCCACTGGTACGAATGCTCGGTGATCTGTCATGGATCGCGCCGCGGCTGGAGTGCTGGACCGCAGGAGGACTCTGGTCATGAGTCTGATGCGACGCTGGCTGTATTTCTGCAATCGTTCAGAGCCGCTGAGACAGGCCACACTGCTGCTGCTGCTGTCGGGTGCCTCCGGTCGCGGTGAAAGTCTGCTGCAGGTGATCAGGGCGCAGGCCCTGTCCAGTCGGGGGGAATGGTCTGAACAGCTTTTCCAGCTGCTCACACTGCTGGAATCGGGTCATTCTCTGGCCACGGCGCTGACACTCACCGACGATCTGCTGCCCCCCGGAATCACAGCCGCGATTGCTGCTGCGGAATCCACAGGATGTCTGCCGGCTGTGATGCGGGATGAAGCGGACAGGCTGATTCGGCAGATGACGGAGGGACGCGGGCAGGCGACGGCCATGATGCTGACGACCTATGCGACAGGGACCATGCTGGTGACGGTGACAGCATTCCTGTTGAAGACGGCGGCACCGGGACTGCCGACCATCAGCACGGGTTTGGTCGGAGCGATGCGCCGAACCAGCCGGGCGAACTTTCGGGCGTTGCCCAGGCTCTCCAGGTACATCAGCACCAGATCGGTGTCTTCATCGTCCTGCCAGTACTGCAGCAGGTCGTTGCCGGAGACATCCGCTCGGTTCCCGGCCGAGACGAAGGTGCTCACACCCAACCCCCGCGCCCGCAGTCGCTCCAGGATGGACGATCCCAGCGCTCCGGACTGGCAGAAGAAGCCCACGCGACCCCGCTCCGGCAGCGCCGGCACCAGGGAGGCGTTCATCCGGACGGCAGGGTCGGTATTGATCACCCCCAGGGCATTGGGGCCGACGATGCGCAGGCCGAGCAGACGGGCCTGGGCAACGAGTGCGCGCTGCGCCTGGACACCTTCCGGTCCTGCATCGGCGA
>JBJTOM010000222.1:0-3265 GCA_046074585.1 Planctomycetota bacterium | reverse complement strand
CAGCCGGCTGCGGCTGCCAAACCAGCGACTGATGAAAAGCGGCGGTCGAGTCTGTCATCGGGGCACACCTCGCTCAAAGCAAGTCACATTAATCCGGATGTCCAAATTCAACCCCCGCCAATGTCACGGGGCCAATCCCTTTGCCAATACAGGCATCCTCGCTATTCCGCGCCGATTTTTCCAGATTGACAGGAATCGACAATCCAGGTGAAATTCCCCAAGGTTGTTGCATACACTTCGACCAGCAGGTGGTTTTTATCCCGATGCTTTATCTCGCTGCCGTTCTTGTGCTGCTGTTCACCGCCTGGGTCCTCTACGCCTGGATTATGGCCGAATCGCTTGAAATCCGCTGGCTCCGTCGCTCCCTCGCCACCCTGTTCGTACTCCTGCTCACAGCCATCTGTCTCGGCGGTGGCGTGGGACTGACCCGCCGTGTGCTGGTTTCTGCACAGCGCAGCACACTGCAGCAACTCACGGACCGGCTCCACCAGCGGCTCAGTGATGGACGCGAAGACGACGTACATGCTGCCATCAGGTTCCTCGCCGAGCCCCCCGCAGAAGGCTCCGGACACAGCAGTGACATTCTCGGACGCCTCGAAGAACTTCATCGCGCTCTTGATCAGGCTGACGCCTCCGGCCGTAAACTCACGCTGCTGCCGAACCCGCCGTACTGAACTGAAGCCAGGGCTGGAACCAGGAGGTGATCTGTGTCGAGACTTTGCTGATTTTCGTTCACCTTGTCCCGATTCCTCCGGTGACTTCGCCAGTCCTTTCCCTGACCGGCACGCTGAGTGCCCAGCGGTTCCCCTGCTGCGCTTTCTTCATCCCCCCCAATTTCTCGGGGAACCCCTGTATGTCCGAAACTCCAAAACTCAAACATCCCTGGATGCTCGCTGTGTGGCCAGGCATGGGACATGTCGCCATGGGAGCGGGTTACTACCTGATTGCACGACTGAAAATGACGCTCCTCGCAGAACTTGCCACGAAGGAGTTCTTTGACCCGGAGCAGGTGGACGTACACCGTGGACTCGTGCAGCCCCTGCAACCCCCTCGAAGCCGACTGTTTGTTCGACAGGATCCGCATGGGCAACACGACCTGCTTGTGCTCCTGAGTGAAGCACAGCCGTCCAGCGGACGCATCGACTTCTGCCGACGCGTCCTCGAATTCGCCCACCGACTGGGAGTGGTCCGGATCATCACACTGGCCGCCGTCGCGTCCGAGATGGAACCGGAGGCCGAACCACGCATGTTTGCGATTGCCACCGATCTCGCCGGCCTCCACGAACTGGAACAACTGGGTGCCACTCCCCTTGAAGATGGTCGCATCAGCGGTCTGAATGGACTCGTGCTGGCGGCCGCAGCCGAAGCCGGAATTCAGGGACTGGGTATCCTCGGTGAAATTCCTCGAGTCTTTTCGCAGTTTCCCTTTCCACCCGCTTCGCTGGTCGCCCTCCGCGCACTCGCGTCTCTGTCCCGGCTGGAAATCGATCTCTCTGAAATGCAGCGACAGGCTGACAACGTCCAGACACAACTCAGCAGCCTGCTGACCAATCTGCGCGAACAGCTCAGCGACGAGGACGCCGAAAAGTTCGCTGAAGACCTGCCAGCCTCGGAAGCCATTCTTTCAGCTCCCAACCCCCCGACACTCAGCAGCGAACAAAAACGCACCATCGAACAGCTGTTCGAACACGCCCAGGCCGACCGCTCACGCGCCTTCGAACTCAAAAATCAACTCGATCAGCTCGGCGTCTTTCCTGCCTACGAAGATCGCTTTCTGGATCTCTTCCGCACCCCCTGACAACCGACTGCTTTCGCTCCACAGGGACGCGCGGGGGTGAGTGTCGCAGGGAGGACGAAGCCGAGATGATGAAACAGTGTGGAAAAGGGGACGGCTGGGCTGTCGTTCACTCCTCCTCCCAGTCTGCAGCACTCGGCTGATCATGCCACTGAAAGACGCCCCGTGGCGTACGGCCAATGCCAATCGGCCCGTACACGCCCCGAACACTCCCGCTGTTCCACCCTCTCCCCTCCCAGGGGAAAGGGGTCGGGGGTGAGGGGTCAAACACCCAGCAACGCCCCACTTCCCACTTCAAAACGTCATCGGGGGCGGCTGCGCAACCCGCTTCCTCACGTGCGCAGCTCGGTGGCGGCGTTCGCAGCGCCGTTGCCCGCGGACTCCCGTCCTGGACGGCGACGAACTTGTTGATCTTCACCACGCCCGTGTCCTTGTCGACCAGGACGTGCGCCATTTGCACGCCGCCCACCGTCGAATTGGACAATGGCGAAGGCGTGCCGCGTTTGTAGGAACCGGTCACTTCCAGCGGCCGCATCCCGATCAGATTGCAGGCCTCCTTCCACGACAGGCTCTTGTCGGTCTGCCCCTTCACGCCGATTCGGCCATTGGCCGCGACCAGCGTGCTGGCGGCGACTTCGAGCTTCTTGGCGACCAGATCCTTGATCCGCGCCAGGGCGTCCGTGGCCGCTCGACGATGCGATTCGGACACGCCGCCGATCGTCGTGCTGCCGCCCGACGGTCCGCTGACCGGCAATTTCGAACTGCCGATGTTCACCTTGATTCCCGCGTAGGGAATGCCGAGCGTTTCGCCCAGCACGATGGCGATCGCGGTCCGCGTGCCGACACCCAGGTCCTGCGTGCCGCAGAACGTCTCGACGCTGCCGTCCGGATAGATCTTCAGGTTGCAGTTCGAGTCATTCGCGCCGCCGCCCCAAGTGTGGATGGCGAGCCCGAGGCCATCGACGACCGAGCCCTTGGCGGCTCCCTTGCCGTGCGGATGCCACTTGGCTTTCCAGTCCATCAGCTTCGCGGCCAGTTCGATCTCGGCCCGATAAACCGACGGCTTGGCGCCGCCGATGCGGCGAGCGTCGTCCGTGCCCAGATTCCGCAGGAAGATGTCCATGCTGTCGGCCCCCATACGGGCCGCCAAGTCATCAAGCGCGGTCTGGGTGATCGCGCACGCCTGCGGATGGTTCGGAGCGCGCCAAGCACGCTGCGGACCGAGGTTCGTCTTGATGTTGATCTGGCTGCGACGATAGTTCTTCGGCTCGAACACATACGGAATCACGCCGTTGTGCGTGACGCCGCCGCCCACCGCGCCGCCTGTCGTCCAGTGCTCGCTGTCCCACACCTTGATCACGCCGTCGGCGTCCGCGCCCAGCTTGACCTTGAGGTAGGCGGACGGGCGATTGCCGCCCAGTTTCAACTCCTGGTCGCGATCGAGCATCAGCTTGACCGGCCGGCCGGTGG
>JBJTOM010000221.1:0-17681 GCA_046074585.1 Planctomycetota bacterium | reverse complement strand
CCCGCACGCGGCGTCGCTCCGTCAGACTTTCGTCCATTGCGGAAGATTCTCGACTGCAGCCACCCGTAGGTGTCCGGACAGTATCTCAGTTCCGGTCGTGGGGGCCATGCTCTCACACCCCCTAGACATCATCGCCTTGGTAAGCCATTACCCCACCAACTAGCTAATATCATGTAGGCCGCTCCTCCGGCGGAATCACACCTTTGCCCCGCAGAGTTCATCGGGTATTACCTACAGTTTCCCGTAGCTATCCCCGACCAGAGGGTACGTTCCTACACATTACTACGCCGTTCGCCGCTCCCACCATTGCTGGTGATCGCTCGACTTGCATGCCTAATCCATGCCGCCAACGTTCATTCTGAGCCAGGATCAAACCCTTCAAAAATATGCTTCACCAGAGTTTCCTCTGGCAGTTAGCAAGAAGAGTGACCTGTTTTGCCATCCCGGTCAAAGGATGGCGATCCAACTTTCGTCGGCCTAAATCTCTCAGGCTCACTTACTCAATCATGTTGTCAAAGATCAACTAACACTTACCCGCAAGAGCAGGCTTGCGTCCCGGAAGTCTAGCAGTTGTCGACTTCTTTTTCAACCGAACCACAAGATCTTGTATCAGATTTTTATTTTTGATACCGGATCTTGTGTCCCGCGTCTGACGGGTGTCAGCGGGAGGGCGAAGTATATCCGCCCGAAGTTTCGAGTCAATGCCGCGGGCCGGATTTCTTTGAAAAAGAATTTGGCCACGGGCTTACCGAGACTTATCCCGTCCGTCCAACGCCCCGTGGCGGTCGAGCCAACAGTCGAAAGACAGCCACAATGATCGTGAATAGCGAAAGAAAACTAGAGGGAAAATCACACAAAAGGCTGCGAGCCCAGGAACGAGCAGGTTTCTGGGGACTCCCAGGCCAAATCGGAGCCAGATGTATGTCGCGGTGGTTGAAAGTGTGGTGACCCCGTAGTTGATGTAGGTGGAACCGAGAAAGTATCCGGGACCACGGTCGAAGAGAAATCCGCAGTGGTCGCATTGTTTTCGCATCCGGATCCAACCAATAAACAGGCTTCCGGTGCTGCACAATGGGCAGCGCAGCGACAGCCCGCGTAAGAAAGCCTGATTGGCCGACTCCGGGAGTTGCCAACTGTGGCGGGCATCTGGTGTTGCAGCAGAATGCGAGTCGCCGTCGATATCAGACATTCCTGAGTTCCTGATGTGTGTAGAGCCGCAGAGGATTCTGTTCAGCGGCTGATGCAGCAGTCTGGACCTGCGGGAACCACTCCCGAAGTCTCCTGGCAAGATCTTCCACCCCGGGGCGCTCGCTTTCGTAGTGTCCGGCCAGTACCAGATTCAGCCCCAGTGCCTGAGCTTCGAGAATTCCGTGGAACCGGGATTCTCCGGTGACGAACGTATCACACTGAAGCCGAGCGGCATCTGCGAGAAACTCACCACCTGCTCCACAGCCGACGGCTACACGCTGAATTCGCTCCGGTCCCGCCGCGGACCACTCCAGCCAGGCCGCCCTCGTGACGTGCTGCACGCGTCTAAGGAATTCAGGGCGGGGGACCGCTTCTCGAAAAACTCCCCAGCGCCCAGCACCGAGAGACGGGTCGGTAGCCAGCGGCCTTAATGGGCTGATGGATTCGAGCCCGAGAGATTCAGCGAGTTGCTGATTAATTCCAGCTACGGCGCTGTCGAAGGCAGTGTGGGGGCAGTAAACGGCGATCCGATGTTCCGCCAGTACCAGCACCATTCTTCCCTCATCTGTCGCATCCGTGAGTTTTCGAGGGGGTCGAAAGAACACAGGGTGATGGGTGATCACCAATTGGGCCTCGGTTCCGACGGCTTCCCATGCAACCTGTTCAGTCAGCGTGAGACAGGTGAGCATTTTTTGAACGGGGACGTGGGCGTGGCCGAGCAGGAGTCCGGTGTTGTCCCACGACTCCGCGAGGCGGAGGGGTGCGAACGAGTCGAGTTGTGAGCAGATCTCGCTGACCGTGGGGAAAGATGGTCGAGTGGTTCCCGTCATTGCCCTGCCTTTGCAGCTGGGGTTCCCTGGGAGCTGCCGGCAGCCCAGCAGACGGCAGCAGGCAAAACATGGTTTAATTCCTCAGTGCGTTCGGGATGAGGACTGATTGCGAGAACCCGCCCTGCACCGAACTCGCCTGCCGCGATGGCCGTTGTCCCGGGCATAACGCCGGCAGGAACTCCCTTCTTTCTCACTTCCGTGCGAAATTGAGCCCACTCCCGGTAGTCGGGGATGTCTTTTTTCTCCGCGGGTGCAAAGAGTGGCCCCTGATGATAGTAAATGGTGGCTTTTACAGGCAGCCTGAGCATTTCGGAGGCAGCGGGGGTCACCGCCAGTTCCACATTCCCGAAGCCCCTGGCCCAGTGCTGGCGATCGAGCACACGAGCATCGAGCAAATTCAGGGACCATTCGTAGTCAGCCGACGCCAGATAGGCTCCGGCGCAGATTCCCACGTAACCGCCTCCTGCAGCAACAAACTTTCTGACCTGTTCCCGTCCCGTTTCGCCCAGACCTCGGCCCTGCCTTCCCCCGGAGCCGCCTGAGAAGACCACCACGTGTTTTCCACTGAGTGCCCCGGAAATGATCTGTTCGACATTGACGCGTTCAAGTCGAATTCCCTGCGATCGCTTCAGATCCTCTTCAACCCTTCCAATCGACTCGCTCACCCCCGGTCCGTCAAAAACGGCGACATGAAATGTCGCGGGGGGGTGTCCGGAAGCATTTTCCGGGAGCTGTGCGGGGAGGCTGGCAGGAGAGGCTGACCAGGCGATGACAAGTTGCAGGGAGGGGATCAGGAGCGTGTGTAAGCGGCGCATCTGCCGTGGCCTTGGAGAATGAATTCATGCGGGAGAACAGGGTCGGGCGGAGAATATCAGCATTTGCATTTCGTGGGGAGTGTGCCGCAATTCCGCAAATCCCACCCGATTGTCACAATCGCTGCAGAGTACCCGGACGTCGATGGCCGAAGGCACCTTTTCCCACACATATCTCGATTCCGCCGGATCGCTCCAGTAATTTGGGTGGCCATGCAACATCCCCCAAATGCAATCTTTACATTCCCCTCCCGCCAGCAATCTGACAGAGGATTCGCGGGCGATAAGGCGAAACGTTGGAGCGATCACTGTGACTGCCAAGCCACTTCAGCCGGACCAGCACTCCCTGTACGAAACAATCCTCACACGTCTGCGTGATCAGTCCGAATTTACGCTGGCCGAGATGGCAGAGCCTTGTTTTGGCCAGCATCCGCTGGTGACTCGCCGCATCCTGCATGAGTTGCTCGCTCAGGGGGTTCTGGAGCAGTTGTCGGACAGCAACGGACCGCGATATCGCTGGCAGCAGGCAGCGTGCGAATTCGATGTGAGCAGTTGGGTTTCGTCACAAATCATCGGTACACAGCTCACCGCGACCCCATTATCTGACCGTCCGCGTGAGCGGTTGATTGAGCAGGGACCAACGCGGCTCAAGCTGTCCGAGCTGCTGGCGATACTCATCCGTTCAGGTCGTCCTGGGGAATCAGCACTGCAGGCCGGGGAGAAGATTGCTGTACGGATTGGGCAGCATCTTGAACGATTGCCGGATTTGGGGCTGGCCGAGCTTCGCGAAATCAGCCGTGCGGTGAGTGCTCCTGCGTTTTGCCAGATTATGGCGGGCATCGAGTTGGGGCGTCGGGTGCAGGCCGCTTCGGAGGGTGCGTTTCGCAATCGGCAACGGATCGCCAATCCCGGGGACGCGTTGCGATTTTGTCAGGAGCGTTTCAGCCGTCTGGCTCAGGACGCACGGCAGGAGGAGTTTCACATGGTGACACTGGACAGCAAAAGCCACCCGATTTCCTGCCATCAAGTCACGGTTGGGACGCTGCGAAACAGTCTGGTGCATCCCCGAGAGGTTTTTCGTCCGGCAATTCGCGATGCCGCCAACAGCATCCTTGTGGTTCACAACCATCCATCGGGTGACCCCACTCCAAGCGAATTGGATTTGAGTGTCACGGAGAGGCTGGAGGAGGCGGGTGAACTGATTGGGATTCCTCTGGTGGACCACATCATCGTGGCAGGTGGTCGAGCGATCAGTTTGCAGGAGTGGCGGACGGGCCCTGAGCGACTGAGGCTGCGGTGAGCGGGGATTTCAGGGAACGGGCTGTGTTTCGGGGGATTGTGCGTTCTCGGGAGGCTGAAGTGCGTCGAAATACTGTTTAATTCCATCGACATAGCCCGGGGGAATTTCTTCCGCCTCGATCGCTGCCTGAACACCGCTGCGAATTTCGGAGACGGAGTTTCTGTATTTGCGGAGTTCTTCGGGGTCAAAGTCTTTTTCGGTGGCCGCTTCGCGGGTGCGGATGGAAAGCAGCAGTTTGCCGGCGGTAATCTGTCCGCGAGTCCGTTCGTCCTTGTAGCCTTCCGGGTCACTGTTGTCTTCGGCCATCATGCCACCTTGACCGCCGACTCCGCCACTCCCTTCACCTTCTCCGTTCTGTTGCATCTTTTTGAATCGTTCGGCGTATTCGGCGAGACTTTGACAGCCTTCGCACTGTTCGCCGTCCAGTTGCCCCTGCTGGTTGAGTTTTTCGGCCTGCTGGAGTGTTTTCAGGGCTTCTTCAACCTTGCGGATGTCTTCTGCGGACCGAGCGATGTCCTGGAGTTCTTTCCGGGCGAGTTCGAGGGATTCCTGGAGGGCCTGGCGGGCTTGTTCGGCGAGTTCTTCGCTGGAGGGATCACTGGATTCGCTGTCTGACGATTCGCTTTTGGAAGATTCGCCGTTCTGGCTGCCCGGGGGCTTTTTCTGGGCCAGGGTTTCGAGAGCTTTGAGTGCCTGGTCGAGGGACTGTTCGAGTTCTTTGGAGCCGGCTTTTCTGGAGGAGAATTTCTTCAGATCCTGAAGTTGTTTGCGGAGTTCTGAGGCGGCTTTGCTGCGTTCTTCGGGGGATTTTGCATTGAGCATGGCCTGCACGGAATCCTGGGCCTTTTTCAGTTCTTTCTGAAGATTTTCTGAGTTTCCGTTTTGCAGGTCACGGAGCCATTCGTTCATTTTGCGGGATTGTTCACCGGACTGCATTTCAAGCCCGGTTTTGGCAAGCATTTCGCGAACGCTTTCGCTGGAGGCGCTGTTCCAGAGTTGGTTCATGGACTGCTGTTGTTCGCGGAGCACTTCGGAGTTGGGGCGTTTTTCGGCTGGCTTCATTTTGCGAAGTGCAGCGAGCATTTCTTCGGTTTTTTTGTTGATTTCCTGTGATCGCTGTTCGGCCTGCTGAAGTTTGCGAGCAACCTGCTGTTCGCGGCGACGGATGCTTTCGACGGATTGTTTCAGACGCTCTTTTTCGCGATCAACTCGTGTGGCGGCTTCGACGCGGCCGAGCGGATCGAGGGTGGGGACGAACCAGAGCAGCAGAGCGAAGGTGGCAAGGAGCAGTGCCTGGAGGCCCATGGGGCGGTTTGGGCGAAATGGAACGACCTGATCGGGCTGAATTCCGGAGGCAGCCTGAGTTGCGGACTGGAGTACGAGCGGCTGGAAGTGACCAGCGGAGGATGCGAGTGTGGCGAAGGTCAGGAAGAGGTCATCGGTGCGTGCATGGTGATCGACGACGCGGGCAGCCTGGGTCGCTTCTGCGCGGCGGGCGAAGAGCCAGGTGAGGACCGCAGCGACGGCAGGGAGGGCGATGAGCACATATTCGGGGTGCTGGCGTCCCGGGGGAAGTAATCCGAGGAGTCTGACGGCCAGGACTGCGAGGCAACCGAATCCGACGGTGGCCAGGAGACTGCGGTGCAGGGTGCGGGCGACATGGACGCAGGTCAGTCGTCGCTGAACGCGGGCAAGGAGGGACGATGCGGGGGACGATTGAGTCATAGAAGAATTCCGCGGAGAGCGGCCAGTGGCCGAGAACGTGATTACCGGAATCAACCCGACCAAGCTGAGTTGCTTCGGAGGGATTTTAGTGTAAGTCAATCGAAAAATCGTCGGGAAAACCGAGAGAACTTTGTGAAATCGGAGGGAAGCGGGGGGTGAAGGGAGGAATTCTGAAAGAGCATGTTTCCCGGTGACCCGCGTCAGCAGTCCTCACACGCCCCCACAGTTGCCATGCCCATCGGCTCCTGTAAACTACGGTTTTCCCCAGCTTCAGTGACTGTTTCTCGGCGGTGCGCGGTCAAAATCCTGTGCCCGAATCTGAATCCATGACACGGCCTCCGGACGCTCCCAACCTGTCTTATCCCGCGCCTTCCGCCCCGATGGGGGATCTTGCGATCCTTGCCGGTTCCGGCAATCCGGTTTTCGCCGCCCGTATTGCTGAATGCCTGGGCGTCTCTCTGACCCCCTGCCAGGCTCAGGTGTTCAGCGAGGGAAACGTCTTTGTGCGAGTGCTCGAAAACGTCCGCGGTCGCGACTGTTTCGTGATTCAGGGGGTGCATCGCCCTGTCAACGACAATTTCATGGAACTGCTGTTCTGGATCGACGCTCTGAAGCGTGCCAGCGCTGCTCAGGTCACCGCCGTTATTCCCTACTTCAGCTATGCCAAGGGCGACAAGAAGGATGAACCTCGAGTGTCAATCCGAGCTCGGGTGTGTGCGGATGCAATCGAGGCATCCGGGGCTGACCGGGTGCTCACCATGGACCTTCACAGTCCCCAGATACAGGGCTTTTTCAGTGTTCCCGTGGATCACCTGTACGCGAGAAAGGTCATCTGTGACCACATCCGCTCTCTCAACATTCCCAATCTGGTGATCTGCAGCCCCGATGTCGGCTTTGCCAAGTCGGCTTCGGCCTATGCGAATCTGCTGGGTGTGCCAGTGGTCATCGGCAACAAGCAGCGGAAGGATCATTCCGAAACCGCGCAGGTGCTTGAAGTGATCGGCGATGTGCGTGGCTGCAATGTGCTGATGGTGGATGACTTTACGATCACGGGCGGATCGCTCGTCAGCATGGCAGAAGTGCTCCGAGCCCGCGGAGCAGGCGACATTTTCGCTGCGGTTTCACATGGAGTCCTGTCGCGCGGCGCGGTGAATCGGATTGAGGGCAGCCATATTCGCCGGATGTTCATGACGGACACCATCGAACCCCCCGTCGAATCGCTCGGCCCGCACTTTGAAATCATTTCCGTCGCTCCGCTGTTCGCCCAGGCGATTTATTCCATTCACCGTCGAACCAGCGTGAGCATGCTTTTTCCTGATGTGAAGTCGCTCTGAAGTCTTCGCCTGAGTCGTCGCCATGACCAAACTTTCGCCGATGATGGAACGCTACCACGCCGTGAAGGCGCAGCATCCCGGAGCCATGCTGCTGTTCCGCATGGGCGACTTCTATGAACTCTTCTTCGAAGACGCCCAGAACGCCTCCCGCGTCCTCGGGCTGACGCTCACCAGTCGCGACAAAAGCTCTGAGAATCCGATCCCGATGGCCGGATTCCCCTGGCATCAGCTCGACACCTACCTGCAGAAGCTCATCCAATCCGGCTTCCGTGCAGCCATCTGTGATCAGGTCGAAGACCCCAAAAAAGCGAAGGGCCTGGTCCGCCGGGAAGTCACGCGTGTCGTCACCCCCGGAACGCTCACCGACGATCAGATGCTGGACCCTCGTCAAAGCAACTTTCTCGCCAGCCTCGCGCCGTCCAAAGCCGGTTTCGGGCTGGCATGGCTGGAACTGTCGACTGGCCGTTTCCAGCTGACCGACATCGACGCCGCGCAACTCCAGGACGAACTGGCCCGCATTCGCCCGGCTGAATGTCTGATTCCTGAAACCGCGGCCCAGTCCGGTCCGCTTGCCGAACGTCGCAGCGATGGCCACACGATCGTCTTCACCACTCGTCCCGACTGGTGCTTTGCCCGCGAGGAATGTCGCCGACTGCTCAACGATCACTTCGGCACAAAAACGCTCGAAGGCTTCGACGTTGAAGACACACCCGCGGTGACAGCAGCGGGTGCGCTCCTTGAATACGTGCGTGAAACCTCCCGCTCGGCACTCCCCCACATCCTGCGGCTGGAGTACTTCCGTCGACAGCGGCACATGATCATCGACGAAGCCACTCGCCGCAGCCTCGAACTGACTCAGACCATCCGCGACAATCGCCGGGATTTCACGCTCCTGGGAGTACTCGACGACACCTGCACACCAATGGGCTCACGGCTGCTGTCCGAATGGATTGCATCCCCGCTCGCCGATGCCAGCATGATTACCGCCCGCCAGGACGCCGTCTCGGAACTGCTCGATAACCCTTCGCTCCGCGAAGAGCTCCGCGATCTGCTCAAACACATCTGGGATGTCCAGCGACTCACATCCCGCGTCGCCACTGGCCGTTCCAGTCCTCGAGATCTGGTCTGCCTGGCCCGCACCCTCGAACAGCTCCCCAGACTGCGTTCCGCACTGTCCCAGCGTTCCGCCGCCCGCCTCCAGCAGCTCGAACAGCTGATTGAACTCTGCCCCGAAGTTCACTCCGCCATTACCCGAACAATCGTCGAAGATCCACCGCCGACTGTTTCCGATGGAGGCGTCATTCGCCCGGGTTTCAGCGCTGAGCTCGACGAATTCCGCGACCTGATGCGCGGCGGACGGCAGTGGATGGCGGCATACCAGGCGCGAGAAATTGAACGCACCGGCATCAGCAGCCTGAAAATCGGCTTCAACAAGGTCTTTGGATACTACCTGGAAGTCACCGCAGCAAACAGCGAGAAGGTTCCAGCCGACTACATCCGCAAGCAGACACTCAAGAACCAGGAACGGTTCATCACCCCGGAACTGAAGGAATATGAAGACAAAGTGCTCCGCGCAGAGGACCGCGCCCGTGCTCTTGAAGCGGACATGTTCAACGCCCTCCGCGACCAGATCGCCCGCGCCGTCCCGCAACTCCTGAAGACCGCCGAAGCGCTGGCTGAAATTGATGTCCTTGCCAGTCTCGCCTCGGTCGCCGCGAATGGTCGCTACTGCCGCCCCACACTCGAAGACACCGCGATCCTCGACATCCGTGACGGCCGTCACCCGGTGCTCGATCGCCTCCTGCCGGCCGGACAGTTCGTCCCCAACGACGTGCAGCTGGGAGTCCCGCCCGATGCTCAGGGTCATCCAGGTTCCGGCCGCATTCAGATCATCACGGGGCCCAACATGGCGGGCAAGAGCACCTATATTCGTCAGGCGGCGCTGATCACCATCATGGCCCAGATCGGCTCCTTCGTCCCCGCCAGATCGGCGTGCATCGGCCTGGCTGATCGCGTGTTTGCCCGGGTGGGTGCCAGCGATGAACTTGCGCGGGGACAGAGCACCTTCATGGTGGAAATGACGGAAACCGCCAGAATCCTCAATGCAGCCTCCTCCCGCAGCCTGGTAATCCTCGATGAAATCGGCCGTGGCACCAGCACCTACGACGGAATTTCACTCGCCTGGGCCATCACAGAATTTCTGCACGACGAAATTGCCTGTCGCACCATGTTCGCCACCCACTATCACGAACTCACCGACCTCACCAGCACACTCAAACAGGCTTCCAACTGGAATGTCGCGGTGCGTGAGAGCAACGATGACGTGGTCTTCCTGCATCGAATCATCGCGGGAGCTGCCGGACGCAGCTACGGAATCCACGTCGCCAAAATCGCCGGCGTTCCCAAGCGAGTCACCGAACGGGCCACGTCAATTCTCGCTTCACTCGAAAATCAGCACGTCAATGCTGAAGGACGCCCACGCGTCCCGGAACGCGAAACCCCGATTCAGCGCCGTCGCCAGAAATCGCTCTTCGAATCCCCGGAAGACCCAGTACTGGACGAACTGCGAAATCTTCAGGTCGATCATCTCACACCGCTGCAGGCCCTGCAGGAACTCCACCGCATCCGGCAGCAGCTCACCGGCCGAAACGGATAACGCAGCCGGCCTCAATCTGCAGCGGTGCAAATGGATTCTGCTCACTCATCGCGCGCTCGCTCTTACGAAAGTCGCCAGACACGTCTGAGTGCCCATTCGGTGGCGAGCAGCAGAATGGCCGCGTACATCAGGGGGGCGCGGTCCCAGAGAGTCTTGAGCTGTTCATCGACGATGACGGGCTGGCTCTGATCGGGCAACAGAGCCGGGAGGGTGCTGATGTCGGACAGCGTCAGATAGCGACCCTGAGTTTCGCGGGTGAGTCGCGTCAGGGTTTCGGTGTCCTGGACCGGGTTTTCAGATTCCAGCCCCGGCACAATCACTTCGAGGGTTGCTGTGAGGACATCAGGGGATTCGGGAATCGGCACCGTGATACGGTGCAGACCGGGTTTGACAGGCCGGAAGCTGGTCTGGAACTGACCGGGCTGTCGGGTACCGGCACTCAGACGGTCGGGGATGGTGAGCGACACACCATCGGGATCGGTGATCGTGAGCGGAACGTCTTCGGCGTTGAGTGGCTGAAGTGCCGCGTTATACAGTTGAGCGCGGATGGCGACGGCCTGGCCGGGGGCTGCTTCGCTGCGATCAAGCAGCAGCTGCCCGCGTACGGAACCCCGGCTGCGGCGACTTTGGCCGGCTTCCCTGATCAGGCTGGTCCAGAACCGCTGATGTCCCTGCGGTGAAATGGCACGAAGACGCCAGGTTTCGGCAGATCCCAGAAACACACAGCGACCACTCCCGTAAAACTGACTCACCAGAAATGGTGGAAAGCCGAGTTCTGTGCGGGCGCGGGGGTTGTTGTGTTCAAGGAGCACGACAGCGCCGTCGCGGAGTCCACGGACTGGAAATGTGCGATAGATCCCGCGGAACTTCTGCCAGAGTTCGATGTCGGCATTGCCCTGGGCGTCGGCGATTTTCAGAAATTCAGCGACCTGGCCTTCGGCAGTGGGCACCACCGGCCATGCCTCGTCTGCCCGCTGCGGGGACTGGAGGCCCGGTGCGACCCGAGACAGAAGCACCGGATAAAGAACACTCACATCCCGGAACGAGTCGGGCGTTTCGGCCAGTCGCGGAGTGAAGATTTCGCCGGCCACCACAACAAGTCCGCCTGCATGTTCAGAAACCCAGCGATTCAGGAATGACTGCTGTTCGCCGGACAACCGGGACCAGTCCGGATCGAATGCCACAATCACGTCATACTCAAAGAGTTCCGCTTCCGTGGCGGGGAATTTGGTGAGCAGTCGGCGGGCTTCCTGAGAAACCATCCCGGAGTTGTCTTCGGTGACGGACTGGAGCCACACATCGGATGTCACTCCGCTGTGACGAAACAGGGTGTTGCGGACAAACTGATAATCGCGCATCGGACCGCTGGAGATGATGAGCACCTGCATCTTGCGGTCGGTGACTTCAATTGTGCGGCGACGCTCGTTGTCCGTGAGCGTGATTTCGGAAGTGCCGGAGGCGGATTCGATGCGGGCGATGAAGTCATATCGACCGGGAACGGCGAGCGTCTGCGTGAACCGAATACTCGTCGGCACACCATCCTCGGAAATTGACGCCGTTTCTTCAGCAACCTGACGGCGATCGGAACCGTTGCTGCCAGCTGTCTGCTGGAACAGCCTGACGACGGCTGACTGACCTGCAGCCGCTGATCCCTGGACCGACACCTGCAGATCGAACGGGTCTCCCTGGTGCACGTCTTCCGGGGACTGCATTCCGGCGAGTCGCAGGTTGAGCTGCGGGCGGAGACTTCCCACACCCACCGAGAGCAGTCGGGTACCGGAGCGTTCGGCACGAAGCCGCGCGGGCTCTGTATCGAGTCCTGCGTTGCTGCGACCATCCGACACCACAACGACTCCTGCCAGCGTTCGCCCGGCGACCTGGCCTACCAGCTGATAAACGGATTCGCCCATGCGAGTTTCGATGCCGCGGGGCTGCAGGAGCTGTTGCCAGCGCTGAGCCAGTTGCGGGTCGTCGAGTGGCAGCGGGGTGGTGGACGGGGTCGGGTTGTTGAGTGTCACAGCGGCCACGGGAGAGGAGTCGGGAGCAGGTGTTGACGATGAGGCGGGGTTGGCATCGTTGAGCTGAGCCTGAGGACTGACGAATCTTACGGTCCCCTCGCTGACGACCGCCCAGGGGCCCGTGAGTATGGAGTCGAACGTGTAGATGGACACGGAGTGGTTGCGACTGAGTTCGGTGAGGACCGGTGAGACGAGAAGATTCCGGACGACGGCATCTGAGCGACTCTCGCCGGCATTCGCCCAGGCCTGAGGAGCCCCCGAAGCAGGCTGGGTTGCAGGCGCCGTCACGGTTGTGCTCTGGCCGGCAGCGGCGTCGGCAGCTGGCCACTGCATGGACAGGGAGGTATCAATCACGATGCCGACGCGGGATTTTTCCAATCGGCTGAGCTGGGTGCGTGTGCGTGGGTTGAGGAGCACAACGAGCAGCAGTGTGAGGACCAGCAGACGGGGAATGAGCAGCAGAGTGCGGGCGGTGCGGCTGAGAAAACGCGTGTCGCGAAGTGACGTGCGCACAGTGACGGTGAACAGTGCCGCAAGTCCGGCGATGGCAATGAGAATTCCCGGAGTGGATTCGGGGAAATCGAGTTCTGTGGACGTGAAGGCGCGGGTGTCGGCTTCGACCACCGGCGCGGTTGGGGCGGGGCTGGGGGAGGATGTGGAGGTATCGGCCGGCGTTGCGTTCGGCGCGATCCCGGACGCTGGAGGGGCCCCGGGTTGAGCTTCGTCGGATGCAGCCGCTGACGGGTTCATTGGGCTGCCTCCGGATGATAGCTGAGACGCAGCGATACGAGCTGTTCAGCGATGAGGACGCAGGCGAGCAGACCGAGGAGAATCCAGCGAAGTTCGCGACCGGCTGCGGAACCTCCGAGCGTCCCAGCGGCATCGGCGTTGAGCAGTCGCACGTGATCGAGTTCGGGCCCGTTGATCACCCGTGGCGGATCAGCGATTGCCAGCGGACTTTCGGCAGGAGGCACATTGAGGGCAACCGCAAGATCACTCACAGCCCCGTCAGGTCGAAAGCGACGAATCCGGTACAGACCGGGGCGGCTGGCCTGGGGAATGGCGACGCTGAGCTGCGGGAGACCGGCAGACGCAGCAGCAGGTGAACCGGGAGCGGGTTGGCCGGGAGCGTCTGTTCCGGAGGCGGGCGGCTGAGGAAGGGTCACCGGGGTGGCCTGGAGGCGCGCGAACGTGTCGGCCGCGGGCTCGTCATCGACACCCGTCTCCGGCAGATAGACTTCGACGGCGTCCGTGAATTCGGTGGCTGGCCACTGGAGTTGCAGTGGTTCGGCCAATTCCCGAAGCTGGATGCTGCTGACGGGCTTCTGCAGGTATTGATGGGTGAGCAGATGCATGACGACATAGCCGGGGGCTGCGGGGGCAATGGGCCAGTTGGACCAGCGTCTTCCGGCTCCGGTCAGAAACGTGAGAATGCGGCCTCCGCCAGGTGAATGCTCAAAGCCCACAGACTCACCGGACTGGAGCCGCATGATAGTACGAACACCGTCCCCGCGTTCGACGTCGTCGACCTTCCAGCCCGGTCCGGTGCGAAAGTAACGGGAGATCCGGACAGTGTCGGGAAAGGGACTGTCTGGGGCATTATAGACAGTGAAGATCGGATGGGGGGCAAAGACAGGCGAAGCAAACGGCAACGTCTCTGCGGATGCGTTCAGCGGGGTCTCCGGGAGCACATCCTGGATGACGCCCAGCGGAACGGGGAAGAGCACGTTCCCGGGGGTCCGGAGAGTTTCGGAGTACCAGGCGACATTTGCCTGATCGCCGGGGAACCAGACGATGCCACCCCCGGAACGAACATAATCGGCCAGCACGAGCAGGGTGTCGGCCGGGAGATCGCGGATATTAAGGAGGTAAATGCAGTCGTAGCGGGGCAGTTCTGAGGCATTGAGGGCCTGGGAGGTGCGAATTTCAGCGGTGAGCCCCGTGAGTGCAGGGTCGGCACTGATCGCTGCGGCGACAAAAGCCGCATCTTCCTGCTGCCCATCATCATCAAGAATGAGCACCGAGCGGCGTTCGGCGACTTCCACAGCGAAGACGCGGCGGTTGTCTTCGCGCAGATTGTCGTCGTCCAGTCGCACTTCCACCTGCTGGCGGCCTTCGGTGTCGAAGGCGAGGTCGTGAGAGACTTCGACCTGTCCGGCAGGTTCGATGTCCGGGATGAGAATTTTCGAGGGAACGGGAGTGCCGTTGATGAGGACTGCGGCGCGGAGTCCGGCAGCTTTGGAATTGCTGTGGTTTCGCACCTGCAGAGTGACTCGCCAGGGCACTCCCTGGGCCGCAGCGAGCGATTCGGTCGTGATGCCGGCGATGGCGATGTTGGGGTGTGCATCACCTCGGGAGACCTGAATCAGGTCTACCTGAGCGCGAGCGGCTTTGAGCGACGCGAAGGCGGCGGTGACTTCCGGGCGGTCACTCCAGTCGACCGCTCGGAAGTCGGTCAGGATGTGCACGTGGGGATCAGCGGAGGCGTCAGCGGAGAGCAGATCGCGGGCGGCATTGAGCGCCGGGACGGGGGACGCGGAGCGGAAGGTGCAGGGCTGATTTCGCAGCCGGGGAATCAGTTCCTGAACAAAGGCGGAATCCAGCACGCGATCGGAAATGATGGGACGACGCGGATCGGAGAGTGGCAGGATGGTGACACGGGCTGAGCCTGACTGACGAACCCCTTCGACAAGCATGGTTTCGAGCGTGGCAAGCGATCGCTGGAAGAGTGTTGACTCGCCGTCGCGTTCGCGCAGGGACAGGGTGTCATCGAGGAGCACCACGTGATGGCGACTGGCACCGCGCAGCATCAGCAGGCGACCGGGGTCGAGCAGCAGGCGGGCGATGAGCAGTGTGATGAGCAGAATGGCGAGGATGCGGAGGAAGAGTTGCAGGAGTTGTTCGAGGAGGATGCGGCGGCGGTTGAGTTCTTCGCTTTCGAGCAGGAATTCCATGGCTGCGAACCGCACACGACGATACCGCAGCCGGCTGAGAATATGAATGAGGATGGGCAGGATCACCAGCGCAGCACCCGGCAGGAAGAAGGCCGGGTTGAGAAAGAACTGCGAAAGGAAGCCCATGGCGAAGAATCTGCCGGGGAAGAGTGACAGTCAGCCTGGCAAAGCGAGAGCGACCGGGATGACTGTCGGGATTCCGGGGGCTCAGTGAAGAAAGAGCATAGCAGATCGTGAAGAAGTTCCCAGGCATCCGGAGATGTCGAGGAGAAAAGTCTGCTGTGCGAGTCTATTCAATGGCGTTGGCCTGCCCGCCACCCAGCCCTTCCATGCGTTTGAGGACGTCGCGGTATTCATAGTCGACTGCGAGCACTTCGCCGTAGTGGTTTTCGGCCTGTTCGGCTTTTCCGGCGGATTCGTAGATGCGTCCGAGCAGATAGTGGGCGGTTTTGAAGGCGTCGGGGCGGTCGTTGAAATTGAGTCCTTCGATGGCTTTTTCGAGCTGCCGGCGGGCGAGGTCATTTTTGCCTTCACGAGCGAAGCATTCTCCGAGGAGTACGAGGGCGTCTGTTTTGAGAGTAGGGTTGGCGGCTGCCTGCTGCAGCAGTGGAATGGCGCGGCTGAATTGTTTGACGTGACGGGAGGCGAGTCTTGAGGCAAGTTCGTATTTGCGTTTGAGATCGGTGGGGTTGTTTTCGACTCCCAGAGAAAACAGTTCGATTTCCTTCTGAACGAGATCCACCTGGAGCGATCTGGCCTTTTCGACGATCCGTTCCTTTGTGGGATTGGCTTTGGCACGGGATTCGGCTTCGGCCAGATCATCGCGGAGCATGCTGATCTGAACCTCAAGGATCAGTTCGCGAATTTCGGCGTTATTGGGCGAGATTTCAAGGGCTTTGTTGAGCTGATCCTGGGCCTTGCCGAACTCGCGGGAGAGCTTGTAGAGGTCTGCCAGTCGCAGAATCAGACCGACATTCTGTGGGTCCTTGCGGATGGCATGAATCAGGTCTGCTTCCGCGGACTCGCCCGGAGCATCGGCAGCCGGCCGTGACTGGCCTTTACGGGCGCGGCGGTCTTCTTCGTAGGCATTGGCTGGCTGTGCCGGTTGTTCGACGGCCACGTCGCGAGTCGATTCGGCGGCTTCGAGCCCTTTGCGATCGAGCACTGAGACGGCATCAATGCGGCTCATCATGCTCCGCGCTTCATTATCCGTCGGCACCAGCTTGTAGACTCGCTCAAAACAGGCTCGGGCCGGCTTGTAGTCACGACGTTCGAACAGAAAGTTTCCCAGCCGCCGGTTGTAGTCGACGTTGTCCCGATCAAGCTCGACAGCACGCTCCAGCGCGTACCGGGCGACTCCAGTATTTTCCAGGGATGCTGTGGCTTCACCAAGGTCGAAAAACAACTGCGCATCCCACGGATTAACGGCCAGGCCTTCTTCAGCCGCCGCCTCGATCCCTTTCCAGTCCTTTGAAAGCCGGCCTTTCTTAATACGCGTGCGAACGCCCATCAGCCGCATGCCCGCCATCGTCGCTCCGGTGCCATTGTCACCGTAAGACTTGCGGATGCAGCCGATCCGAGCCTGACGGTACAGCACGTTGTCGGGAACCAGTCGCACACAGTTGGTGAAACACTCAATCGCGTAACCCCAATTTTTGTGCTGCATCGCTTCGGTGCCCTTGCGATACCAGTCAGTGCCGCCCTTTTCGCGTTCGTTCATTTCGGACCAGACCCCTGAAGTGCTGTGAAGACGTCGAGCAACAGCAGGGGAAATTTAGCAGACAGGCGAGGCATTCACCAGGGGTTTTGCAGAGTGAATTTCGGATGTGCCCCGGCCTGGATTCACAAACAGTGCCGGACAGGGATCACGAAATGATCGGAAATCAGGGTCGCGTGAGGCGTTTTCAAGCCAGGGCCCGTATTTCCACACGTCAGCCCGGCGTGCAGTGGATGTCAATCCCCCCGGTAACGCGCTGCTGAGTCGTCAGACGGCAGTCCGCGGGCAAGATCGCCGCCAACGCATTTGTGGGACGCTCCGGGGAATCAAGTTGCGGAAACCGAGAGTTTACCCCTGTTCCGTTACGCGAGCTATCCGTCGGATGAGTCTCATAGGTCCCATGTGTCCCATTACACAACCGCGCAAAACACAACCCCAGAGCCGCGCCAGTGAGAAAGCGGAATCACCACCACAACGCCTCGCCGCAAATCCCAGGATCCACGGCACCCCAACGCTCCCCTGGCAGGGTGACGGAGCCTTGAAGCGGCGTGACCTGGCATTTCATGCAAGGCTGATGGAACTGGCCTGACAGGCCGGAAACGCAGAGGCGATCAATGGAGCGGCAAAAGCATCACCGCCGGAATCGATCGCGTGACGGTTGGTGGGGGCAATCAGGATCAGAGGCTGCCTGGGGTCAGACGGGATTGGAGTTCATCTGATATGCTGCGAAGGCGTGCATCGTCGCAGGCGGCCAGTTCGCGGTCAGTGGAGACGGGTAGTTTAAGGAGTGTCTGCAGCAGACCGATCTCCCTCGCCATGACCGCCCTTGATCAATACATGGGGCGTATCTCGCAACAGAATATCGGCCTGATGATCAACCGATTCAACGCCGCTCAAGGCCCGCGCCTCGGGCAGGTTTGGCGTAATCAGCGTCGCGAGTTGACGCAAGGGCGCCAGTGCTTGCACTGCATCGCCCTTGCTCAGCCTATCGCCATGGCCGCTGGCCAGCACCGGGTCGAGCACGACAGGAAGTTGTGGATTACGCGTGCGCAGCCGCTTAATCACATCGGCGATGACCTGTGCGTTCAATGCGCTGCCGACAATACCCATCTTGATGGCATCAATACGCGTGCTCTGATCGATCAAT
>JBJTOM010000220.1:0-20531 GCA_046074585.1 Planctomycetota bacterium | reverse complement strand
CCGGTGAATAAGCCCATGGAACTTTCCTTGTTTTGGAGCGTGGTGGAGCCAGGCCGATGTCAGCCGACGGGGGCGGTCTGGAGCTGAGCGTTGAGCTGTCGCAGGGACGTCAGGATGTGCTCTTCGCGGGAGCGGATCTGGTTGAGCAGTGTGGCAGCATCGCTGTCAGCGGCCCTGCTGAGCGTTTGTGAGGCTTCGGCCAGGGCCGCGAGCTGGCCTTCCTGGCTGTGGATGAGCCCTGCCATGAGCGACGTCAGGGAGAGGAACTGCAGGTCGGTGTATTCGGTCGGGAAGCTGCCGAAATCCACTGCCCATTCGCGGGCATCGAGAAATTCGGCGAGTTCGCGGACGTTGTCGCGCTGGTTTGCCGCGAGCTGCTCGATGGAGCGCCCGGCAGCGGCTGTTTCTTCGCGGACCCACGGAGACGACTCCGAGAGGTACTGGAGGAAACTGCGGGAGAGATTGATCAGAACTGAATTGAGCAGTCGATCGTTGGCCTGGCCCGTCATGAACACATCCATCCTGCAGATTGAAAATTCAGTGGAACAGGGCCAGGGAGCGGGCGGCTTCGTTGGCCGTGGCGCTCATGACGTAGGGGAATATGCCGAGCAGTACCACGAAGGCCGCCAGCGTGAGCACAAACGCAGACTCCCAGGAAGCAAACCGCACCTCGACGGGGCGAGCGTCTGCGGGGCGGGATTCGAGGAACATCGCTTTCAGCACTCGGATGTAGTAGAAGAGGCTGAACACGGTATTGAGAGCTCCGAAGGCAAGTACGACGTACATGAACCGATGAAACTCGCCGGCACGATAGGCGGAGGCGAAGATGAAGTACTTGCCGACAAACCCGGCGAAGGGAGGCAGACCGACGAGGCTGAACATGCAGATGAGCATGACTACGCAGAGCGTGGGTGACTGGCTGATGAGTCCCCGCACATCATCGATGGTTTCGCCGAATGTGAAGTTGCGGACCAGGGCGACGACGGCGAACGCACCGAGGTTCATGAAGAGGTAGGCGAGGAGATAGAAGAGGAGTCCTTCGAGGGACTGGGCGATATTCAGTCGCAGGCCGGCAGCTTCCGGGGCGGCGGTCATGATGAGCAGTGCAGCGACGGCCATGACCATGTAGCCGGCATGGGCGATGGTTGAATAGGCGAGGAGCCGTTTCAGGTTGTTCTGGGTGTAGGCCGAAAGATTGCCGAGGGTCATGGTGATGCAGGCGAGGAATCCGAGACCGGTGCCGAAGGCGGTGAGTATGGATTCGGTCCCGGGGACTCCGGCGAGTGACACACAGAGTCGCACGAGCAGTGCGAAGGCTCCGGCTTTGGAGGCAACGGAGAGGAATCCGGCGACTTCGGCGGAGGCGCCCTCGAAGGCGTCCGGGCACCAGAAGTGGAAGGGCACGAGTGACAGTTTGAAGGCGAGACCGACGGTGATGAGGAGCAGTCCGAGGCTGGCCGTGCGGACTTCGGGATCCGAAAAGCCGGCACCACCTGCTGCCGCTTCGGCGAGTCGGGTGGCGAGCAGGGACATATCGACCGTCCCGAGCACACCGGCGAGGAGGCTGATGCCGTAGAGCATGACGCCGGCGGCACCGGCACCGTAGACGACATATTTGAGCGCCGCTTCGCTGCTGGGGCGACGTCCTTTGAGGAACCCGACCATGGCGTAGCTGGGGACGCTGGCCATTTCGACGGAGATGAAGAGCATGAGCAGGCTGTTGGAGGTTGCCATGAGCATCATGCCGATGGTTGCGCCGAACAGCAGGGAGTAGAAGTCGGGGCTGTCTTCTTCGTCGGGGATGCCGGTGAGGCTGGTGAGGGCGACGGTGAGCAGGAGGAAGAGGCTGAGAAATGCGCGGAAGTAAACAGAGAAGGAATCATGGATGAGCAGTCCGGTGAAGAACGTTTCGCCGGCGCGTTCGGCGCCGCCAAAGAGTTCTCTGTATTGCAGCCACGAGCAGGCCAGGGCGGCGGTGGCGCCGATGACGGCGACAACGCAGGCTGGCAGCAGCCGGTCAGCGCTGAACAGCCGTACGAGCAGCATCAGCACGATGGTGGCGCACAGACACAACTCGACGCTGAAAAACGGCAGCGACTTCTCTGTCGTGTCCTGAATTAGCTTCTGAACGAGCTGGGAAAACAGCATTGCAGCACTTGCAGACAGGGGTCGGAGAAATCGGATGAACGGGACGCAGGGGCGGGGTGGTGGGCGTGGGCGTCAGTCGATGCTGGCCTGAGCCTGGTTGAGTTGTTCGAATGACTTCTGGTAGCCGGCTTCGGCCGCCCTGGCCATGTTGCGAACGGACGGAGTCATCACATCGAAGAGGAGTGCAGGGTAGACGCCAAGGACGACCGCGAGGGCGAGCAGAATTGCAGCGACGGCGTTTTCGCGACCGTTGCTGGGGGTGAGTGCTTCCGGGTGTGGCCCGCGGTACTCGGCCCCCAGATACACTCTCTGGAGTGCCCAGAGGATGTAGCCGGCTGTGAGGATCACGCCGGAGGCGGCGATGATCGCCAGCAGCGGTGAAAAGCTCCAGGTGCTGATGACGACAAAGACTTCGCCGATGAAGCCGCAGAGTCCGGGGAGTCCCAGGCCTGCGAAGAAGAGTCCGGCAGCCATCCCGCTGTAGAGTGGCATCAGGCCCATCAGTCCGCCGAACTTATTCAGATCCCTGTGATGCACGCGGTCGTAAACAACGCCCACCATAAAGAACATGCCGGTGGACGAGATGCCGTGTGCGATCATCTGGAACATGGCGCCGTTCAGGCCCATCTGCCAGTAGTCTGAATTGAGCGTTTCGCCGGTTGCTTCGTTGATTTTCCAGATGGCAAGTCCGAGGAGCACGTAGCCCATGTGGCTGACAGAGCTGTAGGCGACGAGGCGTTTGAAGTCGGTCTGGGCGAGTGCCGCAAATGCACCGTAGACGATACTGACGACACCGATCGCCACGAGTCCCCATGCACAGTACTGGGCGCCGTAGGGACAGAGCGGGAAGGCGATGCGAATGATGCCGTATCCACCCATCTTCAGGAGCACTCCGGCAAGGATCATGCTGATGGGCGTGGGAGCTTCCACGTGGGCATCGGGAAGCCACGTGTGGACCGGGAAGGCCGGAAGTTTGATTGCGAAGCCGATGAACAGGAGCAGAAAGGCAGTGATCTGGAGACCGGGGCTGAGCAGTGTGCCGGCGGAGGCGGACTGTGCGAGTGCCACGAGGTTAAAGCTGTCGGACTGGGCGCCGCTGTAGAAGTAGAACATGAGCATGGCAACGAGCATGAGTACGGAGCCGGCGAGTGTGTAGAGGAAGAACTTGATGGCGGCGTATTCACGACGCGGCCCCCCCCAGACGCCGATGAGGAAGTACATCGGCAGGAGCATGACTTCCCAGAAGACGTAGAACAGGAAGAAGTCGAGCGACAGGAACACGCCCATCATGCCGGTTTCCAGCATGAGGAACAGGATGAGGTAACCGCGGACATGCTTTGTGATGCTCCAGCTGGCCGCCATGGCGAGGGTGCTGACGAGCCCGGTGAGCACCACGAGGGGGAGCGAGATGCCGTCGACACCGAGTCGATAATAAATGTTCCAGCTGGGGACCCAGTCTTTGACATCTGCCACGAGCATCCCGTCGGCCGGGTTGTACTGAAACCAGAGCGTGACGGAGAAGATGAAGGTCAGGAGCGTGACGCCGAGCGACCAGAATCGCATGGCATCCGCATTCCGTTCGTCAAAGATCAGCAGCAATGCTGCTCCCAGGAGCGGAAGGAAGATCAGAATCGAGAGCAGGAAAAGAGGATTCATGGTTGCTTCACAGCCTGAAGTAACAGGAACCGGATTTTATGCGGGGAAAACCGGCGGAGAGATCAGCCGGGAAATGTGCTGAGCAGGATGGCAAACAGGGCGACAACACCAGCGATGATGAACATGACGTACTGACGCAGACGACCGGTCTGCAGATTCTTCATGGCATTACCAACTGCCCACGTCGTATTGCCAAGGAGATTGACCAGTCCGTCGACGACAACTTCGTCGAACGTTTTGTCCCAGCGGGAGACAAGCAGCGTGATGCGAGCGGATGCGTGGAGGATGCCATCGAAGATGGTTTTGTCGAACCAGGCGCAGAAGTGCCCCACAATATGCATCGGTCGCACAAAGAGAGCATCGTAGAGTTCGTCGAAGTGCCATTTGTTCACGAGGAATCCATGGACGCCGGCGAGTTGTCGGCGAATGTCTTCGACGTTGACTTTCCCGGAGCCATAAAGAACCCAGGCGACAAACGTCCCGCTGAAGGCTGCGATGAGTGCGAGGAAGCCGGCCTGGTGGTGTACGTCCTGAACGGCGGTGTGCCCGGGCAGGGTGAGCGAGCCGGGGCCACCGGCGATGCCATGATGCACCCACGCCGGCTGGTCACCTGTGATCAACATGTACAGGAAACCCTGTTCACCGCCCCATGCACAGTAGGCCGCGAGCACAGAGAGTACCAGCAGTGGGCCCGTCATGATGAGCGGGGTTTCGTGGCAGTGTTCGTAGACGTGGGCGTCGCGTGGCGTTCCGGCAAAGGTATAGAACCAGAGACGGAACATGTAAAAGGCGGTGATTCCGGCGGTTACCAGAGGCACAATGAACAGGAGATAGTGGGTCGGGTTGGCTTTGACGAAGGCGAGTGCTGTGGCGACGACGGCGTCCTTGGAGTGGAAGCCGGAGAAGGCGAACAGGCTGGACCAGCCAACCAGCCCCGGCACGGCGAGTCCCGCAATGGCAATGACTCCGACGAGCATCGTGAACGCGGTGATCGGCATTTTGCGCCAGAGTCCGCCCATTTTGGGCATTTCCTGTTCGTGATGGCAGCCGTAGATCACGCTGCCCGAGCAGAGGAACATGAGTGACTTGAAGAAGGCGTGGGTCACCAGATGAAACAGTCCGGCGCCCCAGCCAAAGACGCCAAGCCCCAGCATCATGTAGCCGAGCTGGCTGATGGTGCTGTAGGCGAGCACTTTTTTGATGTCGGTGGCAACGATGGCGATGGTGGCAGCGACGAACAGCGTGATGCAGCCGACGTAGGCGATGGTCAGGAGCACTTCGTGGACGAACATGGGATAGAAGCGTCCAACGAGGTACACTCCGGCAGCAACCATGGTGGCGGAGTGTACGAGTGCGCTGACGGGGGTTGGCCCTTCCATCGCATCCGGGAGCCATGTCTGCAGGGGGAATTGTGCACTTTTACCAATGCAGCCCGCGAAGACTCCGAGCCCTGCGGTGACAAGCAGAAAATAGGGAATCGTGCCGCGGTTTCCGGCGGGGTTGGGGGTTGTGGCGGAACCGATGAGCACTTCGCCGGTTTCAGCATTGCGAGTAACATTGCCGGCGTTGTCGCGCGGCAGCATTTCGAACAGTCCGGCCTGAACTGCATTTCCGTCTGCGTCAAGCGTGCTGCCGAACTGGAAGGTGCCGAAGTAGGTCCAGACCACCATCAGCCCGATGAGGAATCCGAAGTCGCCGACGCGGTTCATGATGAACGCCTTGTTGGCCGCGTTGCTGGCGGACTTGCGTTCGGTGTAGAAGCCGATGAGCAGGAAGCTGCAGATCCCGACAAGTTCCCAGAAGATGAAGACCTGGAAGATATTGCCGGCGATCACGAGCCCCAGCATGGAGAAGCAGAAGAGCGACAGAAAGGCGAAAAACCGATAAAAACGTCCGGGCCGGTGCACATGGTGGCCGTTCCGCAGGTGGGCGTGGTGGTCGACGTATTCTTCAGTGAGCTCTTCAGACATGTAGCCGATGGCGAACAGATGAATGCAGGTGGCGATGAACGTCACCATCGTGAACATGACGAGCGTCAGGCTGTCGATGTAGTAGTCGATGGACAACTGCAGGCTGCCGAAGGTGGCCAGTCGATAGATGGTCCCGGAATAAACAGTCTGAGTTTTCTGGCCTTCGGGGGTCTCTGCCGGGGCGTTGGCAGCAGTGCCCGTCACCAGCGATGCTGTGCGGAATTCTGCGGGAGATGAAGTGCTGCCGTGCTGTTGCGTGCCGGCCTCGTGTGAATGATCGGGTTGGTGGTTGTGGTTTGATTCATGGGCGAGCACTGACCAGTGGGTGGCTTTTCCCCACGTGATGAGGGCTGTGGCACTGCAGAGGAAGCCCGTACCGATGCAGGCGACGGCCAGCCATGCGGCGACGCGGCTTTTTCGGCTGCCCCAGAATCCACCGAAGATTTCTACGGCGAAACCCAGCAGCGGCAGGAGCCATGCGGTCATCAACAGGTTGCGGAGTGTTTCACCAATCATGGGACATCCGGGAACGGCTGAGGGGAGAATGGAGTGAGCGGAGGAGAAGCAACCTGAATTCGCGTGAAATTCATCAGCCCTTCAACTTGTTGGCTCGATCCACGTCAATGGTGAGGTGATTGTTGTAGAAGTTGAGTGCGATGGCGAGTGCCACAGCGGCTTCTGCGGCGGCAAGAACGATCACAAACAGAGAGAAGATCTGAGCATCGAGGCCGAGGGAAGTGTAGCGGGAGAAGGCGACGAAGTTGAGATTGGCACCGTTGAGCACCAGTTCGACCCCCATGAGCACTCCGATGCCGTTCCGCTTGGTGGCCATGCAGACGACTCCGCAGACAAACAGCACTGCGCCGACGACAAGATAGGCCTGAAGACCGAACTGCATAGGGCACACCAGGGGTTGAGCTGAGGAGTGGGAAAGGGATTGAGAAACAGAGAAGGGAATATTGAATCAGTTACTGCGGCGTTTGGCGCGTGCGAGGTAGGCAGCACCGATGAGTACGACCAGGAGGTGCACAGAGACAATCTCGAAGGGCAGGAGGTAACCGGGGGAGAGTTGATCGCTGTCGGGGAGATCGAGGTCGGGGCGGGTTCCGAGCAGGGATAGTCCGAGTGGTCGGAGGGTGTTGCCGGCGGGGGTGTCGAGTCGCGCGGACTGATCGCCCGGAGGTGCCGGCCATTCGACTCCGCCAACGGCTGAGAACACGACGAACAGGAACAGCAGGGCGACGGCGGCCCCGAGAATCGTTTCGCCTGGGGATGTGGCAATTTTCAGATACGGCCCGCTGGCGGTCAGCATCACTCCGAAGACCAGCAGCACCAGAGTTCCGCCGACGTAGATCAGGAGTTGAGCGGCTCCGACAAAGTCGGCATCCGCCAGAAAGAACAGGGCTGCGGTGCTGCCCAGGGAGAGCACCAGCCAGAAGGCCATGCGAACGACAGTCTGGGCCACGACCACAGCCACGGCGCTGAGGCAGGTGATTGCGGCGAAGATGGTGAACAGCAGCGACGGTCCGTCGGTGAGCGGCGGGTTCATTGGATAATGGCCTTTGCAGCGGGTGCGGAGCTGGCCTGGGCGGGGGGAGTGGTTCTGGTGGTGACCTGTGCGGATTCGCGAACTTCAGCGGCCGTGCGATTTCCCAGAGCCTCGGGCGTCCAGGACGAACGCTGGGCAGCGGTGGCCAGCAGGAGCGGCCAGAGTGTGGCTCCGAGGAAGAGGAAGCAGCTGATGGGCACGAGATACTTGAGGCAGGTGGTCATGACCTGATCGATACGCAGGCGGGGCAGCGTCCACCGCAGCCAGATCTGCACGAACACTCCGAGGCTGGCTTTGGTGACGAACACAAACGCCCCAACGACATTTGCAAGGTATCCGACGATAAACGATCCCTGGCCTGCGGCTGAAGCGTTGCGTGCGGCGTAGAGTGCATCATCGAGAGGCGGGATGCCGGTGTTCCAGCCGCCAAGGAACAGCACTGATGCGATTCCGCAGACGGCAAACATGCTTGCGTATTCGCCCATGAAGAAGAAGGACCAGCGAATGCCGCTGTATTCTGTATGGAACCCGCCGACCAGTTCGCTTTCTGCTTCGGCGAGGTCAAACGGGGCGCGTTTGCAGCTGGCGGTGGCGACGACGAAGTACACGAAAAAGGCGATGAAGGCGAAGGGGTTGTGGAAGAGGAACCAATTGTGAATTCCGCCGCGCTGCATACCGCCGATTTCGCCCAGATTGAGTGAGCCGGCAGCAATCACGGGGACGAGTGCACAAATGGCGAGAGGGATTTCGTAGCTGACCATCTGAGCGGCTTCGCGCATCCCGCCGAAGAGCGACCATTTTGAGCCGCTGGAGTAGCCGGCCATGATGATGCCGAAGACTTCAAGAGAGAGAATGGCGAGGATAATAAACAAGCCGCAGTCTGCTGCGACGGCCACCCAGCCGGCACTGAACGGGAGCACCATAAAGGCCGCGAAGGATGCGACGCAGACAAAGTAGGGGGCAGATCGAAAGAGCAGCGAGTCGGCGGCGGGGGGGCAGAGATCTTCTTTCTGGACGAGCTTGATGCCGTCGGCGAGCGATTGCAGCCAGCCGAACAGTCCACCGGTGCGCGTGGGCCCGAGGCGGTCCTGAATGCGGCCGGAAACTTTGCGTTCAAGCCAGATAAACACAGCTGGCGACAATGCGAATGCGTGCACCAGGAGCACCGCATGAATGATGGCCGCAAGCACATACTGAAAACCGGGGCCGACGAACTTCGGGAAGTAGTCGCTGGCGTATTTTTCAAGGAATTCCGCGATTGTCTGGGTTGCCCACATAGGTTGCTTCTTACTGGAGGCATGCTGTCCGCGGAGGGACACGTGAAAGGACCAAAACCCATGATCCTCTCCGAAATATGACAGAACCCGCGCTGCTCTGCAACCAACCCCCGTCGCGGTTTCCGTTCGCCTCGATCCGTTCTGCCGGATGAGACATCCTGTTGAGGAAATTCCCAGATGCAGGAATAATTTTATGCAGCAACTTGCCAGTCCTCTGAACTGGACCTCACGAAGCACTCGACTACAAAGCACGCAGTCCCCCTTTTCCGCCTGCTGTCATCCAAGGGAGAGCCTGCTATGCGTCGCCGTGCGTTCACTCTGATCGAACTCCTCGTTGTGATTGCCATTATTGCCATCCTGGTGGCGCTGCTGCTGCCGGCAGTGCAGCAGGCCCGCGAGGCCGCTCGACGCACCCAATGCAAAAACAACCTCAAGCAGATCGGGCTGGCCCTGCACAACTATGAAGGCACGTTCACCCGCCTGCCCCCCGGTTTCATCAGCGTCAACAACGCCTCCACGATCACTCAGATCCTGCCCTACTTCGAAGCAGGCAACGTGTACAGCACGTTTGACTTCAACGTCGACATCAACTCCCATGTCAATAACCTCGCCGCGCGTCAGCAGATCCTCCCTGTGCTCAACTGCCCATCGCAGCCCTCCAGCCCCGCATTTGTGCTCCCACCCACCCAATGTCCCAACGGCTGCGGCACCACCAACTACGTGCAGAGCCTGGGCGACAATGCCAATTTTGCAGCCGGCCGCGGGCCGTTTGGCCGCAATCGCGGAGCCGCTTTCCGGGACATCACGGACGGATTGTCCAACACAGGCCTGTTCGCCGAAATTGTGCTCGGCCCCAGCGGAGGATCTCCGACCGCCGGAGTGATCGCTGCCGGGACAAAAGAGGACCTCTGGGTGGCCACCAATCTGCCGTTTGCCACCTGGGACGCTGACGCCAACGCAGACCTGGTTCCCACTCCCGCCTGCGACAATCGAGCAACCAGTGCGATTCTCTACCGTGGCAAACAGTACTACCGGGGGGTTGTCGTGGCCACCTTTTACTCCCACACCATGACACCCAACTCCCGTCTGCGAGACTGCATTCGCAGTGTGGGATTTGACCGCGGACATCTGGCGGCCCGCAGCTTTCACACCGGTGGAGCCCAACTGTGTCTGGCAGATGGCTCCGTCAGATTTGCCAGCGAAAACATTGACATTCGTGTGTGGCGTTCCGTCGGCAGCATGGCCGGTGGTGAAGTGCTCGGAGACTGGTAGTCGGCGACCTGCCCTGAACGTGGGCTGCCCCCAGTGATCGCGGCAGCCCCACATTCCGTCTTCTGACAATCAATGCACGAAAGCGGCAATCGCATGCGAATTTCACCTGCACTCCTCCTGATCAGTCTTTCGGTTTCCTGCGGCTGCAGTTCCGCCTACGCACCTCAGGCCGACCAGGCATCCAGCGTCCCTGCTTCTGGTGTGGCCACATGGAAAGGCCAGCCACTTCCTGGTTTTCGCATCACGCTGCATCCAGCAGACAACCAGCGACCGGCTGCCGGCGTAACCGACGCGGAAGGCCGTTTCGTGCTTGGGACAAATTCTGTCAGTGACGGTGCGATCGCCGGGACTCACAAAGTGTCTGTGGTGTGGGAACAACCGGTCGATGATGGTTTGGGATCCGCCCCAGCCGAGGCTGCAACGCTCAAAGCCCCGGTTGATTTGCCAGCAAAATTTGCCAGTCCGGAGACTTCCGGGTTAACGCTGGAAGTGCCGGACTCTGGCAGCAGCACTCTGCAATTGACTTTGCAGTAGGTTGTCGCGCAGACTCCCCCCGTCCCGGAACTCCTGAACCCCGGGGACTCCCCTCCGCGACGGAATTCGCAGCATGTCGGCTGATGGTGAACCGCAGCACCCGGTTATTCTGATTGGTGCAAGCAATCTGACACTGGGCTGGCACAGTCTGCTCGGACAGCTCCGTGCGGCCTGTCCTGGCCGGCTGGATGTGCACCTCGTCGCGGGCATGGGGCGGTCCTACATTCAGCCGGCGCGGTTTGCCCATCGTTCGCTTCCATCCATCCTGGATTGCGGCCTGTGGGAAGCAAGGCCGGCCACAGTGGTTCCCCCGCGAGTGCTCATTACCGACGTCGGAAACGATCTGGCTTATGGGTTTGAGCCTGAGCAGATTGTGGAGAATGTGGAAGCCTGTATTTCACGGATTCTCGCGTGGCGACCGGACGCCCGCGCGGTGCTCACACTTCCCCCACTTGCATCCCTGCAGTCCATGGGAATGGCGCGTTTCCGAGCTGCGAGGGCTCTGCTGTTCCCAGGTTCTCGCCTGCTGCTTCCTGACGTTCTGCGTCTGTCGTCCTCCCTCGCAAAGCTGCTCGAAGACGTCGCCCAAAAGTACGCCACATCGCTCATCACCCCGCCGGGTGCATGGTACGGTCTGGATCCGATTCACATCCGACGATCTGCGCGGGCGACGGCGTTTGCGAGCATGTTTGCGTCATGGGGCAACGTCGCCTGCGAGAATCCAGTGGCCAGTCTTTCACGGGTGCCGGCCTGGCCCTGGCTGCCAACTCCTGCCGAACGATGGCTCTTTCGTAAACCGCAGTCCACGCCGCAGCCGGTGTTCAGCAGTGCGGATCTTTGGATTTCTGCCTGGTAAGCATTTCAGGGGATCATTCAGCGCCGCGGGCAGCGCCGCGGGCGGCACCGCGACACGCGACACAGGAACAGGAGTCTTCTTCCATGCAAATGCTCTGCCCAATTCTCGGACGCCCCACGCATGTTCGGTTTACGGGCTTTCAGTCCGGCCCATGGCGAATTGTGCAGTGTCTGGAAACGGGCTTTGTCTTCCTGGCCGATCCCCCGACCTATGACCAGTTGCAGGTGGAGCATGCGTGGGAGGTGACTTCGGCGGCGGAGAAGCAGCGGCGTCGGGAGGCCGAACCGTGGCTTGCAGTGCTCTCGCTTGCCGCCGCACGACTCAAGCTGCGTCTGTTTCCTCGCCGCAATCGTTTCTTTGATTTGTCTCTGCCCCTCTGTGACCGCGTACCGGCTGGTGAGCCGCTGCGGGTGCTTGATATCGGTTGTGCGGCCGCCGATCTGCTCCACGATCTGCACGGTCGATTTGCCGCGATGGGCCGGCGAATGGTTCCGTACGGGATCGAGGTTTCAGCGCATCTGGCAAAGCTTGCAGATGCCGAGTGTGCTGCGCTGGGGGGGCGTGTGGAATTCGCCAGTGCCCTTGAAGGGTCTGCGAGGTTTGCGGCGGGCTCGGTGGATCTTGTGATCATGTCCTCATTCCTCGAACACGAGGCACAACCGCTCGCCCTGCTGAAAACGCTTGCCCCGGCCCTCTCGCCACACGCCCTGATTGTGCTCAAGGTGCCCAACTTCGGTTGTATCAACCGTCGGATTCGTGGCAGTCGCTGGTGCGGTTTCCGGTATCCGGACCACGTGAATTATTTCACGCCGGCAACTCTTCATCGGCTGGCTGCTGAGGCTGGCTTTGTGGTTGCCAGACAGCGGCTGACTGACTGCCTGCCGACGAGTGACACGATGTACGCGGTGTTCGAACGAGCACCAGCGATGGCAGGCGGGCTGACGACTGAACGATCCGGCGACACTGGCGGTCGATCAGGAATTCGACGGGCTGCCTGAGCGCGGTTGGGGGGAGTCGGGTGTTCGGAGGAGCCCTGCCGACGATTCGAAGAATCGCTGGCGGCGTTCCGGGAGCAATTCGGGCCTGGAGGACTGTTCCTGGAGGTCACTGATGCTGGCCAGGCAGAGTCGACAGCCGACGACGTGAAGATGGAAATGAATGTAATCGGTGATTTCGGGCAGGAGTGTTTGCAGGAGGAAGCCACCGAGTTCTGAGCGGCTGGGGCAGGACAGCCGCTGGCGCTGCCAGATTTCACCAATGGAGTGGCCTCCCTGGTCGCGATGGCGAATCAGTGCGGCCGTGCGCTGGCGAAGCACAGGATCGTCGCGGAGGCAGTTTTCCAGTTGCGCGAGACGATCGGCCGGGAGCTGTTCATCGAGCCATGCGGCAAGTTCACGGTCTGTCCAGTGCATTGTGTCTGCGGCCAGCAGGGGTGAAGCGGAGGGATTCGGCAATGAGAGTCTACAGGAGCTGGGGCTGTCGGGCAAATGGGCCTGGTGGAGCGTGCGTTGAGATCTCCCCCGAGTTCACCTGACGGTGCTTGTATGATTCCCGCTGCTCGGCTAAAGTCTCAGGGGTGAACTTCATCCTCAGCTTGCGGAAAATCTGCTGTGCTTTATCGGCCCTTCCACAACACGGATCCGCCTCGGCTGCATCAGCTCTGGCACGCCTGCCGACTGGGGCGTAACGCGGCCGAGGGTTTCCCGTGTGACGTCTTTGAGCTGCTGGCAATTTCGCCGCCGTTCTTTGAGCGTACCGGGTTAATGGTAGCCGAACAGGACGGCCGTGTTGTGGGTTTTGTGCATGCTGGCTTTGCGGTGAATCCCCAGGAGACTGCACTGGATCCCCGACAGGGAATCCTCGCTGCACTCATGGTCCACCCGGAATACCGCCGTCAGGGAATTGGTCGCGAGCTGGTGCGGCAGGCGGAACTCTGGCTGCGATCCCGCGGATCAGTGAGTGTCGAAGCCGGCAGCGGGCCTGGCCGCAGTGGCTTCTACTGCGGAATCTACGGTGGTCTGGAGCCCTCAGGCTTCTGTTCCTCCGCAGCTCCCTGGAAGGAATTCTTTGCTGCACTTGGTTACAGCCCGGGCACGGAAACCTATGTGCTGCGTCGCGATCTCAGCCAGACCCGCGACCCGGTGAACGCCAGGCTGCTGCGGCATCGCCGGGATCTCAAGCTGGTGATCACGGACCGTCCCGGTGCCGAGACGTGGTGGTGGTTCGTCCGCTTCGCACACCTCGACAGTCTGCGGTTCGAAATGCGAACTCGAACCGGCGAAGAGTTGGTTGCATCCGGGCAGATCGTGGGAATGGATCTGTACATCCCCAAATGGGGAGTCCGCAGCGTGGGGATCCGGGGCATCTATGTTCCGGAAGCTCGTCGTCGCTACGGCTACGCGCAATCGCTCGTCCACGAAATCTGTCGGTGTCTGCGCGATGAATCGGTACAGCTCGTGGAGGCTCAGGTGACATCCGACAATGCGCCGGCAGTGGAACTCTTCACGTCGGCCAAATTTGAACTTCACGCCAGGCTGCTCACCTTTCGCCGGTCGCTGGAACCATGAAACGCGCGCCGCCGGGTTCTCATGGTCTGCCGGCGTGGATCCCGCAAGAGCTCCCTGAAGACTGGCTGCAGGTGCTCAGATCAGTCTCGCTTGCACCGGTCTTTTACGAACTCGACAGGTTTCTCCGGCAGGAATGGGAGTGCGCCGCCGTGTTTCCTCCGGCGACAGCCATCTTTCGATCGCTTGAGCTGACGCCTCTGAGCAGAGTGCGAGTGGTGATTGTGGGGCAGGATCCGTATCACGATGAGCAACAGGCGAATGGGCTGGCATTCGCAGTCGATCCGCCACTGCCTTTGCCTCCATCCCTGCGAAACATCCGGAAGGAGCTCCAGGCGGATCTGCAATTGGCGGATCCGCCGGCCTTGCGGCTGGAGCGGTGGGCTGAGCAGGGAGTGCTGCTGCTCAACACCGTACTCACCGTCCGCGCCCACAACGCCAATTCTCACCGTGGACGTGGCTGGGAGCCGATTACAGACGCTTTGCTGGAGGCAGTCAACAGCGGCCCGGCGACGGCCTTTATTCTCTGGGGCACACCAGCAGCCAGAATTGCAGAGAAGCTGCATCGAAGGCATTTGATTCTGACCAGCCCGCATCCCTCTCCGTTGTCGGCGTGGCGAGGCTTCTTCGGGAGTCGCCCGTTTTCGAAGGTGAATGCTTTCCTTGAGCGTGAGGGTCGGGCGGCGATTTCCTGGGCAGATTCGCCGAGTCGGTAAAAAAACCGCGTGCAGGTGACTGCACGCGGTTTGGGTTCGCTGAGGATTGAGCGGGGGCTTTTGGCCTAGTACATGTCTTCGCCGCCGTGGTTGTGACCGCCACCCTTCTTGTCGTCTTTCGGCTTTTCGGCGATGAGAGCATCGCTGGTGAGCAGCAGAGTGGAGACGCTGGCGGCATTCTGGAGGGCAGTGCGAGTGACCTTGGTGGGGTCAATCACGCCTGCCTTGACCATGTCTTCGAACTTGTCGGTGGCGGCATTGTAGCCGAAGTTGCCTTCGCCGGTGGCCACTTTTTCGCAGACCACGCTGCCATCAACGCCGGCATTGTCGGCGATCTGGGTGAGAGGTGCGCGGCAGGCCCGAACGATGATGTCGTAGCCGACTTTTTCGTCGTGGGACAGTTTTCCAGGCTTTACGGCCGTGGATGCTCGGAGCATTGCAACACCGCCGCCTGGCAGGATGCCTTCTTCGACGGCGGCGCGAGTGGCATGGAGGGCGTCTTCGACGCGTGCCTTTTTCTCTTTCATTTCGCTTTCGGTCGCAGCACCGACATTGATCTGAGCGACACCGCCGGCGAGTTTGGCGATGCGTTCTTCAAGTTTTTCGCGATCATAATCGCTGGTGCTGTTTTCGAGTTCGCGGCGGATCTGTTCGATGCGGGCCTGGATATCGGCCTTCCTGCCGCCACCTTCGATGATGGTCGTGTTGTCTTTGTCGACGACGATCTTGCGAGCGGTGCCGAGGTCGGTGATGTCGATGCTGTCAAGTTTGATGCCCAGGTCTTCAAAGATGGCCGTGCCACCGACGCTGATGGCGATGTCCTGGAGCATTGCCTTGCGACGATCGCCGTATCCCGGGGCCTTCACGGCGCAAACCTTGAAGGTGCCGCGGAGGCGATTGATGACGAGGGTTGCCAGGGCTTCCCCTTCGACTTCCTCGGCGATGATCAGCAGAGGCCGGTTGGACTGAACAACCTTTTCAAGGACGGGCACGAGGTCCTTGATGCTGCTGATCTTCTTTTCGTGAATCAGCACGTAGGCATCTTCGAGGACGACTTCCATGCTTTCGGAATCAGTGACGAAGTAGGGGGACAGATATCCGCGATCAAACTGCAGACCTTCAACCACTTCGAAATTGGTTTCGAGGCTTTTCCCTTCTTCGACGGTGATCACGCCATCCTTGCCAACCTGTTCCATGGCATCCGCAAGGATTCGGCCGATTTCTTCATCGCCGTTGGCAGCCACGGTGCCGACCTGAGCGATGGATTTGCGAGTCCGGCATTCCTGAGCCATCCCGCGAAGGTTGGCGATGATATCGGACACGGCGCGGTCCATACCGCGTTTCATGTCGAGCGGGCTGACGCCGGCGACGACGGCCTTGAGGCCTTCGTTGTAGATGGCTTCGGCCATCACGGTTGCCGTGGTGGTGCCGTCACCTGCCACGTCACTGGTCTTGCTGGCCACTTCACGCACCATGCGAGCACCCATGTCCTCGAACTTATCGGGCAGTTCGATTTCGCGAGCGACCGTCACGCCGTCCTTGGTGACAGTGGGGGAGCCGAAGCTTTTTTCAATAATCACGTTTCGGCCGCGGGGGCCGAGCGTGACCTTTACGGCGCGGGCGAGTTTTGACACGCCGCGACGCATGGCTTCCTGGGCTTCCTGATCAAAGGCAATCATCTTTGCCGCCATTATCGTTGTCTCCTGGTAGGGTATTCAAGTCGAAGAAGATGCGAGGAATGCATGCCTGCCGAAACGGCAGCACATTAAAGAGTTGCGAGGATGTCACTTTCACGCATGAGCAGATAGGTGTCGTCGCCCACGGTGATCTCGTCACCCGCGTAGGAACTGAATACGACCCGGTCACCTTCCTTCACTGACAAAGGCACTCGTTCGCCCTTGTTGTTCACGTGACCGTCACCGACTGACACCACTTCACCACGCTGCGGCTTGCCCTTTGCAGCGTCGGGCAGCAAAATCCCCCCGGCCGTCTTTTCTTCAGCCTCGGCCCGCTTCAGAACCACCCGGTCTCCCAGAGGGACAATTCGAATACCGCCTGAGGCAGCCTTTTTTGCCATGACACTCTCCTGACGTGCTTTCCAGCTTACTTCGTGACAAAATCGATCCTGATGTCCCGCCCCGAAACCCGGGCCAGTGACAGACACCCGCAGTCCGGCACCGGCCAGAACTGCAGTGATGTAAACGGTTGGTTGGGAAGCTAGCGAATCGCGTGCCAAAATTGCAGATAAATTCTTAAGTTGAATTGGATCAAAGGTTTAAGTCAAATCTCAAAGCGTCGATCGGAAAGGTCTGTTTCGCGCCGACTGCCGTTTTGACACATTTCCGGTGGCTTCCGCCCAATTTCAATCGGCCGATGCGGCCCTCGTGCGTTCCTGATGCGGTCCTGGCCGCCGCGAGTACGCACCGTTACCGGGGGATTGACATCCCCGCACGCATGAACTACACTCTCGGATCTCGCTCTCGCAGTCGACAGAGTCCTCGCCATCTGAATTCGGTTCCGTGGCCACGGAATCCCATCGTTCAGGACTCTGCCCGTGAATCCTCCTGTTCCTGCCCGGAACGTGTCCTCCGCGCAGTCTGCATCAATTGTGGCAGGCATCCGTGTTCAGGTTGCCCGTCAGTTGCTTCGGTTCTCCGTGAGGCCGGGCCTGAGTGCAATCGGTGATCTGCCGCGAGACCAGCATCCAACGGGGCCGATGCCAGCCGCGCGAGTTGATGCCGAGTCAGCCCCGACGGCACTGCCCTGCTGTTTTCCACAGCTGGCGGCGCTCCTTGGCATGGGTCAGGATATCCTGGCCGAGCGGCTCCTGCAGGATTTCATCAGGCACCTGTCTTCTTCGGTGCCCCCGCAGGCCCCGCAACTCCGTGAATGGCTCCTGCTGGCGCTCTTCTCACTTCTGCACGGCGATGTCCAGTCTGGTCAGTCGTACCTGAATCAGGCACAGCGTGAGTGGTTCCGTGGCACATTGCACGGAAATTCGTCGCGGGTGATTGAATTCACCCTGCAGCTGACGCGTTGTCTCACGTTCATCTCCGCGCAGCGTTCGGGGGACGCTGACGAATTGCTTGATCAGTGTGAATCTGATGCGAGCACCGCCTGTGATCCAGCGCGGATGTGGCTGGTGCTGCAGTTGCGGACCGCCACGTCGCTCCTGCAGTCTCATTCTTGTGCAGCGTGGGGGACGTGGCAGGCAGCGATGGCAATTCAGCGGACGCAGGGCCGGGCAGAAGCCATTCAGGGCGTACCCGCATCGGCTGGTGACTGGCTGAAGATGCTGGCGGACGAGGAGGAGGCGGTTGGCCTGAATTGAGGGAGGGGCGGACCGGCTATCGCGGGGAAGGCTGAGGTTCCACGGGGGGGCGAACGAGCGGAGGCTGCCCCAGCGGAGCACCTTCGGGGGGCGCATTGCCTGAGGGGCGACTTTGGTTGGTTGGCAGTTTCACTTCGCGTCCGAACGGCACGAAGATTGCGGGCACTTCATCCATCAGCAGGCGCCGCTGCATGAGTTCGCCCTCTTTGTCGGGATGGAAGAGCATGAGTCCACGGAACACCTTCTGCATCAGATCTGCCTCGCCGCACTGGCGGGCGAGTTCCGCAAGTTGCAGGCGTGGTTCCACGTCGGTGAGCGAGCTGCCCACGGTCGGCATAAGATCGCGCATCTGTTTGCGGACAGCGTCCAGCTGATCGATGTTCTGGCGAGCTTTGTCCTGGAGATCAGCGTCCTCGACAAGTTGTGCCAGTTGTTCAAGCACCTTCATTCCGTCGAGGGACCTGGGGAAGCGGATGCAGGCTGCGAGCACTTCATTGAGCACGGCTTTCGCGGAATCGACGTTCTTTTCGGCGAGAGCCAGTTTGCCCATCTGGAAGGCCATCATCGGGCTGCCTTCGGCTTCCTTCATGCCACGTTCGACGGCAGTGCGGGCTTCCTTGAGTTTCCCGGCTGCGATGAGAGTTTCGGAGCGGTAGAGTGCGGCCATGATTTGATTATCGAGCATTTCGATGTATTTATCGGAATCTTTCAGCGTGCCCAGCTGTTGGCGGCATTCGAGAATTCGGGTGGCTTTGAGGCTGTTGGTGGGATCGGTGGGAAACGCTTCGATGGCATCGACATACAGAGTTTCTGCGGCCGCATAGTTGCCGCGATCAAATTCGATTTCGGCGAGCTGATAGAGGACTTTGGGTTTTTCGTGGCCGGATTTTTCGAGATCCTTCAGGAGGGCGGTGGCGGCATCCCAGGCCTGGGCGGTGGCGAGCATTCCGGAGGCGATGAACTTTGCTGAGTCTCCGGTTTCGGGGTCGGCGGAAAGCGAGTTCAGGGTCTCGACAGCGTTCTGAAGCTGACCGGCGGTGCCGTAGGCGCGGCCCAGGCTGAGGAGAGCTTTGGAGCGAAGTTCGGGGGTTTCGGAGGCTGTTTTGAGCAATGGGATGGCTTTGAGTGGCATGCTGCGGCCCATGAAGAGCACACCGTCGAGGAACTGCGTATGCGGTTCGAAGGCAGGGTATTTGCGGAGTTGTTCAAGCTTTTGCTGGAGCAGTTCGCGGTTTCCGGCTTCGCCGGCAGCGAGTGCTTCCTGGAAAATTTTTCTGCCGTCTTCAGGAGAGATACGGCTGACGAGCATTCCAGCGACGGCCAGGCCAAAGGTTCCCACCGCCAGCCAGACCCACCAGGGGGCGCCAGTGGGGGGCCTGTAGGCAGGGGCGGAGGTGCGTGTGCGATTTGTGCTCATGGCTGGAGATTCGGAAGATCGGTCGGAGAAGAGAAAACCGAAAGTGCCTTTGCGGGAAAAATTGCCTTCAGGAGCGGTGGCACCCCGAAAAAGCCTGGACTTTGGCAGTGAAGCTTACGACAGTCTGGGTGGGAGTATTGGAAGAATCCCGGGGAAAACACCGGCGCTCGCCAAAAAACTGCCCCGCGTCGATGTCTCCCGAATAATACGAAGCCTCGCTGCATGACTCAGTCCCCCCGAAAATCCTCACGCCGAGACCTGCTGGCTGCCGTGGCCTCCCCCCCCGCCACTGGCACTGCCGCGACACCTGCCCCCGCCATTGGACCGGCATCCGGCCACGCGCGGAAAACCGCACCTGCGGGCGGGAGTACCCTGCGGTTGTCCACCCGGGCCATGGCCTGCGACTTCTCCGTGATTCTGAATCCCTCCAGTCATCCGCCGATTTCGGCAGCCAGTGAGGCGCTGGAACGGATCCATGCGGCGGAGCGATGGATGTCCATCTACCGCGACGACAGTGAAATTTCCGTCGCCAATCGCCTGGCGGGTCTTCAGCCGATCGCGGTGAGCAGTGATTTCCTGCATCTGCTCACCGTGTCGGCACGGCTGCACCGCCTGACGGAAGGCGCCTTCGATCTGGCCTCCGGACGACTCACGCAGCTTTGGCGAATGGCGCGGAAAGCTGGGCGACTGCCGGAGCCTGAGGAGGTGGAGTCAGCGAGGGGGAGCTCGGGATTTGATGCCGTTCAGTTCGACGCACAGTCCGGAACCCTGCTGTTTGCTCGCCCGGAGCTGCTGCTGGATCCGGGCGCCATCGGCAAAGGGCTTGCATTGGATGACGCCGCTGTATGGCTGTGCACCCGCGACGACGCGCCCCCTGATTTTCTCATTCACGGCGGTCACAGCAGTCTCCTGGCTCGTGGCGGACACAACGGCCATGCGGGGTTTCCGGTTGGTCTGGGGAATCCGCTGCTGACTTCGCAGCGGATGGCCACACTGGTCCTGACCAACCAGGCCATGGGCACCAGCGGCTCGAATATCCAGTTCTTCAGGCATGAGGGGCGGCGTTACGGGCACATTTTGAATCCCGCGACGGGCTGGCCGGCGGAAGGCGTGCTGTCCGCCACGGTGCTCGCACCGTCCGCTGCCGTCGCCGACGCACTTTCCACAGTTTTTTTTGCAATCGGCCCGGAAAAGGCGGTTGATTGCTGTCGACGAATGCCCGAAATTTGCATGATTCTGAC
>JBJTOM010000219.1:0-3122 GCA_046074585.1 Planctomycetota bacterium | reverse complement strand
TTCCTCACGGGCGCGGCTCGTTGATTGCTTTTTTCGCCGTGGCCCTCGGGACTGCCGTCCGTTGGCACAGGGGTGGGGCTGGATTTTCCGGACCTGGCCTTCGACTCCCGAATCGCCTATGCTCCGCGCGCTGCAATGCGTCGAAACACGCCCATGGAGTTCGCTCACGATGGCCCTTGCCTTCTTCAGCCGCAGAAACCTTCTGCCACCTGCTCTCCTGATCCTCCTTACGGCCTTTGCAACCGCTGCCGCCCATCAGCTGGCCGACGGTCGCACGGATCAGATTATTCGCGTCTATTACGGCGCCGGATTTCTGCTGCTGTCGCTCAGCATCTGGTGGCTTGGCTTCGCGCGGTTGCCACGGTCTGTGCGCATCTCGACGTGGACCGTTGCCGTCGTCAGCGTCACTCTCCTGGCTGTCGCCTGCATTCGCAGCGTCTGGTTTGATGGTGATATGCGTCCGCGACTGGTCTTCCGCTGGAATCCGCCCAGTCCCTCTGAACGCTCCCGCGAATGGCTCAAAGCCAACGCCCCGGCCTCCACCAGTCCACCGGCACCAGCGGCCACCGTTGCTCCCGCCACGCTCGACCTGACCCCTCTCGACTGGCCCCGCTACTGCGGTCACAATGGTGATCGCATCATCCGTGCACCGCTTCCGAACACCAACTGGTCAACCGCTCCGCCGACCGAAGTCTGGCGTCGTCCTGTGGGCGACGCATGGTCGTCAATGGCGATTGTCGGCAATCGACTCTGGACCCAGGAACAGCGCGGTGATCTGGAATGCACCGTCTGTTATGACAGTCAGACCGGTTCAGAAATCTGGCGACGTGAGGATCAGGCGCGGTATGAAACAGCTCAGGGAGCCATCGGCCCCCGTGGCACGCCAACCGTGTCCCCCACTGCCGTGTTTGCCCTTGGAGCCACCGGGCTCCTGAACGCACTCGACCCCGCCACGGGCCAGCTGCACTGGCAGCGAAACATCTGTACGGACGCTGGCAGCACCATGGTGGAATGGGGCATGTCCGGATCGCCCCTCCTTCACAAACACCTCGTCATCGTCGACGCTGGCGGCGATGCAGGACGGGCCGTAGCAGCCTATGACCAGTTCACGGGCGAGCCCGTGTGGAGTGCGGGCAGTCACAAGGCCGGCTACACCGCTCCCCGACTGGAAGTGATCAACGGTCAGACTCAACTGCTGATCTTCCACGGCGATGGGCTGGAAGCGTACGACCCCGACAGTGGCACATCGCTCTGGTTTTATCCCTGGACCAACCAGTACAAAATCAATGTGGCCCAGCCCATTCGTTTTGAGACCCTGCTGTTTCTCAGCAGCGGCTACGATTCCGGCTGCGTGCTGCTGGATCCGACGCGTCTGAGCAATCAGCGGCCGTCCGAGGTCTGGCCTCCTTCCCGCAGCCTCAAACTCAAATTCAACGAAGCGGTTGCTCTGGACAAACACGTGTATGGACTCGATGACGGCATTCTGGCGTGTGTCAATGTGGGCACCGGGGAGCGAGTGTGGAAGGGCGGTCGCTATCGTTTTGGCCACGTGCTGCTCTGGCAGGACACCCTGCTGGTTCAGGCCGAAGACGGCGCTGTCGCCCTTGTCGCCGCTTCGCCCGCAGCCTTCACGGAAATCACTCGCTTCCAGGCGCTCAATGATCGCACGTGGAATGTGCCGGCCGTTGCCCGTGGTCACCTGTTTGTTCGGAACGCAGCAGAAATGGCCTGCTTCAGCCTTCCCCCCGCTGCGATCGCTTCTCCTTCTCTTTCCCCGGACGAAAATACCGCTTCGACTCATTCACCGCCGTCCGCCGCGTTGTCAGACGCACCAGCAGGGACATCAGATAATTCCGCCAGCCGGGAACCACGTACTGACGGCGTTTCTCCAGCGCCCGCAGGGCCACCTTAACCACCTTCGCCGGCGTTTGGGCGGTGTGCTTCTCCAGCCACCCCACAGCACCTGCGGTGTCAAAGAAATCGGTCCGCGTGACGCCCGGACACAGCGCCATCACCGTCACCCCGCGACTCCGCGCCTCCGCCCATAATGCCTCACTGAAATGCAGAATAAATGATTTGCTGGCCGCGTAGGCTCCCATAAAGGCCACTGGCTGAAAGGCCGCCTGTGATGACAGATTCACGATGGCTCCATGCCCCCGCTCCAGCATGTCAGGCAGAAATCGATAGGTCAGATCGGTGAGTGTGAGCAGGTTAAGCTGGAGCATCCGGCGGACTTCTTCCGGAGATGTCGTCTCGATCTGCCCAATCAGGCCACAACCGGCATTGTTCACGAGGAGTTCAACAGTCACCCCCAAACGCTTCAGCTCGTCGTACAGAAGCGATCCGGCGTCCGGGTCCGCAAGGTCAATCGTCACCACATGGCAATGAGTTCCGTGTCGTGTGTTCAGATCCGTCGCCAGCTGCGTCAGGAGTTCCTTTCGACGTGCGGCCAGAATCAGATGCATCCCGCGGCTTGCCAGCTGCACGGCGAATTCCGCGCCGATGCCCGAAGATGCCCCGGTCACCAGTGCCCAGCGATCGTTGAAACTGTCCAGCACCGCCTGCCCCCGCTCAACAAACCCTGTTCAGCCACCCGGCCCGGACACGGCCATGCGGCCACCCTCAACAGATCGCACCACTCCGTCCCGCAGCTGGATTACCAGCGGAAAACGACTGGCCAGCTCGTCTGAATGCGTCACACACACCAGCGCCGTCTCGTGTTCCGTGGCCATCTCCAGCAGCAGAGTCCCAATGTCTGCTGCCGTCGCCGGATCCAGGTTCCCTGTGGGCTCGTCCGCCAGCAACAGCGATGGCTCGTGAATGAGGGCCCTGCAAACCGCTACCCGCTGCCGCTCCCCACCCGATAATCGACCCGGCCGCTGATGGAGCCGGCCACCCAAACCTACGCGTTCCAGCAGTGCAGCCGCGCGGTCTCGAAGGCCCGCCGGAGCAGCAAAGCCGGCCAGAGACGGCAACAACACGTTCTCAAGAACACTGCACTGCGGAAGCAGCTGATGGTCCTGAAAGACAAATCCGATGTGCTGGTTCCGGAACGCCGCCAGTCTCCGCCCACTCAGACGCCACGGATTCTCTCCCAGGATCTCCACCACGCCACTTGTCGG
>JBJTOM010000218.1:0-24186 GCA_046074585.1 Planctomycetota bacterium | reverse complement strand
AGCATGGCCTTTGATCCACGAAAACTCACAGTGAAGGCGGGCGAGGCGATTCAGCGTGCGCAGGAGTTGGTGGAGCGGAAGCAGCAGCGGTTTCTGCGTCCTCTGCATCTGTTGAAGTCGCTGCTGGAAGAGCCGGACGGTCTGATGAAGCCGCTCCTGCAGAAGCTTGGGGTAGCGATTCCGCGTCTGCAGCAGATGGTGGATGGTGAAATTGGCCGGCTGCCTCAGTCTTCGGGGACGGGCGAGCCGGTGGGAGCGGGTCCGGAAGCGATGAAGGTATTGAATGCTGCGAGGAAGCTGGCGGATGCGCTGGGTGACGAGTATACGTCGACGGAGCATCTGCTGGTGGGATTGGCTCAGGTGGAGGACCAGGCGAAGCGATTGTTGTCGCTGAGCGGAGTGGAAGAGAAGGATTTGCTTGAAGCCATCAAATCAATTCGGGGGGGGCAGACAGTGCAGGATCAGCATCCGGAAGACAAGTTTCAGGCACTGGAGAAGTACGGCAAGGATCTGGTGCAGCTGGCGCGGGAGGGCAGGATTGACCCGGTGATTGGGCGTGACACAGAGATTCGGCGGGTGATTCAGGTGCTTTCGCGGCGTCGCAAGAACAACCCGGTGCTGATTGGCGAGCCGGGAGTAGGGAAGACGGCGATTGTGGAGGGGCTGGCGCAGCGAATCGTGCTGGGTGACGTACCGCAGAACCTGAAGAACAAACGGGTCTTTGCTCTGGACATGGGAGCTCTGGTAGCGGGAGCGAAGTACCGCGGGGAGTTTGAGGACCGTCTGAAGGCGGTGCTCCGGGAAGTTCAGGGTTCCAGCGGACAGATCATTCTGTTCATTGACGAGTTGCACACGGTGGTGGGAGCGGGTGCGGGTGAAGGTGCCATGGACGCCTCCAATCTGCTCAAACCCGCACTCGCCCGTGGTGAGCTGCACTGTGTGGGTGCGACCACTCTGGACGAATACCGCAAGCACATCGAAAAGGACGCGGCTCTTGAACGTCGTTTCCAGCCGGTGATGGTGCAGGAACCCAACGTGGAGGACACGATTTCGATTCTGCGGGGACTGAAGGACCGCTACGAGAGTCACCATGGCGTGCGGATTCTCGACGAATCGCTCATTGCCGCCGCCACACTTTCGGACCGCTACATCAACGATCGGTTTCTGCCTGACAAGGCGATTGATCTGGTTGACGAAGCGGCCAGTCGGCTGCGGATGGAGATCGACTCCATGCCCGTGGAAATCGACGAAGCCACTCGCCAGCTGACGCGGATGCAGATTGAAGCGGCGGCACTGGAGAAGGAATCCAGTGGGGACAGTCGTGAGCGTCTGGAAGAGCTGCGGCGGCAGATTGCGGAGCGGGAAGAGACCACCAGCCGGCTCAAGGCGCGGTGGGAAGCAGAGAAGACCGCACTGTCCGGCATCAAGCCACTCAAGGAAAACATCGAACGCCTGCGAACCTCCTTCCAGCAGGCGTTCTCACGTGCCCAGCAGACACTGAGAAACGAAGACTTCGTAGAAGCGCAGCGGACTGAACAGGAGTTGCGGCAGGCTGAACAGCAGCTGCAGGTCATGGAAGCGCGGTCGGCGGAAGTCCGGGCCAGCGCAGACAGCAGACTCCTGCGGGAAGAGGTCACGGACGAGGATATCGCTCGTGTGGTCAGTCTCTGGACCGGAGTGCCGGTGGCCCGCATGATGCAGGGTGAACGCGAGAAGCTGCTGAACATGGAGCGGGAGATTCATCGCCGCATGATCAATCAGCACGAAGCCGTGGAAGCGGTTTCCAATGCGGTGCGACGGTCGCGTTCGGGACTGCAGGATCCCAATCGTCCGATCGGTTCGTTTATGTTCCTTGGTCCCACCGGCGTCGGCAAGACCGAACTCTGCAAGGCCCTCGCCGGATTCCTCTTCGATGACGAACGCAGCATGGTGCGGATAGACATGAGCGAGTTCATGGAGCGGCACAGCGTAGCCCGGCTCATCGGTGCGCCTCCGGGATATGTCGGTTACGAGGAAGGTGGACGACTCACCGAAGCTGTGCGTCGCAACCCCTTCTGCGTGATCCTGCTCGACGAAGTCGAAAAGGCGCATCGTGACGTGTTCAACATCCTCCTGCAGCTGCTGGATGACGGACGACTCACCGACAGCCAGGGACGCACAGTTGACTTCACCAACACCATTGTCGTGATGACCTCGAATATCGGCAGCCAGGCCATCCAGGAACTCTCGGGGAAGGCAGACGAAAAGGCGATTCGCAATCGAGTGCTCGATGCGCTGCACAAGCACTTCCTCCCGGAATTTCTGAACCGGGTCGATGAAGTCATCGTGTTTCATCCGCTGGGGCGTGAAGAGATCCGGGAGATTGTCGATCTGCAGCTGAAACGACTCGATGCTCAACTGCAGAAAAACGGCTATCGGCTCGAAGTCACCGAATCCGCTCGACAACTGCTGGCGGCCGAGGGCTACGAACCCGCCTACGGCGCCAGACCGCTCAAGCGAGTGATTCAGCAGCGGATTCAGAATGCACTCGCAAATGAACTGCTGGCCGGAAGCTTCGTCAGTGGGGACACAATCCTCATCGACGCCGCCCGCGATGGATTTGTGTTTTCAAACGGTGCCCACGTGGAAGTGTGAAAACACAGTCATACGGTGTCGCGTGGGGCGTCCGGAACATGAATTCATACGAAATCGTTCCAGGGCGAGCCGCCGGCTGAGGAGCTGTTCAGGCCATCCACCATCGCCTGTCGGTTCACCAGGTTGACGTGCCAGTTCTGCAGTGGCAGCTGATTGCGGAGCGATGAATGTTGGTTGTCCACAGGAGTTTCAGGGATTCTGGTCCAGCTGATTCATGAGGCGCACGGCATCCAGCGCGTCTGTATCTCCGGGTCTGGCGATCAGTTTGAGTTCGCGAAGCTTTTCGCGGGCATCGGTCTTACGACCTTGCTCCAGCAGTTCGAAGGCAAAGTTCATGAGCAGTTTAGAGCGAAGTTCCGTGGAATCAGAATCCTTTGAGGCTGCATCTACATTTTCATAAGCTTTCAGGGCCCCGTCATGATCGCCGGCGCGAGACAGCGCGTTTGCGAGATTCAGTTCGATCTCAGCTCTGGCGACAGACTCTTTCAGACGATCGGCAACATCCAGTCCCTGCGTCAGCAGTGTTTTAGCGGTCAGATGATTTTCTCGCATGCTTTCCATGCTGCCGAAGTTCAGGAGAACGGTGAGCAGTTCGCTGTCACGATCGTGTTTTTCGCACAGCTGCATGGCTTTACGATATGCCTCACCCGCCTCATCATACCGTCCGGCAAACTTATAGGCATTTCCGACACGAGTCCATGTAATTCCCAGCAATCGAGCAAGGTGTGAGAGATGGGTGGCTGTCTGCGGGCTGTTTACGGCGGCCACTTTGTCGTAGAGCGATTGATAGGCATCGTTCGCTCTGCCAAGAAACGAGACGGCCTCTTCCAGCTTGCCGCGTTTGTAAAGAATCATCCCGTATTGACCACAGGCGATGGGATAACCTCCCGGATCTCCGTCTGCCAGCTTCACCATTCGCCGTGTCAGGCTTTCAGCCACGCTCAGGTGCCTTGCGTCGGAGAGTTCATTGGAGGCGCGCAGCAGCAGGCTGAACTCAGCATCCCGATCGTTTTTGGCGACGGCGTCAAGCAATTGTTTTTCCAGCTCTTCAAATCCGGCTGGCAGTGGCGGCAGATCTGTGGAAGAAGTCTCTGCAGAAGGCAGTGGACCGTTCCTGGGAGTCTCGGCAGTCTCAGAAGACTCTAGAATTCCAGCGAGGAGACGCTCGTCGGCAACGGCTCTACGGTTCAGGATCGCTCGAAGCGACGCTGAGATGTCGGATGGCGAGGGTTGCGATGCAGTCGCCGAGCTGGTTGATGGGCTGCTGAGGTTGGGTGTAGGTGTGGAACGCTGCCACAGCCAGTAAACAGTGCTGATGAGCACGAGGGTTGCGAGGAGAGCCGCAGATTTGGTTGAAAGAGGGAGCCTGGGAGTCTGGGTGCTCCAGCCCTTGATGAAAGTTTCGAGGGAGGAGATCAGGTCACCGGCGTTCGAAAACCGATCTTCGCGCCGTTTCTGCAGACAGCGAAGGCAGATGGCTTCGAGTTCCGGGGGGCGATGGGGCTGCAGTTGCCGTACGGGTCGTGGTTCAGCGGTTTGTATCTGACCCAGCATTTCGACTTTTGTCGATCCCCGAAAGGGTTGCACTCCGGTGAGCATTTCATAGAGCACACAGCCCAGGCTGAAAATATCCGAACGCCCATCAATCTCGTGCGTTCGCCCGGCCGCCTGCTCGGGGCTCATCCACGCGGGCGTGCCTGAATAATCCCCGGGTGTTCGCTTATCAGAATCACACAGAGCGACTCCGAAATCCAGCACGACAGCATCGCCGGAACTGGTGATGATGATATTTGATGGCTTGATGTCCCGGTGCGTGATCCCCAGGGTATGTGCGTGCTGGAGGGCGAGCGCGATCTGGAGTGTCCATCGGGCACACTGTGCAGAATCGGCGGCACCACGTGACAGGACTCGGGAAAGAGGCTGACCATCGATAAACCGGGTGACGATAAAGGCACGTCCATCATCGGTGGTACCAAGGTCATAGACCTCGGCGATTCCCGGATGCTGCATGGAGGCCATCAGCCTGGATTCTCTGACCGCATCAGTCGTCTCTCCGGTTTTCCGCTTCAGCAGTTTCAGGGCGACGGGGCGGTTGAGCAGTTCGTCCTGAGCGAGAAACACAGAACCAAATCCACCCTCACCGAGCTGGCCGACCAGACGATAGCGTCTGATGTGCGTCGCTGCCGGGTTCGAGCTGTTGGCCACGAAGGGCTTTCCGCCGGTGATTTCAGAGCCACCCCCGTCAGTCTTCCCCGGAGTTGTCTGTAGAATCGTTTGCTCCAAACCCTTTTCGCCGTCGCCTTTCCCGGGCTGCGCCGGATTCTTTTGAATTGACTCCTGAGATTCCGCCATCGTCTGTTCCTTATCAGGGGGCCAAAGACGCACAGGCCCTTCATGACCGCAGGGAACGAAATCGAATTAATCCCAGTATAAAGAACAGCGAAGCAAAAGCCAGCAGCATACCGCAGGAGGCGAAGACGGTTGAGAGGTTCGGAAGGTCTTTGGTGAGGATTTCGTTGTAGGCATCGAGTGCCCAGGCGTGGGGAGTCATCAGGCTGATTTTCTGCGTGATGGGTGGCATCCATGCACGGGGCACCAGACAGCCACTGATACCGGCACTTGACAACAGGATCAGGTTGCCGAAACTGGAAACCTGGGATTCAGTGCGCGCCAGAGTGGAAAACAGTAATCCCAGTGCCGTGGCAGCACAGGACGTGCAGAACATGATTGGCAGGAGCAGCCAGGGCTGGGACCCCCACGACATGCCAAACAGGATCCGTCCGGAAATCATCAGAATAATGGTCTGTACGAGGGACAGAATCAGAAACGGCGACGTTTTGCCAATCAGAATCGACGCCGGGCCGATCGGCGCGATTCTGAGTCGCCGCAGTGTTCCTGTGTCGCGCTCCCCGATGAACGATCGTCCCATCACGTTGATCAGGAAAAACACGAACATCACCGTGTAACTGGGAATAAAAAACTCGTACACCCGATTCACCGGCGCTCCGCCTGTCGACGCCACACCCTCCTGACTTTCCCAGGACGGCGGGATGACGGACGACCGCGCCGCACCGCGGAACATCGGCACCTTTTCTGCCATGATCGGCAACAGCGCGTTCTGCAGAGACAGTTTGATCAGGGCTTGTGTGAGTCCTTCCATCATGGGGTCCGGAGCGGATTCGTTGAACACCAGATGCAGGTCCAGCGCCGCCAGGCCTCCGGAGCGAGTGGTTTCGTCGGGGGACGTGAGTTGTTTTGAGGATTTGCTGCGGGCCAGCACTTCAAATTCGGGACCCACCACTAAACGCACATCCACCGGACTCTCCGGCGGCTTCTGTTTCAGCTCTGGAATCCGCTGAATCCCGGTGACCGGATCCAGCGGCAACGAACGCAGCAGCACGTGATCGTAACTGGCCAGAAATCCGGACAGACGTCGCGAAGAATCCGTGCCACTGAAATCCGCCACCTCCACCTGCAAACCCTGACGATTCTGCTCCCGCGTCGCTCGCAACCGACCCGTTGACGATCCCACAATCGCAATGATCACCATCGGCATCGCCACCAGAATCACCAGCGCACGGCGGTCCCGGGAGAGCAGCGTCAGGTCCTTGAAAGCGATCGTCAGAGCGTCCATGGGAGGCCAGAAACGTGTTCAGAGTCGGTGAAGATGTCGCTGGGCAGCAGAATACGGGGAAAAGCAAGCTGAGAAAACCGGATCGCCCTTGTTTCCGGGCGGTGTTGTGGCAATTTCCCAGGGAGTTGCAGATCACCACCTTGCCCAGGCTCCCTGAGTCGCGTAGACTGCGCAAGCCCAAATCCCCCCTCTCTCTCTTAGGGGAGAGGGGTCGGGGGAGAGGGGTCGGGGGAGAGGGGTCAGAGAACCTCACAACGTCCCCGCAACCGTAACTGACAGCCCTGGAAATACAATGCCCGAATGCCGTGTGACTGGGGGGCGGCGTGAGGACGTTTCAAAGCGTTTTATTCCTGCCCCCCGCGCCCCATTCACCTCTTCCAGGCACCCCCCGCATGACACCGCGGCGTTTCCCGCAATCCCATCCCTCCGGTGACCCTGCGAATCCCGCCGGGGTCCGTCGCCCGGCAACTCCTGCCACCACGGCACTCACCATCGTCGCGATACTCGCCGTGGCCCGGTTCGCCCTGCCGGCGGCTGTGTCCGACCCCGGCGACGTGATCAGCGAAACGGCAGATGTGCGTAAGGTCATTGATGGCGACACGTTTGAACTGACCGATGGGCGACGGGTGCGGCTGCTGGGCATCGATGCACCGGAAATCGCTTCCCCGGAGCACCCTGGCGAAGCCTGTGCTGACGATTCCACACAATGGCTGCGCCGCCACATCGAATCGCGGTCCGTGCATCTGCAGATCACTGGCGTGGATCGCTACGGTCGGACACTTGCGTGGGTGTACGCGACGGACGGCACGCTGGTTAATCTGGACAGTCTGTCGCAGGGAATGTCGCGTCTGCTGGATGCCTTCGGGCTTCCTGCGGACCTGGAACCGTCGCTTCGCCAGGCGTCCAGCGAGGCCCGGATTCTTCGCCGCGGCATCTGGAAACGACGCAGCCTCGGGGAACGCAAAAACAGAACTTGACCCTGTTTTGAAAAAAGGCCTATAACCCGCAAAGAAAAGGATTTCCCTGCCACTTGCACGTGAATCTCGGAGCTCAGTCATGGACGACGCCGTTTCCGCCCTCAATCCGTCTGTCGCCCCCGGCCGCATCAGCCGCACCGGACTGCTCTTTGGTGGCACCCTGCTGGTCCTCATTGCCGGTGGCATCGGGATGCAGGTGTGGCGTGCCCGCAACACTCAGGCCGCCGAAGAACAGACAGTCGCTTCCGCAGCACCGACGGGTGGCGAAGCGGCCAACGTGGCATGGGCGCGAGTCAACGGGGAGACCATCACCTGGGAAACTCTGGCCCGCGAATGTGTTGAGCGGCACGGCAGGGAGGTGCTGGAAAACATCATCAATCGCACGATTATCCAGCAGGAATGCAGTCGTCGCGGGATCACTGTTTCCGAAGCCGAAGTCGACCAGGAAATCCTCGAAATTTCCAAGAAGTTCGGGCTGGCTCTGGACCAGTGGTACAAAATGCTCGAAGCCGAACGAAACCTCACCCCCCAGCAATATCGGCGCGACATCATCTGGCCCATGCTGGCACTCAGAAAACTCGCTGGCCGCGACGTGGAGATCACCGAAGACATGATTCGGCTGGCCTACGAAGACAACTACGGCATCCGCGTGAAGGCGCGGATGATCGTGCTGGACAACATTCGCCGTGCGACGGAAATCTGGGAGAAAGCGCGGAAGTCTCCGGACGACTTCGAGAGCCTTGCCCGTGATTATTCACTCGAACCCAACAGTCGCGCCCTCGGCGGCGTCATCCCCCCCATCCGCAAAAACTCGGGGGCCCACGAAAACCTGCGGAAAGCGGCTTTCGCCATGTCGGAACCCGGCGAAATCTCCGGCGTGCTGCAGGTCGGGCCCAGCCAGTACGCGATCATCAGGTTTGAAGGCTTCACCGAACCCGTTGACCATGACATGGCTGACGTTCAGGCCCAGCTGCACGCCGATCTCACGGAACGCGAAGTCCAGAAAATGGTCGGTGAAACCTTTGAAAAGCTCCAGGCGGATGCTCGCGTTGACAACTTCCTGACCGGCGAATCGCGTGGTCGCCCCGAAGCAGCCTCCGCAGAACGGGCCACTGCCGCTCCGGCCCGCCCTGCTGCGAAAACTCGCTGAAAGCCGCCTTCACAAGGCAGACGCCGCACCAGTCGGAAATGTTCCGGCTGCTATTCGCCCTTTATTCCCAGCCGTGCCTTCAGCCATTCGCGCACCTGTTGCCGCACCTCCGGCGGAAAATCGTGGCCGCACTCGGGGTACTCCGCTCGCAGTACCGCTTCGGCGGCACCGTAAACGGCATACACGCGTTCCGCCTCTTCCATCACCCGACGAACACCGGCGTTGTCAAAGTTTCCATCCTGCAGGGGTGCTGAAACAAACACGGCTCGTGGAGCGATGGCTCCCAGCACTTCCTGGAAGTCAAACGGCACTCGATCCGGATCATTGCCATAAACGTCGCGGATGCGCGGCATGTAACGATCACTTGTCCAGCCGGCCAGCCGGCCTCCATAGTAATCGTGGAAGCCAGTGAATCCGCAGCTGGTGACCACGGCTCTGAGTCGCTGATCAAAAGCCGCTGTAAACAGCGAATTATGGCCTCCCAGCGAGTGTCCGATGCAGCCGATCCGATCCGGATCAACTTCAGGAAGACTCTGCAGCAGATCGACGGCCCGCAGGTTGTTCCAGATGGCCTTCATGGAGCCACTCACATACCCCGCAGCCGCTCCTTTCGTCGCAAAATCATACGGGTAGTCCCCGAATGACGGGTAGTCCGGGGCGAGACAGACGAAACCGTCTTCTGCCAGTTCTTTTGCGTAATGCAGGTTTGGCAGTCCGCCAAGTCCGGCTGGTTCTCCCTTGCCGATCCCGGTGGTCTGGTGCAGGCAGAGCATCGCAGGCCTGCGCTGCCGGGAATCTTTGGGCAACAGGAGCAATGCGGGCACACGATCACCAGGTTCCGCGGCAAATGAGATGCGGCGTTCAAGATATGTCCCCCGGTCCACTTCCGACACCAGTTCGGGATCCAGCGGACAGCGACGCAGGCTGTTCGGGAGCGGTCCCATGGCAAGGCACATTCCCGCCAGTGTGTGTTCACGACGGAGTGCCGCCAGAACCGGAGTTGTCACCGGCAGCCGCTGACCATCCGCGATCACGGTCATTGCGTCCGTATGCACATACGTCGTCGCTTCAATCCCCGCGTCTTCCACGGCCGTCACGGCGTTCTCGGGAAGACCGTCCGTTCCGGCCACGCGGCGATTTTCCAGCCAGTACACGCCCTGCTGATCAGCCATCACGAGATCAGGATCACCGTCTCGATCGAGATCTTCCAGTTTCGGGTCGACGCCCAGAGCGGCCGCGCGGCTGCGGCTGATGAGTCGCTTGCGCCACGCGCGCTGCTCCGGCACAAATTCGTACGAGGCGACCTCCAGCGGCGCCCATTCACCCACGTCCGCGCCGTTGTGACCGCGATCGCGTGAGCCCGTGATCACTTCCACACGCCCGTTGCCATCGAGATCACTGAGAAGCAGACTGTGGTTCTGGCCGGTCTGCGAATCCATCACGTGCCGCAGCCACTGCCGCTGACCGGAGGCATCGGTCAGCTGTTCAAGCCAGCAGATTCCCATCTGATGACCGCGTCCCCAGACAAGGTCACTGTCCCCGTCGTTGTCCACGTCCAGAACTACAATCGGAATGGAGGCATCCTTCCCCAAACGGAATTCGGGGTGGAACACCCAGCGTTCGCGACGGCGGTCGGCTGGAGCTTCCGCCCAGCCATGAGGGCCCGCAAGATCCCCGCGTCCATCCCCGTTGATGTCTCCGAAACCCACACCGTGTCCGGCCAGCTCCTGTGGAAGCGGATGCCGCTGCCAGGCCGGTTGAGCTCCCGGCTGCAGGCTCCACCAGGCGGCAAATTCCATCCCGTTGGGGAGTACATCGAGTGATCCATCGCCGTCGATGTCGAATAAGCGTCCGGTTTCCATGGGACCGGGACGATCAATGACCGTTCGTTCCCAAACCGCTCCCTGCAATGCCGCAACCGGACCGGGATTACGGACCCAGTAGATCGATTCACTGCGGTAGTTGGCGCTGATGAGATCCAGAGCACCATCGCCGTCCACATCCAGCGGCAGACTGGAATAGTTATCCTGACGCCCCCGAATCACTTCCACCTGACGCACCGCATACCGCTGCCACTGCGGTGCGGCATACCAGAAGCCGCCGGCCACGATGTCCGCATCGCCATCAGCGTCGACGTCCATCACAGCACAGGAACTGTTCGGGTTTGAAGCATCGATGGTATGACGAATAAACGGCAGCACATCCTCTGCGGCTGCCGGAGCGAAACACAGGAACAGGACAGTCAGGCTGATGCGAATCTGCATAAATGCGTCCCGGGTGCGTGCGGAACAGTGCCCGTCTGCCGGAGAAGTGGCAGTGCAGCGATTGGGGGAGTGTGTCAGAATTCTGGTTGAGCGGCAAATGTGGGGCGTTGAAGCATTGCCGGGGACACTCCCGTGCGGGGGAGCGCAGGGAGAGTCAAGGCGACACGGGGAAATTGTTCACTGTTTTCCGCCGAAGTGTTCGCGGTTATTGATGGCGAACTGGGCGAGCAGGGCTTCGAGGTTCTCTGTGTTCCTGTAGTAGCGGTCGTCGAGAGCAGACATCGCCTCCTGTTGCTGTTTTGTGAGGGCGATGAGCTGTTTTCGGCGGGTTTCGGTGTCGACAGCTGGTCCGTCGGTCCCGAACAGGGCTGCTGCGTCCTGCAGAATCGCTGCGCGCGAAGGAGCGCCGATGGCCCTGAGTCCGGCGAGGGCGATTTTCCAGTCATTGCCGGACGGATTGACACAGTACTGAGAATGGCCGCCGTTGTTGACTTCCGCGTCGTACATCAGTACGGAGAGAGAATGCTGTTGAGCGGTTGTCAGGTTGTCGAATCCGTGACGTTTTTCGGCGTCGAAGACGACCTGACGATCCTCGCCGACGCCGGCCAGAGACGATCCTCGCCGACGCCGGCCAGAATCGTCAGGGCCTCAGCTGCCGCTTCCTGAACCCGATGGTCCGGGCTGGTCAGGAAAGGCATGGAGGACGCACCGCTGCGGATGATCGGCGTGATCCGTGTGATCGGCGAAGCAGCTTCACCGGGAGCCATGGAGTGGCTGAGATGAAAGAGGGTGGCATCCTGCTGCAGAATGTCGTGGCGTCGTGCCACAAAGGTTTCGACAGGAGGTCCCCCCTGGAGATTGGGGCTTGTCTACGGAATGATCAGGTGACCATCCCTGCCGGGGCGGACCGACATCGCTGGCACGCAGCCAGCGGGAAACGGTCCGCCGTCCGCAGCGGAGGATCATTCTGAGAATGATGTTGAAAAAGTACTTGCGGCTGCGCTGGTCCGGAGCAGTCGTGACAAACTTATACCAGTGCGGTATCATTGGGTGAGCGTCCATGCAGCCATCGGGGCGCTCCTTCGGATGGCGAATCGTTCATGGAAAAGCCCGTCTTGCCGAGGCCCGCGTTGGCTGTGCAGACCGGTTTCCTGCGTCAGCCTGACAGCTCACCTTGCTACAGAGATGTCAGATAAGTGCAGACTGGTGACTGCTGAAACGGCGAGGCAGATTCAGGAGAAGATTGATGACTCCGATGAAACCCTTATTGAACTTCCCGAAAAGGCCTGGGCGTCGCGGGTCTGTGTTTGGCAGGGAAATGGCCGGGGTGTTCTGGTGGATAAGCGTTCGGTGGCGGGAATCGGAGGGTGGGATGGCTCGTGGCATTTGTCTTCGTGACGCTCTGGCGACGACGGTCCTGCTGGGACTCGCGGTCGGCCTTTCGGCTTCGGGCGTCGGCCACGCTGCCGAACACCTGATCAGGCCTGGCGATCCGCCCCAACCGGTGTTGGACGCGGCCGGGGCTGGCGACAAAGTGATCTTTCTTCCTGGCCTGCACGAGCACAAACCTGGCAGGCATCGGTCCATCCTCTACGTCGAGAAACCCATTCACATCGAGTTGCAGTCAGGAGCAACTCTGAGGCTTGCGGACGGCTCCTGCCTGCCCGAAACGGCCGGTGAAATCACGGTGGATCAGGATGCTCGGGCCGGCAAGTCAGATGACCTGGAAGTCGGTGGTGAGTTCAGGCGGAAGCTGCAGTCGACAGTTGTTGGTCCGGAGCTTTACGGGGCAACGGTGTTCACCGTCATCATCGACAAGGCGGGAACGGGCGGCTCGGCTGATACCTTCCGCTGGGGCGACGGGAAACTGTTCGACACGCCGAACCGCGGTATCGCGATCACGGGCGACTGGCAAGAGCTCAGCCAGGGCGTCAAGGTCCGCTTCGCAAGTCGCACCGGGCACGCGGTCGGCAGTTTGTGGTTTGTGTCCTATGGCGGTCGCGCCGCCTACGGCATCCGCATCGGGCACGGTGTTCACAGGGAGTACATTGAGAAAGTCTCGATCAGCGGTCAGGGGACCATCGACCTGAATTCAGGAATGAACGCCCAGCCCAGCGGGTTGGTCAGGGACATCAATGCCTGCGTCCTCATCCACGGCCGGGTCAGGGATATTCGGGTCGAAGGCATCACCATGACGAACACCATGCGTTCAGTGATGTGTTACGGCGAACACACGGGGAAGATGCTGCCGGGTGGCGGGACCGAGGGTGGCGAATCGTTCGACGCCGAGAATATCACCATCGAGCGGACCCGCACGCTCAATCCGTCGGGTGCCGCTTACCTGCTCGGCCACCCCTCGCACCGAGGCCGGCTGCGAAACGTGAAGTGCAATTCCAACTACATGGAAACCGGCCTGACTGCGATCGAGCCGAACTTCAACCTCGACGGGTACGAAGTGCTGGACAACGTCATCAGGAGCGACGGGCAGGCGATTCACTGCTGGCGGTTCTCAAGGAACGGCACGGTGGCCGACAACCTGCGCGTGCACGACACTGAGGGCAAACCCATTGTTGTGGTCAATTCGCCTGCCGGATGGCAGCTCCCCGAGCCGCCGATCCAGCGGAACAACCGGAATCATCTGGCGAGCACAAAACCGGGGACGCCGGCGAAATGATCGCTGGTATGGCGACATGTATTCGAGCGAGCGGAATGTGTGCTGGAATCTGCATGCCAGCAGCAGAGGCAAGGCACGCCGAAACAGACGCTGCAGCAGACCACGCCTCATCGGTTGTTTTCAACGCTCGGCGTCCTCGAAACAGGACTGCTGAGCCGGATCGTTCGGCAGCAAGTCTCTGATCCTCGCGGGCCATGATTTCGGAAGGAGTGGACGGATGCGGCGATTTGGGTTCGTGTTGATCTGTCTGCTGTCATGGACTGTCGCCGGATACGCCCTGATTGCGTACGGCTTCCACCCGCTGAGTTCAGATTTACACCCCCAAATGCGACAGACCTTCGAGCTCCACAAACCCGGCATATACTCTCATATCTTTGCTGCAGCGGTCGCCTTGCTGGCGGGACCCTGGCAGTTCATGCCGAGCTTACGAGCGAGCCGCCCACGACTCCACAGATGGCTCGGGCGGATCTACCTGTTGATCGGAGTTGGAGTCGGAGGTGTATCCGCGTTGTATATGTCGTGGTTCGCTTTCGGCGGGGCTGTCTCGACAGCCGGCTTCGGATCAGGGGCATTGGTCTGGCTGTACACCGGCGTGCAGGGCTACCGGTCTGCTCTTCGGCGGGAGTGGGCGCACCATAGACGGTGGATGGTCCGGAGTTTTGCGATGGCCCTGGCCGCCGTAACGCTCCGGCTCTGCCTCGGGCTGGGTATTGCACTCGGATGGCCCTTCGAGGTGTTCTACCCTGCACTGGCCTGGCTCTCGTGGGTACCTAACGCTATTGTTGCTGAGTACATGGTCCGCACTCGACGCGGTGAACCCGGCGCTGCAACCGACGGCGGGGGCATGCCGGCTGCCCCGGCGCCTTAGCTCACCTGGCCACTGCTGAGCAGTGGGAACACCGGGTGGATCGGCTCCACCGTGACAAGGCGTGCAGTGGATGTCAATCCCCCGGTAACGGTGCGTGCCAGCGCGGCCAGAACCGCATCAGGAACTCACCAATGCCTTACCGGCCGATTGACATCGACCGCACGCCACACCGGGTTTTTGTGACTCGATCCAGCCGCGCCAGCGACTGACTGTCCGGGCCTGATGTTGCCAGTGGAGGACAGGGTGTTGTGGAACGTCACCGTGCACCGAGCGATCAGTTTTGCGGGATCAGTCTGGGTGCAGGTTTGTTGTGGAAGGCAGCCCTCACGGCAGTCCGGATGGAGTCGAAAGGGCGCCTCCCCAGTCGTCGGCAGGTTTCCGTAACCGACAGAATGACTGTAACACTCGTTGCCCGGACGTCGACAGATTTCCGCGGTCTTCGGCTCGCTGCCAGGAGACCCGTCGTGAAGTGCGTCGACGATTTCACCTTGCAGTCTGCGAGAGTGCTAATCGAGCGTCGCCCGCTGAATGTTGTTCGATCGGAGTCGATTCCAGTGGTGAATCAGTTCATGCCAGGTCGTCATTCGAGTTCCTCGATTCGCTTTTGCTGTGATGCAATGATCTGATCCTGCTCCTGAATCCGCGCGCACAGCATTTCGACCAGCGCCCGGCCTGCAGGCATCATTTCATTCAACAATTCCGGAGGTCTGTCCGACATCCGTGTCATGCACGAGGGATCGCACATTCTTCTCCATTTTCAAAGATCAATCCTGAAACTGTGAACGGTTACCTGTCAGTCCAGTGCAGTGCTCACGCCGTCTTCGAGGCGATACAGGTGTTCGCCGGCTTTTCGCACGAGCAGGATGCCTTCATCTTCGCGGTTGGCGAAGGATTCGACATCGATGCTGGCCGGATCGCGCCAGGCGAGGTTAATGCGTTCGCAGACTTCCCGGGAAAGCTTCGAGGCGACGGTGACAGTGACTCGGGGGCGTTCGATGCCGTTTTCGAATGTGCCTGTACCGCGGACATGTGTGGAATGCGCCAGCACTCCCCATGGAACGTCACGGAATCGATCCCACTGCTTCGTAAAGTAGTCCCGCACGTGATAGCCGATGCGTTCAATATTGTGCCCGTGGGTGACGGAGATTTCCTTCATGTGCGGTGCATAGATAATCAGTTCACCGCCGTCCGCCACGACGGGTTCCAGCTTGTACATGCATTTGCCGGCCACCCACAGCTCGTCATACATCGGCGGTGCACAGGAGAGCACCTGTCTGTAGGGACGGGGCTTTCGTTTGATATGGACACGGCCGGAAAGTTCGGCGGCCTGCCGCCAGGCATCTTCCGGAGTGCCATAGAACAGGCCATGGGGCGACGCGTCGGGAGCGACGACAAATGCGAGGCAGCGGCGTTCGAGCGGAACCATGCGGGCTGCGCGGTCCACCACACGACGGACCGGAGTGTCCTGGACACCGATGATTCCGACATTGGTAATCAGTGCGCCCAGCCAGTGAAAGAAATTCAGCAGATCCGGGCCGGAGATGCCCGGGAAAAAGTACTTGTTGCCGCCGCTGAAGCCCACCACTTCATGTGGAAACACAGGCCCCACAATCAGTGCCGTGTCATAGTTGCGAATACGGCGGTTGATCTGCACGGGCACTTCCTGGGACAACACGCCCGACGACAGCTCTTCCGTGTCTGTCTTTGACAGCATGCCGATCTGCACCAGCTCTTCAGGGTTGTCCCAGGCATGATTGAACAGCCCGACGTCGCTGCAGGGATCGTCCGCTGCAATTCCCAGCATTCTGCGGATAGCAGCATCCGGCATCGGTCGGTGCGTGCCGAGGGCCACGAGCACATCGAGGGACTGCACGTGTGGCCGCAAGTGCTGGCGGAGGGTCGGGAAGAGCACTGGAAGCGGTGCGGTGCGCGTATTGTCCGGAACGATCAGCAGTACGCGCCGCCCCTTGAAGTCCGCCAGTGGCACCTGTGACACGATCCACTCACGGATCTGATCGGGACTGAGTACTGGGAATGGATCCGATGAAGCCATAGTTGCGGTCAACCTGGGAGATAAAGGGAATCAGCGACCAAGTTCTCGGGAGCGCTGTGTTGCGGCCTCCACTGCATTCATCAGGGCAGCCCGCAGCCCACCACATTCGAGGGCATGCAGACCGGCAATGGTGGTGCCGCCGGGACTGGCCACAGCATCCTTGAGCGCCGCAGGGTGCTGATTGCCCGCCAGCACCATCTCGGCCGCACCTGCGACGGTCTGAGCGGCCAGCTTGAGGGCCACGGCACGAGGCAGACCGGCCTTCACACCGCCGTCACTGAGCGCTTCGATAATCTGAAAGACATACGCCGGGCCGCTCCCGGACAACCCCGTCACGGCATCCAGCAGGCCCTCTGAAACCCATGACACACTGCCAACGGTGGTCAGGAGAAGGTCGGCCAGGTGCAGGTCGTCCTGCGTGGCCGTTGCAGCCGCGGCCGCACCGCTGGCACCCCGACCAATCAGGCAGGGCGTGTTCGGCATGACGCGAATGAGCCGCGTGCCGGTCGGGAGCGATTCGGTCATTCGCGAGAGAGTGATGCCGGCCGCCACGGAGATCACCAGCGGTGACGCTGTGAGCAGCGGTGCGAGTTCCCGCAGAGCGTCCGGCATGATCTGTGGTTTCACCGCCAGAATCACCACACTCGCCCCACGAACCGCCTCGGCCATCGACGCCGTCACCACAGCTGCATCGCCCGTCGCTTTTTGAAATCGCTCGCGAGCGTCTGCGGAGGGATCACAGGCGGTGATCTGTGCGGGGCTGAACAGCGAACGCACAAAACCGGCAGCCAGCGCGGAGGCCATCTGGCCACTGCCGATAAAAGCGATCTGATGCTGCGAAAACTCCATGGAAAACTCCGAAAAAAACGGCAGCGGACGAGGAGCACTCATCCGCTGCCACCAGACTCACGTGAGGATCAGTTGTTGTTCGCGGTGATCCCTGGCAGCTCATCCGTGCGGAACGGAGTGAGCGGCAGACCGGCACCACTGAACATATTGCACACCGGGTTATCGGCCCAGCCGTATCGCACGGCCACCGGATTCGGCACTTTCGCGCTGGAGACTTCCACGCGACCGTCCTGCAGAATTTTTGCGTCGGCCCAGACAAACTGGTGGTCTTCACCTGCAATCGCAAAGCCCACCGGCTGCTGCACGTCAAAGGGACGCCAGCCACCATCCACATGGCTGAAACTGAGCACGATTTTTCCGTCCTGCTTCTCCATCGAAGCATACTGCGGACTGTGGAAGGGAATCTTGACGCCGTATTCGTTGGCCAGCGCCCATCGCGCCAGGCGACGACCGACGTCCACCTTGTTTTTCGGGTGAATGTCCTTGCCTTCGCCGATGTCAATGATCACGGCTTCGCCGGTATGGCTGAGCTTCGACATGGTCATGGTCTGGGCTTCGCGCAGTTCGGCCCAGTCGCTGGGACCGGGGTCCGTCTGCTGCGCTTTGAAGTCAGCCAGCTGCACCCAGTAGAACGGAAAATCTCCCTGGCCCCACTCCTGACGCCAGTTGGAGATCATCGTCGGAAACAGCTCACGGTACTGATAGGCACGGCTGGCATTGCTCTCGCCCTGGTACCAGATCGCCCCGCGGATGGTGTAGCCGATGTGCGATTTGAGCACACCGTTGTAGATATTGGCCGGTCGCGCGTTGCCGGACATCTGTCGTCTGAGCCCTTCCAGCTGTTTTTTCTGGTCGTCGGTCGGGCTTTGGCTGGCAGTCAGTTCTGCAACCTGCTTTTCCATGGCTTCCCAGCGGGCCAGCAGCGGAGCGAATTTTTCGCTGGCCTTGAGCACATCACGGTTGACCCATGCTTCGCAGGCAGAACCACCCCAGGCGTTGTTGATCATGCCGATCGGCACATCAATCGTCAGATGCAGCTGACGGGCAAAGAAATAGCCCACGGCAGAGAATCCGCCCACGGTTTCAGGATTGCAGACCATCCAGCGACGATCGTCGTGGCTGGCGATCGGGTCCTGAGTCCCCACCTGAGGGAAGTTAATCATGCGAATGCCGGGGAATTTGGCCGCCAGCTTCTCAAGGTCAGGGTCGTTGGATGCATTGACCGACCACTGCATGTTGGATTGACCGGAACAAATCCAGACTTCACCCACGAGCACGTCATTGATTGTTACGGTTTCGTCGGCCTTCACCGTGAGAGTGTGCGGCGTATGGCTGGCTTCGAACGCCGGAAGCGACACATCGAAACGACCGGTGGCGTCTGCCTTCCCGGCCACCGACTGGCCACCCAGCTCGACAGTCACATCCTGTCCGGGACTGGTCCAGCCCCAGACATGAATGGGCATCTTCTGCTGCACCACCATGTGGTCAGAAAACACGTTGGGCAGCTTGGTTTTGGCTTCGACAGCCGACGCCGTCGCAAGAGCCAGCAGGACAAACAGAGCACGGAACTTCACTACAACTCTCCTTGAAGAAAAGGACGCAGGCGACAGTGGTGGGACGGTGGGGGCCTGTCCCGAATCCGGTCGATTCGAGCGGATCAACACGCAGGTTATCGTCTGCGAAAAGAATTTCACGCGTGCCGGCCCTGTGAAATCCCCCCCTCTCCCCGGCGTGAAGTGGAGGGGGGATCGCGGCTTTTTTTCATCCGGGACGTGGTTTCCCTCGTTTCTTCCTGTACAGTTCCACTTCCGGGTTCACCACTTCTGCTTGCATAGTCAGGCCCTGCCCATGACTGACTTTCCCCGCCTGTTTGCCGCAGCTGTCTTCACGCTGGTCACCACTGGTGCGATCCACGCCCCGTACGCCCATAGTCAACAGTCACCGTCAGTCGATTTTCAGCGACAGATTCGCCCCATCCTCTCCAATCACTGCTTCCCGTGCCACGGTGCCGACGAAACGTCCCGGCAGGCGGATCTGCGACTGGACATTCAGCAGGCTGCCATGCGGTCCGCCATTCTGCCCGGCAAGGCCACTGACAGCCCCCTGATGCAGCGGATCACGGCTACGGACCCGGACGTCATCATGCCGCCTCCCGACTCCGGTAAGCCGCTCACCACTGACCAGATCCAACTGCTCAGGGCGTGGATCAATGCTGGCGCCGAATACCAGCAGCACTGGGCTTTTGTGCCGATCCGGCCACCCGAGCTGACACGGCAGCACAGTGACGCATGGTGCCGCAATCCGATTGATGGATTCATTCTGGAACGTCTGCGCCAGGAAGGGCTGGAACCGTCACCCGAAGCCGACCGCGGAATGCTCATTCGCCGCCTTTACCAGGACCTGCTGGGACTCCTGCCGTCACCCGAAGAAACGGCCGTCTTCCTCGCCGATCCGGCCCCTGATGCATGGGAACAACGTGTCGATCGCGTGCTGCAGAGCCCTCACTACGGAGAACGCTGGGGCCGGCACTGGCTGGATCAGGCCCGCTATGCTGATTCCAATGGCTACACCATTGACGGTCCCCGCGTGATGTGGCCCTGGCGCGACTGGGTGATTAACGCGTTCAACAGCGATCTGCCGTTCGACCAGTTCACCATCGAACAGCTGGCCGGCGATCTGCTCGAATCCCCAACGCTCGCTCAGCGAATCGCCACCGGCTTTCATCGCAACACGATGATTAACGAGGAGGGCGGTGTCAAGCCGGATCAGTTCCGCAACGAAGCCGTGATTGATCGTGTCAACACCACAGGCGCTGTCTGGCTGGGACTCACTGTCGGCTGTGCTCAGTGCCATTCTCACAAGTACGATCCCATCAGTCACACGGACTACTACCGGCTTTATGCCTTCTTTAACGGCGCCGCCGACGCCAACAGTGTGGGCGAGACGGTGGACGTCCGGGAACAGGAACTGCTGGGCTGGACCGAACAACAGCAGCAGCAGCTTGCCGAACTCCAGCAGCTCCGGGTTCTCCGCCAGCAGCTTGAAACGTCCGCCCAGCCGGGCGCAACCCTGCCGGGGCTTGCATGGAACTGGCAAACCGTTCCTGTGGCGGCCGTCGGTGCGTCCGGCAGCAGCATTCTCAGAATTCAGCCCGACGGCTCCCTCCTCGCAAAGACTCACGCCAGCGCCACCGACACCTTCACCGTCAGGCTGCAGCTGCCACCAGTCCCCGGTGGTCCTGTCAGCGTGACTGGCATCCGCCTGCGAACGCTGCTCACCCCTGCACTCCCGGCCATGGGGCCCGGCACTGCCGCCAATGGCAATTTCGTGCTCACCGAAGTGCTCCTGCGTTCCGGTCCCGCCGATTATCCCTTTGCCGCCGCATGGGCCGACCACAGTCAGCCGCTGTACCCGATCGAACACGCAATCGACGGGAAATCAGACACGGGCTGGGCCATCAACACCGACGCCGCTCAGAAAGCCCGCGGCATTCAGATGAACGCCCCGCACCAGGCAATCCTTGCACTCCCCAAACCCGTGACAGCCGACGATGGCTTCGTCACCGTGGTGCTCAGACATGACCTCAATAAAAACTATCTGCTCGGCCACTTCGCCATTGATCTCTCCACGGCAGACGTGTTTCGCATTGATCCCCCCGGCAGTCTCAGCAGTCGTCTGCAGGCTGCTGTCGCGCGGATCAGCGAACTCGAATCCCAGCTCCCGGGAAAAGGCCAGCCCGTGAAACAGATGGTCATGAAGGATCTGCCCCAGCACCCTGAAACCTTTCTGCTCACTCGCGGTGATTTTCTCACACCTGATCGTGATCGCGGACCGCTGCAGCCCGGCGTCCCCGCAGCACTCGATCCCGCTGCTCACACCAAACCATTCACCTCCCGGCTTGACCTCGCTCGCTGGCTGGTCACCCCCGATCACCCGCTCACTGCACGAGTGCTTGTGAATCGCGTCTGGTCCCGCTACTTCGGACGCGGACTTGTGGAAACCGAAAATGACTTTGGCTTTCAGGGCACCGCTCCCACCCACCCCCAGCTCCTTGACTGGCTGGCGGCCGATCTGATCGAACACCACTGGTCGCTCAAACATCTGCATCGCCGCATCCTCACGTCCGCTCTCTACCGCCAGACGTCTGCCCTTGTGAATGCTCCAGCCATCCATCAGGACCCGCACAACTACCTGCTCGCCCGACAGCCGCGTTTCCGAGTTGAAGCTGAAATTGTCCGCGACCAGGCCCTCGCCGCCAGCGGACTGCTCAATCGCCGCATTGGTGGGCCGGGCGTACACCTCCCGCAGCCGGACGGCATCTACGACTTCACCCAGAACAGAAAGAACTGGCCGGTCGCTGTCGGCCCGGATCGCTGGCGACGCACGATGTATGTGATGTTCTATCGCAGCGCCCCCTATCCTCTGCTCACCACCTTTGATGCTCCGGATTTCAGCACCGTCTGCACCCGACGTGTGCGGTCCAACACTCCTTTACAGTCACTCACCGCGGCCAATGATGTGGTCTTTACTGAACTGGCCTCCGGAACCGCTCAACGAGTGCTCACCCAGCCCACAGCAACCAGCGATGCTGATCGTCTGACACTGCTCTTCCAGTTGTGTCTTTCCCGGGTCCCGTCCACCGACGAACAGCACCTGCTGCTGGACTTCCTCAGCCGGGAACTGGCCCGATTCCACTCCAGCCCCGACGCGGCCCTCGCATTTATCCAGCAGCCCGTCGACTCCATTCCCGTCGAAACACTGGCCGCATGGACCAGCGTTGCCCGAGCCCTGATGAATACGGATGAATTTGTTACAAGGAACTGAACAGCAGATGAATCGCCATAAAAACCTCGCACTGCTGCGCGAGTACGTGCAGAGTCTCAGTCTGCAGCGGCATATGTTTGCGGTGGAAGCCGGAGTTCTGGCATACGCCCGCAAGTGGGGTGAAGACGAGGAACTCTGGGCCGCGGTGGGACTGCTGCATGATTTCGACTACGAACGCTGGCCCAATCCGCCGGATCATCCGCTGCAGGGATCGCGGATTCTGCGGGAACAGGGTTACCCCGAACAACTCATCTATGCCATTCTTTCGCATGCTGACTACCTGCAGGCCGATTACCCGCGGCGGTCCCGCCTCGACAAAACACTCTATGCCTGCGACGAACTCTGCGGATTTCTTGTCGCCTGTGCGCTGATGCGCCCTGAGCGACTTTCGGGGATGACGGCCAAAAGTGTCCGTAAAAAGATGAAGCAGGCATCCTTTGCAGCGGCCGTCAGTCGAGATGATATTGTTCGTGGAGCCGCCGACCTCGAAGTGGATCTGGATGAGCACATCAGTTTCCTGATTGCGGCCCTGCAGCCACTCGCTGCCGAACTCGATCTGCTCCCCGTTGCCGGCAACGCTTCGGGCAATCCCGGCAGCGAATCCTGAAAGTGACGGATTCATCGGAAACAGGTTCAGCATGTCGCGACTGAAGGTCGTGTTTGCGATTGGCGGAATGCACGGTGGCGGTTCCGAACGTCAGCTGGTGCAGCTCCTGCAGCACCTCGATCGTTCCACCTTCCAGCCCTTCCTCTACCTCGCTCAGCGGGTCGGCCCGCTGCTCGATCAGATTCCCGCTGATGTCCCGGTTTATGTCAGTGACGAACGCATCCGACAGCCCGCGTTCTATCTGCCGGGCCGGATTCATACGCTGCGGGTCCGCGACTATGCGGCGCTGCTGAGGCAGCTGCAGGCGGATCTGAGTTATGACCGGACCTTTCTGATGACACTGATTACGGCTGCCGGGGCACAGCGAGCCGGCGTGCCGAATGTGTCCACCGTGGTCACAAATCCGGAAACCGGATTCCGACCGGTGGCAGGCCGATTTCAGTGGTGGAAGCGACGCCTGCTCCATCGACTCTATAACCGCTCCACACAGGTGCTGGCCGTCTCTGAGGGCGTCCGTGAGGCCGCCATTCGCTTCTACGGGATTCAGCCGGAAAAAATTCGTACGCAGCATAACGGGATTGATGTGGAGCAGATTCGCCGGACAGCTGCGAGCTCCGTGCAGGACGCATGGTGGACTGCCGGACCCCGCCAGCCCGGCCGTCGCCTGCTCCGCGTGGCAGCAGCCGGACGGCTGAACCACGAAAAAGGCTTTCATCTGCTCGTGGACGCTGCCGCACAGTTCCGCAGCCGTCGCCCCGACTGTGAACTGCGAGTGGCGCTGCTGGGCGAGGGCAGTCATCGGTCACTGCTCCAGGCTCGGATTGACGCCGCTGGCCTTCGCAATCAGGTCTGCATGCCCGGTTTTCAGCCGGAGGTCGCCGCATGGATCTCCAGCGCCGACGTGTATGTGCTGCCCTCACTGGTGGAAGGCATGCCCAATGTGCTGCTGGAAGCGCTTGTCTGCGGCACGCCCATCATCGCCGCCGACTGCCAGTCCGGTCCGGCCGAAGTCCTTGAACAGGGCCGCCTGGGACTGCTGGTGCCAGTCAGCGATTCTGCCGCGATCACAGCGGCACTGGAAGCAATCCTTGATGCCCCGCAACAGGCTGCCGACCGCGCAGCGGCAGGACGTAGGGCCGTCGAACAGCACTGGACTATTCAGGGGGCCACACGGCGGCTGGAATCGATTCTGCAGGAGGCGGCGAGGTCAATCTGATTCCAACCCCGACGGGTTAGTCTTCGGCATCACGCTGGCTTCGCTGATGGTCCTTCGTGAGAGCCCCGGGCAAGGCTGCTGCGTATGGGCATGGCCAACAGAGGAAACGCGGCCCTGCAAAGACATCCAGTGCCCTGTTACGCTGCCGGGAGGGCGAAGCTCCTGCTGAGCCGCATCCCTGCAGCGAGCGTTGCACCGATCCCTGCTGCTCCGTGAAAGCGCAGGCAATTGCTCACATCCCGCACCAGCATACGGTGGCTCGGCAGGAGCCTCGCCCTGGGATGGTGAAACGGTGGTAAGGACACTTGAGATCGTCTGTCGGATTTCATGCAGACGCGCCGGCGGGCATCTTGCTGTACCAACTCTGACCTCACGCAAAGGCGCCAAGGCGCAAAGCTGGAATTGTTTGAAATTTGAACCTTCTGTCCTTCCTTTG
>JBJTOM010000217.1:0-8755 GCA_046074585.1 Planctomycetota bacterium | reverse complement strand
CGTGAATCTGCAGAAAAATCCACTGCGTCCAGCGGTAATAGTCGGGGTCCGTTGTTGACAATTCACGGCTCCAGTCGTAGCTGAAACCAAGCATCTTCAACTGGCGACGGAACGTATTGATATTTTCTTCCGTCGCCAGTTGAAGATGCTTGGTTTCAGCTACGACTGGAGCCGTGAATTGTCAACAACGGACCCCGACTATTACCGCTGGACGCAGTGGATTTTTCTGCAGATTCACGACACGTGGTACGACGCCGACTGTGAATGGACCGGGCCGGACGGCGTGGCGCGGCGTGGTCGCGGTCGCCCCATTTCCCAGCTGCCCATTCCGGACGCTGTGCAGCAGCAGGGATCGGCCGCCGTTCGCCGCTACCAGGATGCTCACCGACTCGCGTATCTCTCCGAATCCCCCGTCAACTGGTGCCCGGAACTCGGCACGGTGCTTGCCAACGAGGAAGTGGTGGATGGCCGCAGCGAACGCGGCAATCATCCTGTGGTGCGTCTGAATCTCAAACAGTGGATGCTGCGAATCACGGCCTATTGCGATCGGCTGGCAACAGAGCTGGCCGAACTTGCATGGCCGGATTCAATCAAGGACATGCAGCGAAACTGGATCGGCCGCAGCGTGGGTGCTGAAGTGGACTTTCGCATAGCCGCCGACGAGGCTGCTCAACAGGCATGGCAGATGCAGCGGGCAGCGGGCGGCTTCCCGGCGGTGGCCGAATCCGATGTGATCCGCATTTACACGACGCGTCCGGACACACTGTTTGGCGTCACCTACATGGAGCTCGCCCCGGAACACCCCCTGGTAGACCGCCTGACAACTCCGGATCAGGCCGCAGCCGTACACGACTACCGGCATCAGGCGGCGCTCAAAAGTGAACTCGACCGCGCCGCCCTGTCGAAGGACAAAACCGGCGTCTTCACGGGCGGTTACGCCATCAACCCGGTCAACGGCGAACGAGTGCCGGTGTGGATCGCCGATTATGTGCTCATCAGCTACGGCACGGGGTCCATCATGGCTGTGCCCGGCCACGACGACCGGGACTACGAATTTGCAAAGGCGTTTGGCATTCCGATTCTGCAGGTGGTGGCCCCGGCTTCCGTGGACGTTCCGGCTGCCGATCTCTCGCAGGCAGCCTTCACGGAACTGGGAGTGGCCGTGAATTCCGGCGTGTGGAATGGTCTGGCGACGGCGGAATTCAAACAGCGGATCACCGCTCACCTGGCTTCACAGGGGCTCGGCCGGGAAGCCGTCAACTTCCGCATGCGCGACTGGCTGTTCAGCCGCCAGCGATATTGGGGGGAACCATTTCCGATCTGGCACGAACTCGACGAACACGGACACCCGACAGGGCTGATGCGAACGGACGCCGCGGAAGAACTCCCAGTGCTGCATCCGCATGTGGAAGACTTCAAGCCCACCGGCACGCCCGAACCAATGCTCTCCAAAGCCGGCGATGACTGGCTCTATCGCACCGCGGCCGACGGCGTGCGACTGAAGCGGGAAACCAACAGCATGCCGCAGTGGGCCGGCAGCTGCTGGTACTACCTGCGGTTCTGCGACAACAAAAACGCCGCACATTTCATCGATCCGCAGAAAGAACGCTACTGGCTCCCGGTAGACCTTTACATCGGTGGCGCCGAACACGCGGTGCTGCATCTTCTCTATTCACGATTCTGGCATAAGGTGCTCTTTGACCGCGGGCATGTGACTCACCCGGAGCCGTTCAGCCGGCTGGTGAATCAGGGCATGATTCTGGGTGAGAACGGCGAGAAGATGTCGAAGTCGCGTGGCAACGTGGTGAATCCGGAGAAAGTAGTCGAGCAGCGCGGGGCAGACTCGCTCCGACTTTACGAAATGTTCATGGGGCCGCTGGAGCAGGTAAAGCCGTGGCAGACCACTGGCGTCGAAGGCGTCTATCGGTTCCTCAATCGTGTCTGGCGGATGATTGTCGACGACCGCAGCGAACAGGTGCAGCGGGACTCTGCCGTGCAGGACGTGGAACCCACCCCGGAACAGCTGAAAAAGCTGCACCGCACCATCAGGGCGGTCACAGACGACATTGACCGGCTGTCATTCAACACGGCGATCAGCCGGATGATGGAATTCACAAACTTCATGTCTGAGCAAGCGGTGCGACCGCAACAGGTGCTCAACAGCTTCATACTGCTGCTCAGCCCCTTCGCACCGCACATCGCCGAAGAACTCTGGGCCGTCCTCGGACACTCCGGTACGCTCGCATTCGAGCCGTGGCCTGAAGCCGACCCGGCACTGCTGGTGGAAGACACCATCGAGGTTCCGATTCAGGTGAGCGGCAAGCTGCGGGGGAAGATTGTCGTCCCTGCGGGGCTGGATGCCGCAGCCTTGCAGTCGGCCGCCGAAACAGACGTGCAGGTCCGCAGGCACCTCGAAGGAAAAACCGTGGTCAAGGTGATCTGTGTCCCCGGGCGGCTGGTGAATTTCGTGGTGAAGTGAACCTGCCGCACGCAACCTCAAACGGAGCTCTGGAATGAAGCGGATTGGAATTCTCACAGCCGGCGGTGATACCCCGGCCCTGAATGCCACGATCTGGGGAGCGGTGCAGAAGGCGAACGAACTGCAGATCGAGATGGTCGGGCTGCTCCGAGGCTACGCCGGACTGCTCGATCCCCGCGTCCCCCATGTGTTCCTCAATCCCCTGTTCTCTGCCATTCCCGAACTGGACCCCTGCAAGGGCGGAACACTCATCGGCTCGTCCCGAACCTACCTCGACGCCACCTGCATGGACAAGCTGAAACTGGCGGCGGATCACGCAAGGCAGCTCAGGCTGGATGGTCTCCTGTGCATCGGTGGCGACGGAACGATCAACGGCATGCAGCCGCTCGCCGAAATGCTCCCCTGTGTGCTCGCCCCGAAAACCATCGACAACGATCTGGGACTCAACTACATCGACGAGCCCAACGAATGGGTCCGCACGCCCTCAGCCGAACCGCCCGGCTACAAAGAGCAGCATCAGCGAATGCGAAGCACGGTGCGCCTGGACGACATGATCAACTACGCCACTCCAGGCTTTGCAACAGCGGTCTTCGTGGTCGTGCAGATGGTGGAACGACTGCGGACGACAGCGGAAAGCCATCATCGAATCGCGGTGGTGGAAGTCATGGGGCGACAGTCCGGATACATCGCTCTGGGAGCCGCCTATGCGCAGCCGGATCTGATTCTGATCCCGGAAGTCCCGGTCGACCTCCGACAGCTCACAGAGCAGGTGACCAGGCTCTACGACATGCAGCAGAACGTGGTGATTGTGGTGGGTGAAGGCGTGCGGGGAACGGACGGACGGGAGCTGGGTGCCGCGATGCCCACGTTTGATCCGGCCGGCAACGTGCGGTATTCCGGGGCGGCCGATGCCATCGTACAGATGCTCAGCAAATCGCTTCCGGAAAACCTGTTTCTTGAAACGCGGGCGCACGAGCCGGCGTCCAGTTCGTTTTTTGCCCGCAAGGTGGGGCACACGCAGCGTGGTGGCCGGCCGATGCTGTTTGACCGGCATTGTGCCACACAGCTGGGTGGGCGCGCAGTAGAACTCCTGGCCGCCCGACGCAGCAACGAGATTGCCACGCTCCAGTACAGCGAAAAATCGGGGTTCACGTTCAGTTCGATTGCCGCCGGTAAGCTCCGCGATCGCTGGGGTGAAATTCATCCGCGTGAAGTGCATCCCGGCTTTTATGACACAGAACGTCTGCAGCTGTCGCAGCTGGGGATTGAGTATCTGAAGCCGATCTTCACGCGGTCGGTGGGAGCTGACGACGTGGAGTATATTCGGCGGGAGGTCTTTGATGCGGGATGCCTTGCCAATCGTTATCAGAGCATCAACACCGACATCCGTCGCCGGATTCGCTGCGTCTAGCGACCGGTCGAGGAGAAAGCAGGAAAACTTCAGATGGACTCTCAGGGAACAGCACCTGTGAATGCAACCGCTCCAGAGGCATCGGCGTCGCCAGTGAATCGCGCCACACTCACCACTGTGTTCCTGACGGTCTTTATCGATCTGCTGGGTTTCGGCATTGTACTCCCGCTGCTGCCCAGGTACGCGGTGTGGTTCAGTGCCAGTGGTCTGCAGCTCTCGCTGCTGATGGCGTCATTTTCAGCCATGCAGTTCCTCTTCGCACCGCTCTGGGGTGGTTTGTCGGACCGGATCGGTCGCCGCCCGGTGCTGCTCCTGGGACTCCTTGGGTCCACCTGTTCCTACGGCCTGTTTGGCTGGGTGTCATCGCAGGGACGCGAATTTGTGTGGCTGGGGCTGGGGCCGCTGGGCTGGCTGCTGGCCACTCGAATCGGGGCAGGAATTGCCGGTGCCACCATTTCCACCGCACAGGCTGTGATTGCCGACAGCACTCCGATCGGTGGTCGCGGGCGCGGCATGGCATTGATCGGGGCAGCGTTCGGTATCGGTTTCACCTTTGGCCCGCTGATTGGTGCTGCGTGTGTTCTGGATGATCAGGCGATTTCGCTGAATGTGGCGCAAATGCGCGTCCTGAACGGCTGGGAGCAGGATCAATCGCTGGTGGACGGCCGCGAGTTTCAGTCGCTGATGGAAAACGCTGGTCCGCTGGACGCGGCCAGTCTGGCCGCGATTCCGCAACTCTTCACCGAACCGCTCCCGCGTTCAGTGGCCAAACAGCGACTGCTCACGCCACCATCCAGTCTGCCCGGCTACATCGCGGCCGCGTTGTCCTGTGCCGCGTTTGTGCTGGCAGCGCTGCGTCTCCAGGAATCGCGGCGTCCCGGTGTGCTCACGGGTGGCCACCGCGGCTTCCGGCCGGCCACCGTTCTGCGACATCTCACGCGCCCCCGACTCGGGCTGGTGCTGGCGGCTGTGTTCGTCACAACCTTCGGCTTCGCTCAGTTCGAAAGCACACTGTCCCTGCTCACACAGAACTTTGGCTACAGCAACCGCAGCAATTATCTGCTGTATGCCTACGTGGGCTTCGTGCTGTCGCTGGGGCAGGGATTGCTGGTTCGCCGACTGCTCCCGCGGATCGGTGAACAGCGGATGGCACTGGCCGGAGTGCTGCTGATGACGCTGGGGTTCAGCCTGATCGGTCTCACCAGTCTCGGCGTGCTTCCTCCCGCAGCACTCTGGGGCATTCTGCCGGTGGTGGTGATTGGATTTTCTTCGGTCAACCCGTCCCTGCAGTCGCTCCTGTCACAGTCGGCAGGTGCGAATGAGCAGGGAGCAGTGCTGGGGACGGGTCAGAGTCTTTCAGCGCTCGCGCGGATCCTCGGGCCGGTCTTTGGTATCTCGCTGCTGGGCTGGTCTTTGTCCTTCCCCTACTTTTTCGGCGGACTGCTCATTCTGGGGGGCGGACTGCTGGTGCTTCGCATCCATCCCCACGATGCGTCCGGGAGTGGAGTGCATGGCGGATGAACGATTCCGGGGAACTTGAGGCGATCCTCGAAGAGCGGCCTCGAGTGATTCCGTTCGAGGCGCGGAACGCGCCCGAGGGAACTCGAAATATCCTGCTCACAATTTCCTACGACGGTACCCATTACAGCGGCTGGCAGGTGCAGCCGGGCCGTCCGTCCGTGCAGGCGTGTGTGGAGCAGGCGGTGCAGGCGATTACGGGGGAATCGCGTCGAGTCTACTGTGCGGGCCGGACCGATACGGGAGTGCATGCGCTGGGGCAGGCAGCCAACTTTTATACTCGCAGTCGCATTCCCGGAAAGAACATTCGTCGAGCACTGCAGACGGAACTCCCGGATGACATCGTGATCGTGGAAGCCCGGGATGTTTCACTCCAGCTGCACGCCACGTTTTCCGCCGTCCGAAAACGCTACCGCTACGTGATTCACGACCGCGGTGTGTGTCCCCCATTCCTGAAACGCTATTGCGCGCCGTCCAGGTTTGCTCTCGATGCCCCGCGCATGCATGACGCCGCTCAGGAACTGCTGGGACGACACGACTTTCGCTGCTTTGAAAAGGAATACCCCAATAAGGAAACCAGTGTGCGGACGATCTTCGATGCAGTGGTCCGTCGCACCACCGGCTGGCAGCTGTGGGACGCCCCGCATGACTGGGGGACAAGGGCATCGGCAGCGGATGGGGATCGGGAGGGTGGATTTGTTGTGTTCGAGGTCGAGGCGGATGGATTCTTGTATAATATGGTCCGCGCCATCGCTGGGACGCTCACCGAAGTCGGCCGTGGCAAACGTCCCGTGCACACGCTCCGCCACGTCATCCAGTCGCTCGACCGAAACGCGGCCGGAATGACGGCCGTTCCCCAGGGATTGTATCTGGTGCAGGTTGACTACCCCGCCGAACTCCTGCAGGCTTCGGTGCACCAGCACATTCCCTGATCGACTGCTGTTCGACAGATTGACCGATGTCCCTGATCAGCAATCCCGGTCTTCCGGGGATCGCCTCCATCGCGTTCGCATCGCCGATCTGCAGATCGCCCTTGAGCAAAAGTTGGTCGAAACAGGAGCTGACACCGGTGACGCAATCACTATACTTCTGCTGAAACAAGTCCACGGCAGCGTTCTCCGGGAGTGTTGTTGCGGTAAACTTATGTGAGTTAAGTTTTTCGAAGAAATCCAGGTCGGGAAATCAGACATTCTCCCTCTGTTCCTGCTCCGCGCTGTCAGACCGGTGAAACAGCGGGTCCTGAGAACGGTGTTCCCGGCACGGTTTCGACGGTTTACGAACGAGGTCAGACGTATGGCGAAGCGGAGTATGAACCGTCGCGACCTGCTGCGTCAGCAGCTCGCTCTTGCCTCCAGCGCTGCCAGCGCGGGCTTCCTGCCGAAGCTCAGAACACAGCCGCAGCCTGAGGGCTCATCGAGGCCGGGCAAGGCGAAGAGTGTGATTTTCCTGTACCTGCACGGTGGAGCCCCGTCGCAGGACATGTTTGACCTGAAACCAAAGGCACCGCGGGAAATCCGCGGCGAGTTCAACCCGATCGCGACGAACGTTCCCGGCATTGAAATCTGTGAGCACCTGCCGGGGATGGCTCGCTGGATGCATCGGTCGGCGATCCTCAGAGCCGTTCATCACAAAGCCGGCTGCCACAATGAAATCCCGAGTTTCACAGGTTACGAGTCGCCATCGGGCATGCAGGAGCTGGATGATCGGGGATTGCCGCCCAGCATGGGGGCGGTGTGCGAATTCCTGAAACCCGAGAGCCAGCGATTACCCGCCTATGTCAGCCTCCCGAATCCGCTCAATGTTCAGGGAGAAACAGGTCCCGGTCCCGGATTCCTCGGTCGCCGCTACGCTCCGCTGGAATCGCGAGCGACTCCGGAATTTGATTCTGGGGCCGTGCTGAATCAGCGTTCCAGTCCTCCCGTCATTCGCGGGATCCCACGTCTGGAAGACAGTCAGCTCATTGAAGGAGTGAATTCAAATCGACTGGCCCTGCGAAAGCAGCTGCTGCTGCCGCAATCGGCCAATCCAGCCTCACGCAATCAGGCAGAGTTCACCCAGTTTCAGGAGATGGCCTTTGATGTCCTGACAGCACCTCAGCTGCGTGAATGCTTTGATCCACGCCTGATTGATGCCGGAGTCAGGAACCGTTACGGCAATACGCTGTTCGGCAACAGTGCGTATCTGGCAACCAAACTGGTTGCGGCTGGGGTGAAGTTCATCAACGTCATCTGGACATGGTACTATGGCGCCTTTCCAGGCGTGGCTGACTATGGCTGGGATACCCATGAACACAACTTCTCGATCCTCAGAAGTTATCTTCCGCAGGTCGATCAAGTCTATTCGTCTCTGCTCCAGGACCTGGAACAGAGTGGCCTGCTTGATGAAACACTGGTGGTGCTGACGACCGATTTTGGCCGCACGCCGGGCGTCAATGCCACAGCAGGACGTGACCACTGGATGCACTGTTATTCAACGGTTCTGGCAGGAGCGGGTATCCGTGGCGGAACTGTTCATGGAACATCAGATTCATCCGCGGCCTGGCCCGTGGACGGCGCCGTGCGTCCGGCCGACATCTGCGCCACCATCTACGAGCTGCTGGGAATCAATCCGGACCTGTATGTCCACGACCAGCTGAATCGTCCCCACAAAATTGCTCAGGGCGGTGAACCGATCTGGCAGATTCTGACGTAACACAAACGGGTCCCGCAATCGACGCTGTCCGTTCCGCTCATGCAACCACGCAAACTCGCGTGACCGCATGTGGCGGACCGGGTAGTCCCCTGGGTTACGCATGTCGACAATTCGTCGGAGCCGGGCTTGTCCCGACGCCATCCAACCTGCGATCCATGCTGTGGCCATGTCCCGCTGATCCCGCAAACAGGATTGCGCCCGAGTGGATTCGAACCACTGACCTGCCGCTTAGAAGGCGGCTGCTCTATCCAACTGAGCTACGGGCGCTAAGATCAGAAACTACAAGGCTTTGCACTCATCAAAAAACGTTCGTTCGGCGTTTCGATAACCAGAACCTGCGGATGCGACAACCGGATGACGCAACAATGCGTTTCGAAGATGTGAACATGAAAGCGACATTTTTCGAGCAATCTTATGCGGACTTTTCTCTGACTGCACCCAGGAATGGCCAGAGCTGCAGAAAAATCCGCGGGAAGGTCTGCCGGATGGTGTGCAGCAGAAGTATCTCTTCAGGCGGGATGAAATTCAAGCCGGACGGGATCCGCGGCGGGGAACTGGTGGCGGTGTACGGGTCAGGCGGGGCTCAGAGTTTGGCCGTCGAAGAGATCCTGAACAACGGACGAAGATTTTTGGGGAGCTGTTTGGAGGAATACCGG
>JBJTOM010000216.1:0-14728 GCA_046074585.1 Planctomycetota bacterium | reverse complement strand
GGTTCGTTTGGGCCATCACGAGGTTCTACCGCTTTTGTCTTCTGTCCCCAGGTTCAATTTTCGGAAGATGACCGCCTTCCGCAGGGTCTGGTCCGACACGATGTCGTTGTATCCGGCCCGAAGAGACTTGCGTCCCACGCTTTGCGGGCTGCAGAGTTGTGCACCGCAAATGCTGCGCATTTCCGGACAATGATGCAGCAGTTTGGAATTTGCGATCGAACAGTTGAGCCGCCCGCTCAACGGCGACCTCGCCATCGCGCGAATCACAGACACGCTTCGTGTGACTCACCCGTAAGAAGATAATCGGCAGGACATGAGTTGCGTCCTTATCACCGGCGAACTGGAAGCATGCGGATATCATCGAGGTCAAGTTGTCCGGAGGCCTCATTGAGTCCGAGGCGGATGATCATTTCTTTGGCGTTGGGGGGAACGGGGATGACGGACCGGGCGTCCTGCCAGTCGAGAGAGCCTCGCCATTTGCCGACCTGGACGGTGGAAATTTCGCGGCGGACGTTGTCGTAGAAGTGGACGACGATGGAGGCTTGTCCGGCGGCATTGGGGCCGGGGACGATGGATTTGCAGCGGACCCAGTACTGCAGGCGGAGTGAGCCGATGGTGCGTCCGTCGATGGCGGTTCCCTGGAGGGCCTGGGAGATGCCGTTTTCGCTGGTGTTTTCGAAGCGGAGGTATTGTTTGCCTTCCATGACATCTTCTGTGCAGACGGCTGTTTTGCGCTGGTAGTGCCAGCCATCGACGCGGCCATCTTCATTGGAATCGATCTCGAAGGAGCCATTGACGAGTGTGGGGTTTGCGGGATCGGGGAGGATGCGGCGCAGATCTTCGGAGGCTCCGGTCATGGGCACGAAGAGCGTGGAGATGAGTTTTTCGCTTTCGAGTTTGCCGTCGACTTTTTTGAACAGGTGGAATGCCTGTTGATAGCGTTCGCCCATGGGAATGATCATCTGGCCGCCTTCAGCGAGCTGATCGACGAGTGGCTGGGGGACGTTTTCGGGGGAGCAGGTGACGATGATGCGGTTGAAGGGGGCATGTTCGGGCCAGCCCTGATAGCCATCACCGTCCTTGACATGGACGTTGGCGAAGCCCAGTTCGGCGAGTCGGCGGGTAGCTTGTTTGGCAAGTGGGGAGACAATTTCAATGGTGTAGACATCGCGGACGAGTTCGCCGAGTACAGCGGCCTGATAACCGCTCCCGGTGCCGATTTCAAGGACCTTATCATCGGGTTGCGGATCCAGCGTTTCGGTCATGTAGGCGACGATATAGGGGGGCGAGATGGTTTGCTGGTGACCGATCGGGAGTGCGGTGTCTTCGTAGGCCTGAGCTTTTTCGGTGCTGCGAACAAATTCGTGCCGGGGGACCTTGCGCATGGCCGCAAGGACACGCGGGTTGGAGATGCCTTCGGCTTCGAGTGCGGTGCGAACCATGACTTCGCGGTGGAGTTCCCACTTCTGCTGGGCGATGGCGGGCGTGGCGAGGGCGAGTGTCAGAGTGCAGACGACCACGGCCGTGCGGAGTGCGGTGGTGCGTTGGGCGCTGGTGTGTGTGGTTTCCGGGAAAGCTGGCATGGCGGCAATCCATTGACGGGGCGATGGAAAACGCAGGTTCCGGCCCGAGATGATAAACTCAGTTGAGGGTGGAACGCGAGTGGAATTCGGACGGGATGGGTTGGCGTCGGAGAGTTGAGTTTGCGAGAATGCAACTGTTTGAGGTGCGAGGTGGTTCCGTGTGAACGCGGGGCAGGACAAACCGACAGCCCATGCAGGGACTTGAATGTATGAACGGGGACGTGGAAACCGGGTGTTGGCTTGAGGCCGCGAAGCGAGCCGCGTTGGCGGGTGGCGAGGTCCTGCAGAGTTGGCGGGGGCGTTTTTCGGTTCGCGAGAAGAGTCGATCAAATCTGGTGACGGAGGCCGACGAGGCTGCTCAGGCGGCGATTGTGGATGTGCTCCAAAAGGAGTATCCTGAGCATGGTTTTCTGGGGGAAGAGAACCTGCATCCGGAATCCGCGGGTGCGGAGTGGATGTGGATTATTGATCCGCTGGACGGGACCACGAATTACGTGCATGGGTTTCCCTACTACGCTGTTTCAATTGCGTTGCAGGTGGCGGGGGAGCTGGAGTTAGGGGTCATTTACGACCCGACACGAGGCGACATGTTTGCGGTGCGTCGGGGGTGTGGAGTGGAGTTGAATGGTGTGGCGGTGAGGACAAGCGGAGAGACGCGGGCATCTTCGGCGTTTGGTGTGGGGAGTTTGCCGGTTGTAACGGATCGTGGGGATCCGGCGGTGGAGCGTTTTTTGCGGGCGTTGCGTGAATTTCAGACGGTGCAGCGGACGGGTTCTGCGGCGTTGAATCTGGCATATCTGGCAAGTGGCCGGATTGACGCATTCTGGTCGAGCAGTCTGAAGGCCTGGGACGTGGCAGCGGGGGCGTTGATGGTGATGGAATCCGGTGGGTCGATTGCGGGGCTGGACGGCGGTAAATTCGACATTTTCGTTCCAAGTCTTGCAGCTGCCTCAACGGGTCCGCTGCTGTCTGAGCTGTTGCGGGTGCTTGGCGGTGACTGATTTGGCAACTTCTCCGTGCGGGGCAGTCTGCGTAAGATATAGTCAACATGTGATGTGGTTCCGGATGTGGCGCAGTGGTTGGCAAACGACAATCTTTGGGGTGTGAGGCGAAGCCGTGCAACAGCAGTTGCGGGAGCGAAAACACGAAGAGCCGCAGGACTGCGTGGGTACGCCAGCGTGGTTCTGTCGTGTGATTGTGCTGCTGGGGGTCTTGTCTGGGCTGTCTGTGGCGGTGCTGGGCCAGGAGGTGCCTCCCGGGGCGGTGACGCGTAGCGGGGGTGTCACGGCTGTGTCTGATGACGAGGGTGTACCAGCCGGCTCCGAAGGGGCTCAGGACCTCTTACTGCGGACCGAGAACGGCCGTTTGATTCCGCTGCGGGAGTTACTGGGTGCGGACGCGGTGAGTGTGTTATTAGCGCGGGCGGGTGAGCAGCAGTTGCCGGGTTATTGGGTTGCGCGTCTGGAACTGCGGGGCAAGGTTGAGGCAGACGTGGTGGATCTGGATGTGGAACTGCAGGTGATGGTGCGTACGGTGTCCGAATGGATCTCGGTGCCGCTTTCATTTGGCGACGTGTATCTCACTGATTTCCAGCATTCTTCCTCGGTGCCTGCAGCGGAATCCGTGTTGCAGGTGGGGGATCAGAACCAGCGTCGGTGGAGTTTGCGTGGAGCGGGACTGCACCAGTTGAAGTTTCATTTGGCTGGAAAGACGCGAACGGCAGGTCCGGGGATCCACCAGCTGAATCTGGTGCTCCCGGAATCCGCGGCTTCGCACGCGGTGTTTGAGTTTTCCCGGCCAGTGGAACTGCAGAAGCTCCCGGTGGGCGCGGTGGACCGTCAGACGCGGGACGCGGGTGGTGTGCGGAAGGTTGAGTTTGTGGGGCTTTCCGGCCCTGTGCCGCTCTTCTGGAGCGAAGTTTCGCCCCCGGTGGCGGTGAAGCCTGTGGTGCAGGTACAGAACCGGATGAAGCTGGATTTGACGACGATCCCGGCCAGTTTGACGGGGACATTGCAGCTGCAGGTAACGGGGTCGGCATTATCCGACGTGTTGGTGACGTGGCCTGAGGGATTTGTGGTGCGGGAGATTCAGGCGCGGAATGGATCGGCGGTATCAGTCCTGGACAACTATGAATTGACCGAGGGTTCGGGCGAGCGTGAGGCACTCATTCGGCTGTCTGCACCGGTGGAAGGCAATCTGGTGCTGGAGTATGAAGCGGAGCGGAGCGACCGCAGTTTTCCGCAGAACATCCGGGTTTCTGTGCCGCTGGTGCGGGATGCAACCGTGCAGACGGGGGATGTGGAGTTGATCTTTCCTGCGGGGTTACTGGTGCAGCAGAAGAAGGTTGAGGGTGCACAGCGGCGGCGGGTGACAGCAGAGACGGACGGGGGTGCGGCGGCGACGGCATTTCGGCTGCGTTCCCGGGACTCCTTTATTGAGCTGCACGTGGAAGAGATGGAAGCTCAGTACGCGGTGACGACAGAGTTGGGGATTCGGCCACAGGGAACCTCGGTGCTGCTCACGGGGCAGATGCGCGTGAATGTGCTGCGGGGGGCGCTCCAGGAACTGCTCCTGGACTGGACTTCGATGGCGGAAGGTTCTGCGTGGACTGAGTGGTCGTTGCTGCCTGGGGGAGCGAGGCTGCAGCGGAATGGCCGTTCGATCCCGTTGACTCCGGAGGTGAGTCCGGGCGCACCGGGGCTCCCAGGAACGCTCAGGTTTGTCTTCCCGGAGCGGCAGTCGGGTGAGTTTTTGCTGGACTTTCAGGCCGTGACGGAGGTTCCTGCGGGGACATCAGCGGACACTCTTGCCGGGTGGCTGGAGAAGAATCGGTTGTTGCTGCAGTGTCCGCAGGTGCAAAGTCGCCGTGGTCAGCCGGTAGTTCTGCGAACGGAGGAGTCGGACGAGTATCAGGCGGTGCTGTTGAATGGGACAAGTGGTGAGCGGTTGCGTGCGGTTCCGGCGGCCTCGACTCTGGCAGCGGGATTTTCGGGCGGGAGTCCGGGGCCGGCGGGTCCGGGTCCGGGTTCTGCGACGGATTCCGAACGAGGGGCCTCATGGCTGCAGGAGAATTCCGGGGAGCCGGTATGGATTCATCTGGTGCCGCAGCGGCAGACGATTCGAGCGTCGCTGTCAGCGGGGCTGACAGCGACACCGCGTGGAGTGGAGGTGCTGGAGACGATCGAGCTGGATGTGATGCACCGCGCCATCTCAGAGGTGACGCTGCTGGTTCCGGAGACCGTGCAGCCGCTGGTGCGGGTGGCGGGTGAAGAGGGTTCGCTGCGGGCGGTCATTGGCAAGTCGAATGAATGGACATTCCGTCTTCCGCAGTCAAAGCGGGGCACTCTGGTACTGGAGGTGCGCTGGCTGAAGGGGCTGGGTGCGATTGCCAGCGGCGGATCGGAGTCGGTGAATTCAGAGGAGGATCTGAACATTGATTTGGTGGTGCCGCGGGCAGCGAGGATCTGGCGGGTCCTGGCGGGGACGAGTGCTTCGGGGCTGGAGGTGCGTGTGGGCGGTGGCTGGGAGCCGGTTTATTCTGAAAAGTACAGTTCAGCGTGGAGGAATCTGCAGTGGAGTGTCGGGGGAGGAGTGGATGTTGACGGAGCAGTCGCTGCCGTGGCTTCCGCAGGGGGAGTGGGAGTGTCGAGTGCGGCCAGTGGAGGAGCTGTGGGCGGAGTTCCGGAGAGCGCCCTGGCGGTGCCGGGTGGTGATGTTGAATCGCTGCGGCCGGCGGGTCAGGTTCAGGTGCCTCTGCGATATCGCCGGGGGAGTCTTGAAGGGATGGGTTGGGGGCCGGTGCTGACGCTGGCGGAATCGCGAGTTTTTGCGGGGCAGGCGCTGACAACTTGTCGCTGGTATTTCGAGAACCGTCCTGAGCGGCTGGTGCTGGAGGTTCCCGATGATTTGTCGCTCGAGTCAATCGTACTTGGCGGGCAATCATTGAATGGTCGATCCGGTGTGTTGCAGGCGCGGCGGGACACTGTGCAGCGGGTGGTGAAATGGGAGATTCTGCCGGAGGTGTTGTCGGGGCTTGAGCCGGCCACTGGGGGGCAGGTTGTGCTGGAGGTGCGGGTGCGTCAGGAGCTGCGGGTTGCGGCTGGTATGCGAGGTCTTGCGGAGCGGCTGCGTCCGCGGGAGCTTCAGCGAGTGCGAGTGCGTGGAGAGTCGTCGTCAGCAACTCTGATGTGGCTCCTGCGTCCCCAGTCAGGGCTCAGAGTAGTGACATCTGCGGCACCTTTGGCTTCCCTTTCGCCGTTACCATCGCGGGTATTTGGGAGTGAGTCGAGTGCGCGGACAGTGTCGCAGCGGCAGCTGGAGGCGGTTTTATCGGCCTTTCCGGAAGGGATCCAAGTGGCGGCGCGGGAGTGTGGCGAGGATTGGCTGAAGGAGTCTGGCGGACACGACTTATGTCTGGGATCAGGTGAAAACCTGGTTGCGCGAGTGACCGTGGTCCCGCAATCGCTCCTGCTGCTGATCACGGCATCGATGAGTCTTGTGGTGTTTGTGTGGCTGACGTGGCTGATTCGGCTGCCGCTGGGATTGCCAATACCGTTGGCGGCAGCTGGATTGACGGGACTCTGGGTAGCGGTCCCGGACTGGGCTGCTCTGGTTCTGCCGTGGAGTCTTGCGGGAGTGATGGCCGGTATTCTGGGTGCTGCCGTGCATCGCTGGAGTTTGCTGCGTCGTTACGGCGTGGCGCCGCTGAGGCGGGTGACGGAGCGGCCGACTGTCTTTGGCTTTCCGGACTATGCGGATTCTGGTCTGCGAACATTGCGGGGCGTGTCCGGTGGATCCGTGGGTGGACAATCTGAGGCAGCAGCGGGGTAGGCTGAGATGGCTGGACTGATCTGCATGCTGTGTTGTTTGTTTCTGCAGCAGTGGGAGGATTTGCGAACTGAAGTGCTGCCGTGGGAGCAGCTGCGTGAGAAGCTTGCGGGTGGGGGCTATCGGGCCATCGAGCGTGCGGAATACGGGGATCTGTTGCGTCGATCGGAGGAGCGTGGCGAGGCATCACCGCAGCGACCGTGGATTCGTCGGGCGGAGTATCAGGCGGAATTTCGTGGCGGAGAGTTGTCCGGGGGGCAGTTGACATTTCAGTTGTATGACATTGCTGCGGCGAGTGCGGCGGAATCGCCTCCATTGCTGGGGCGGACGAATCTGCAGCAGTTGCAGCTGCAGGATCCTCAGGGCGTCCTGCCATCAGGAGCGGATCTGGAGCGCCGGCTGTACGTATTAAAGCGGGGAGTGTCCGGAGACGTGCGAGGCCGCTTTGGTGCTCAGGGTGTGGTCTCGGGGGGGACAGTCGTGTTCCGTCTGGAGCTTCCGACTGCGACGACTTCTCAGCTGCAGTTGACAACTCCAGCGGATATTCAGGTAACGGGTTCGGGGTGTCTGGTGACATCGCGAGTGGAGCCGGCCGGCGGGGCGGTGAAAGTGTGGACGCTAGTCCCGGCGGACCCTGCGCGGCTGACGTTTACCTGTCGTCGTGCCCCGGGACTGGCCGCGCAGGATGCGGCCTTGCTGACAGGCTTTAATGCATGGCATTCGCTGCAGGGGGACCTGTTGTCATCCCGGTGGACAGTGGGAGTCCCGACGGAACTTGCCGGTGGGAGTGAACTGACGCTGCGTTTGAGTCGGGGGATTCGGGTTTTGGGAGTTGCGATGGAGGACAATCGGGAGTTGTTCTGGGAATCGGTGAGCGAGGGGGGTTCGTTGTTGTTGCGGGTGAGGCTGCCGGCTGAGGGTAATGTGGGGGCATTTTCGGTTCAGGGAGTCACCGTGATTGAGCAGCAGGAAGGGTGGAACCTCCCGGCGTTGGTCCCGGATCACTGGAAGGGATCACCGGAGCAGCGCGGTCCGCTGCTGACACCTGCGGGCCCGGTGACGGTGACCTTACCCACGACACTGCGTGTGGATGCCTGGGATTTGAAGGGGATGCAGGAACGGGACGTGATTGCGGGGCCCGATATGTCGCAGACGTTTCAGTTGCTGCAGTTTCAGCCGGAGGCAACGGCCTATTTGCGAACGTCGACGAATTCACCGCAGTTATCGGAGACGATTGTGCATTTGGCGGAAGTTTCGGGGCAGGCGGAGTCAGTCCGCAGTTATGTGAATCTGGCGTGTGCGGAGGCTTCGGTGGTGCAGGCCGCGTGGCCAGTCACGGCTGGCTGGGACGTGATCAGTGTGCGTTATGCATCGAGTGGCCGACCATTGTTGTTTGAGTTGTTCCCGCCGGTTGAAGGGCGCCCGGGTTCGCGACTGGAGGTGTATTTCCCTGAGACGCTGGAGGCGGGTTCTTCGCGGGTGCTGGAGATCCTGCTGCAGCGGAGTGAAGAGCGGGTTGGGGGTACACGATTGCTGCAACTGCCTCTGGCGGTTGTTGACGGGGTGCGACGCGGGGACGTGTATTTGTTGTGGGGGCGTGGCGGGGCTCTGTCTGCGGGTTCGGCGGCGGGATGGTCTGTGGGGCGATCAGAGTTATCGCTGGAGGAATTTCGGGGGCGAGTGCCATGGTTTCCGGTGCAGTGGCTGACGGAGGGACTGCGTTGCTGCCTGCCGGGGACTGGTGTTGCGGCGGGAGGATTGTCGGCAGAAGAGAGCGCCGCGGGTTCGGTGGAGCATGAGATGCGGGTCGTCGGGAATCGGATTCGGGAGGAATCGCGAATCCGACTGCCGGGCTGGCCGGAGTCTGGCGAGGTTATCGTGCAGTTTCCGTTGGAGTCGGGTGAGAGTCGAGTGTGGCGGGTCGGAGAGACTGAGTTGCTGGTGGAGAATCGTGGTGTTGAGACTGGCGGTATCGGTCAGTGGCGAGAGTATGTTGTCCGTCGGCCGGATGGGATGTCAGCGGGGCCGGTATTGATTGTGTCAGTTTCTGAGCGGGATTCGGGGCCGCGTTTTGTGGCGGGGATTCCGCGTGGGGCGGCCGGTGGCTGGCCTGGGGTGCTCCGGGTGCCAGCTGCGGGAGCGCTGCAGCTGGTGGCGGAGAATCTTGAGCGAACAGGGGCCAAAGAAGTGCGGGGCGAGGGCATTGCGGAGTGGCTCCTGCCCGGCACTGGAGAGCTGGTGACAGTGCGAGCGTCCCAGCATGCCGTCGCATCAGGCATTGTGGTGCGCAACATCAGGCAGTACCACCTGCTGCAGCAGACGGGAACAGAGTCGGTGCATGATGTGCTTGGAGTTCTGGATCTGGACGCGACGATGGGCAGAGAGCGTTTTGCGTTGCAGTGGGGGTGGGATGGCGTTCCGCAGATTCTGGTCAATGGTCTGCAGGTGCGGGGCGAGGTGCGCGGGGGTCAGCTGCAGATTCCTTTGCCGAGTGGTGGTGGACAGACGCGTGTTTTGCTGTTGTGGACTGAGCGAGGCGATGTTCGGCTGGGTCCGGAGTGGCCGGTTCGGCTGCGTCGGATGAAATTGGCGGGCGACGCGGACGATGAATTTCCCGGGAGCACTGTGCATGCGGTGGTCAGTCCTGATGACCTGCAGACATCGGGGAGTCCGCGTGCGGTGGTTTCGGGGGAGCGAGCGGAATCGCTCCCGGGTTGGCGTGAGTTGCTGACGGGGCCCCATCAGGCTGGAGTATCGCGGGCGGAAGAGGACGTTTTGCCAGGGGCAGCGGGATTGCGGCAGTTTGTTTCCCGGTGGCAGTTGTCGGTCGCGGAGGGACATGAGCAGCGATTGTACGTGGATTCGGGTAAGGACTCCGGAGACGTGGAACTGCGAGCGGCGTTGAAGCAGCGGAGTGCAGCGGCCGCATTCGGGGCGGGGCTGGTCAGTTTTGGGTTGTTTTTGGGTCTTGCGGGCTGGCTGTCAGTTCGACTGCCATGGGCATCGCTTCCGGTGGGGTTCAGTTGTGTGGCCAGTCTGGTTGCGGATGACTCCGTGCCGGGACTTGTCATTCGCGGCAGCTTTTGGGGGTCTTGTGCGGGTTTGCTGCTGGTGTTGCTGCTGAATGGCGGTCGAAGGGCAGTCGGGCGGCTCGGCTGGCAGCGAGGTTTTCCGGGTGCATTGCTGCTGTGTGCGTTGCCGCTTTCCGCGGTTGCTCAGGAAACGACAGGTTCGCCAGGGACTCCGATTGCGAGTGGTCAGACGGAGGCTGTGGCACCGGGGCCTGCGATCCTTGAGCCGGCGTCGGTGGGCGGCGAAGGAGGTTTGATATTTGTGCGGGAGGACGTGCTGAAGCGTCTGGGTGCGGTTGAGCCTGGGCGGGCGGGTGAACGGTTGATTGACGGCAGCGAAAGCGAAGGTCTGATCCAGAGCGTGAAGACTCGCGTTCTGGCTGAGGCGGCGGACCGAGTGGAGCTGGTGCTGGAGATTGAGGTTTCCGCGGCGAGTGGTGGGCGGGTGGCGGAGGTGCGTCTGCCTCTGGATGGAAATCGCCTGGTGTCCTGTGAGCTGGATGGCGTTGCGATTCTGCCGGAGATTCAGTCCCGGGACCAGTTGGTTGTGCGTCTGCCTCCGTCCGTTGAGGTTGCGGAGCAGAGTCTGGTCGCTGGGAATGACTCTGCAGGCGGCGCGGCGGCAACAGCGGACGAGCGGGCAGCATTTACGTCGCACCGACTGGAGTGTCATTTGTGGCCGCTGTTGAGTCGTCAGTCTTCTGTGGTGCAGTTCCGGCTTCCGGGCTTACCATGTCCGCGTTCATCGGTGGAGATTGTGTCACCGGCGGGACTGTATTCAGGAGCGAGGCTGCAGACGGCGGATGGTGTTTTGCAGTGGGATCCGGCGTCGGGTGCGCAGGAGCTGAACAGTCTGTCAGCGAGTGCTGGTGCCGAACTGCGGCTCCTGCAGGCGGGCCTGGAGAAGGGTGTGCCTGAGCCGGCGCGTGTGGACACGCTGCTCATCGGTGAGAACACGGCAGGGCTTCAGCAGTTGTCGATGATCTGTCGTTTTCGTGGCTGGAATCCGCTCAAGGGCGAATTGCGTTACCGCGTGCCTGCATCATGGAGATTGACGGCTGTAACCGCGCTGGAGGGCCTTGGCTCCGCTGAACTGCTCTGGTCACTGCAGGAGCAGCAGGCGTTGATTTCGCTGCCTTCGGGAAACGGAGGCGAATTTGTGCTGCAGCTGCAGTTGACAGGTGTGCGGCCCGTGGCTGTGAATCGGCTGACGTTCCAGGTGGGTGAGACACAGCAGTTTGCGGACTGCATTCAGGGTAGAAATCTTTTGGTGGCCATTCGCAACGGCACAACGGTTTCAGCAGCTGCCGTGGTGAACGAGAAGATCGAGGCGGTGGCATTTTCGTCGGAGTCTGAGAAGTGGGGAACGTGGCTGCGGCGCACCGACACGCTGCTGCGGGCTCCGGGCGATCTGGAGTCGCTGGAAGTCAGGCTGGATCCCAGGAGCAGCGAGCATGAACTCAGGATGAGCCAGGTGTGTACGGTACGAGACAAAGAGCTGGCATGGAGTTGCCGGATGGACGTGGAAACATCGCAGGTGCCCGTTTTTCGGCATCGCATCGAGGTGCCGGCGGAGTTGAGAGTTACGGACGTCGAGGTGACGGCGGGAGAAGCCAATCGTCTTCAGTCATGGCATCGTCGGGGGGATCAGTTGACAGTTCAGTTGCGGGAGGGGACGACGGGGCTGCACGGGATTGAGCTGCGGGGGCGAATGGAGTTGCGTCCGGACGACAGTCGTGTTCGTGTGGCCAGCCCGCGGCTGCAGAATTCACAGGTTCTTGAATCACTGCTCACGCTGACTGACGAGACAACAGTCGGGCTGCGGCTGGAAGCAACGGGCAAGGCAGTGCCGTTGCAGACCGGGAACTCTGACGGACAGCTGCGTGCGGGCGAGCCATTTCGACTGCAGCTGATTGAGGAGTCTGACGTGGTGGTGCTGGAGCGTCTGAATCCGGTGGAGCCGAACGGACGGGTGGCGGTGCTGCGGACGGGAGACCGCATGATCACGGTGCTGCGGCTGTCAAACTGGTCCAGTCGTCTCGGGCCGCTGCAGATGCAGTTTGCGCCGGGAACGGAGTTTGTGGCGGAGCCAATTGTGGTGACTGAGCGCGGACCACTCACGCTGGTCCGAAATGATGCCTTTTTTGAATCGGGGCCGGAGCAGTTGAAGGAGCTGTTCGGGATTTCCGAATTCATGGTGGCGTGGTCTGCAAAACCGGTTAAGCAGACGGACGGGGGCCAGGACGAACAGTATCCATGGCCCAGGATCTCTGATCAGGTTGTCTGGACAGATGTGTTCAGTAATCGCTGGAGTGCGACTGATGGGCTTGCAGGAGCAGTGACGACCGACCTGCCTGAATGGGCAGGTGCGGCTGCTGAGGCGCTGGGCTCGGGGGTTGCCGACGCGTCACTGCGCGGAGGCGTACGGATTTCCATGGAGTCCGTATTGCGAGGGGATCTGCTTGTCGTGCCGCGATTGGTGGCGGCAGCTGACGGCAGCCCGCAGGACGTGCCGAATGGTCCGCAGGTGCACATAATGACGGCTGCCCGGATACAGAACGGAAGGCCGACGCGCGGAACCACATCGCTGCTCATTCTGGCGCGACGATACCCGGTACAGCTGGAACTGGAAATACCGGATTCGCTGGTGCTGGAGCAGCTGCCTGCCGAGCTGCAGCCTCTTCCGCAGACGGAGAAACGAGGGCGGTATGGAATCGAACTGGTTTCCGCGGTGACTCGCCTCGAACTTCGCTGGCTGAGCCGGGGACGTGGTGCTTCACTGTTTTCGCCGGAGGTGCGTCTCGAGTTGCCGCATCTGGAAGGATCGCGTGCGGAGGGAGTTCTGCGGCTGATGGCCCCAGGCGAGGAAGCGACGGGGGTGCAGGGGCCACAGCGACTTGCGGGGCGCGACGCGGCAGCAAATCTGCTCACCCGACAGCTGCTGAAGTCGCTCAAGTCCGCGGGGTTAGCGCCAGTGCAGCTGGGGTTGAGCGGAGACGTGGCTGCGGAGGCGGGTCGCCTGTCCCGGGAACTGCTTCATTCGGATCCGGCCACAGCAGCGGACGCAGCGGATGAAATCTGGTTTCAGATGAGCGATGGACAGTCGCTTGATTTCACAGTCCGGCAGCGACTCCATCTGCAGAGGATCCTGACTGCGGGGATTGGCCTGCTGATGTGCGCTTCAGCCGTGTTATTTGCATCACCGGGGCGTGGAGCCGATCAGCGGTCCGTGATGATCTCCCAGGTGCAGACAGTCGGACGAAGTCTTCCGGGATCGAAGCTGAACTGATCTGCACAGCCCGATCAGAATGCCAGTCCACAGCGAATGATGCCTGCAGAATCCAGTTCTGTGGAATCCGGGCTACTTTCGTACTCCACGGCGCGCCCGAAGACGAACCCACCTTCCACAAAAATACTCCGGTTCTCCGGCAGAAGATGTTCGAAGCCCGCCATCAGGCGGTAGTCGCGGAGTGTGAGTTCATCAGCATTGCCGGCGCTTCGCTGGACCGACCATGTGTTCCCGCCAAAGACGCCGGAGATATAGGTCCATGTTTCGCTGCAACTGCCATTTTTATCGAGTCTGTATGAAACACGGGGCGATGGGAACTGAAGATCCACTTTCCACTCGCGTGAGGGGGTCCAGAGCAGACCGGCGGCAGGCAGTACGGGAAAGTCGTCGCGACCAGTGTGAACGATGCCGCCGGAAAACGCCAACGTTTCAGGAACGGCCTGCCAGATCAGCAGCCCCAGTCCGAAAATGCGGAAAGCGTTGTCGGTGTTTTCGAAGTCTGTCCGCATGGCAGGCGTCACGATAGCCATCACGCTGAGGTCTTCATTCAGCGGCCGTCGCCAGAAAAAACGTGCTCCGGTTTCGTACAACTCGCCAGGAAGATCCAGAGCCGCAGCGGGTGTCAGGAAGTCCGTCCGCAGAAACGGCGTGGCCACGATGACGTTATCGAAGGACCCGAGGGGAATGGCGAAGGACGCCGAGACATCCGTGGACGTGACCCCCAGCCCCGTGGCTGCATTGTCATTGATGAACGCAGTGGAGACCGCAGCCCCCTGAAAGCAACCGCAACGAAAGCGTGACAGCGGGGCTTCGCAGTCGAGCGTCCGTGGAGCATGGTGCGTGGTGGATTCCGGCTGTGTCTGAAAAGGCACAGGACGGTTGAATTCCATCTCCGCCTGCAGGTCTGACCGCGAAAATCCGGCCGAAATAAACGGAGAATCGGTGCCCTCCGGGAAGACCGCATCGGCATTGCCACGCTGATCCTCCGCCGACTGTTCAGCATGCACTCCAGCGCGCTCACCGCTGAACTCCTGCGCCACTGTGGATCGGGCTGTCAGACTGAGCATCGCTGCGGCCAGAGCGAGTTTTTGCAGCAGGCAGTGGTAGCGGAGCATGGAGCATCCCTGGCATAGCGTCCGGCGGGCGTTGGGGGCATCGATCAGGCGTTATATTCGGCAGAGCCCCCGCATTTGGCAGCAACGGATTTCCCGAAAACCAGTGTCTGTTCGGGGGGAATGAGCTTGAATTTACGGCCTGCGGAACATAGGCACTTCAGGTGACTCGATCAACAGTCCCTCGTGCCACAACCCCACCCCCTGCCACGAACTTCTGGTCCGCCACAGACATTTCGACGGCGATCGGCTCTCGAGCGACGACGTTGGTGCTTGCTGGTCGTGCGGGACGGATGATGCTGCGGTCGATTACGATTACGAGCTCCGCTGCGCTGAGCACGACGCCCGGCACGAATTGCACACCGAGACGTTCTGCCGGTCGTGGAGTCGGCCTGACGACACCGGAGCCCCGCTTGCGGGGACAGTCCCTGCGGCGAGAGCAAGGCGGAGGGTCTGATCTGACTGCGTTGGTTGGGACGATTTTCCGGATTGTGGTGCTTTGAGCGGTTGCAGCGATCACTGCGATTGCAGAGTCACCGGGTGGCGGCCGGAATCCGGCACGCGACGCCACCGGGGACAGTCCCCGCAGGGCTTACGACGCAACCAAAATCGCATTCCATTTCTGGCGAAAGCCGTTGCCGGCAGGGCTCAGCTCCTGCTGCGCCGGCGTCGTAAACGACACCCGCCAGACACCTTCGGCGTTCTGGTGCCATGCACCTTTGCCATTCTGGTGCCACATTCTGGTGCCATGCACCTTTACCGGGTTCCCGGCCTGCCGGGGACAGTCCCCGCAGCCTGCGCACGGAGACATTCTGCCGGTCGTGGAAACCGCGAGACAACACCGGA
>JBJTOM010000215.1:0-25113 GCA_046074585.1 Planctomycetota bacterium | reverse complement strand
GCCATCATGGAATCCCGCGGGGAACGGTCCCACGAACCACTCTACGTGATCTGCCGCAGCGGCGGTCGCTCCGCTCAGGCCTGCCTGCTCTTCGAACAGGCCGGGTATCACAATGTCATCAGTATCGATGGCGGAACAATCGCCTGGCAGGCTGCCGGACTCCCGGTCAACCGCGGTATTCGACGACCGATGTCCATTGAACGGCAGATCCGCCTGGCCTCAGGAATGGTGATTGCCCTCAGCTCATTCGCCAGCCTGCTCACCCCCTGGCTGCTGCTCCTGCCCGGCACGGTGGGTCTGGCAATGGCCTGGTCGGCGTGGACCAACAATCGTTCCCTGGGAACCCTCTTCGCACGATTTCCGTGGAATCGCCACAACATCCCCCAACTGCCTGCAGGCTGCGGCACCTGCACCGGAACATGCGGGGGCCCTGGCGGCGGAGGCTGAAACGGACACCGGACCTGTCTCTGTTCCGATCAGTCTGCTGCAGGCTTTCGGGGGGACAGTTCCAGCAGCAGTCGGTGGGCATCGCGGTAGCGTGGAGCCTGTTCAAGAGCCAGCAGCAGCTGGCGACGTGCCGAGGTTGGGTCAGAGTCACGAAGCAGCCGGGCGATCCGGAATCGCAGTCGGGGCGCATCATCGGGCTGCAGCTGCAGCAGGGCTTCAAGGGCGACGACGGCAGCGGTGGAATCTTCTGCGGCAAGGGCGGCGTCGGCTGTCCGCTGCAACGGAACGGTTCGAAAGGGATCCGCCGCAAAGATCAGCCGGCCCAGCTGCACGACTTCAGCATGCAGTTTCTGATCGAGGCAGAGTTCCTGGAGTCGCATGGCAGCTTCCACGTCATCGGCGGAGCGTTTCAGGTGATCGCGCAGCAGCTGCGTTTCTTCATCGGTGCGGTTTTGCTTCCGCAGCAGTTCTGCGAGTGTTCGTCGGGCTGCAGTCGGGCTGTCGTCTTCGGGAACCAGCCTGATCAGGGTCCGCAGCGTCGTTTCCGCATCTGCGGGGCTGGAATCCAGCTGCAGCGCAGCCAGTCTGGTCAGAGCAGGCACGTTGTTGGGGTGCTGCTGCAGAAACGTGGCCAGCGCTGCAGCATCGGCAGCCGGGACCTGTTCCAGCTCTGCTGCGGAAAATTCTGCGTCGGGTGCGAGTGCTGCGGCCTGTTTGCTGAGGAATTCCGTGAAGCCGGATTCGAGTGCTGCAAGGCCTGGGGTGTGACGTTCAAGGGCATCGTTGATCGCCAGTCCAGTGCCGAGGTCGCTGAGGATGGCATTCAGTGCTGGCAGGCCATGGACCGTGGCGATGTATTCAACCGCCAGAGATGACTGAAAGTAGGCATAGTTCATGTCTTCTCCGGATTCCGCATTCAGAAAGGCACTGCTGAGCTTTGCGATCGGGACCGCTTTGCCATCCTGAATGCGCTGGCGAAAGGCGGGCGTCATTTTCTGTCCCCAGCGGGAGTCGCGAAGGCGTTCTTCGTAGACTGAGATGCCTTCGCTGAGCCAGCGTGGAATGCGGTTGCCGGTCTTCTGCAGCGTCACCACATGGATGAACTCATGCCAGAGCACCGATTCCCAGCTGGACGGCTGATCGCGGCGACTGGCGGGACTGTTCGCGGTCACGACTTTCCCAAAACACACGCCAAGGAAGCCGGCCACATCCGGAAGCCCAAACGTCCGCACGGCAAAGTCATCCTGACGGGGATAGATTTCGACGATGACAGGCGACTGCGGCTGGAATTCGTAGCGTGCAGAGAATGTGGTCCAGGCGTCTTCGAGCAGGTTGAGGACACGCGGCCCGTAGAGTGCTGCTTCCTGTTTTTCCATGCGCACCTCGAAGTGTTCGGAGTGCAGAGTGGTGAAGCGATTCAGGCTGTCCCGGAGCTGCAGCAGATTAAAGAGTGTGGTGTTGTAGGCGTCCCTGCTCTGGGCGGCTTCGACGAGCTTCCAGCCTTCGACGGTTTCACCCAGGCGGAGCAGATCCTGGGCCAGCTGCACCTGGGCATCGGCAAAGCCGGGATCAGCCGTCAGCGCCTTGCGCTGGGCGTCGGCGCCCTCGCGGAAACGGTATTTCTGAGACAACCTGCGGCCGATGATGTGATCGGGCTGAGGTGATGCAGGGGCGAACTTCAGGGCGGCCAGGCGACTTTCTTCAGCAGCGACCGGGTTATTCAGAAGATGGAAGAGCACTGCTCGACGCGCGTGCGCTTCGGGATGATGGGGGTTGATGGCGAGGATCTGCTGGAGCGTGTCTTCAGCGGCTGTGTAGTCTTCGCGGTCTGTGAGCCTGTCAGCAGCTTTCAGAAGGGCCGGGAAATAGCGTGGATTGACGGAAAGGGTCTGCTGGAGAAGTTCAGCAGAACGTTCAGGAGCGGCAGATGCGAGCGATTCGGAGGCGAGGAAGAGCACGTCGGGGTCGCTGCTGAAGTCCTTGAGGACCGGTTGGAGCAGGTCGGCAGCCAGCGCCGCGTCTCCCTTCTGCAGAGCCAGCCGCGCCGCCGCAATAAAGCCCTCAGGCCGGTTCGGATAATTCCGCCGCGCACGCTCAAAGAAACCCTCCTGAACAGCCCTGGGATCTGCTCCGATGGCCAGGGCGATCTGGCCGAGCGCCGCGAGATCATCGGCGTCGGTGTAGCGCCAGGCAGCCGTCGATGCCAGCTTTTCTGTTTCGCTGATCGCGGTGGCAGCAAGTTCCGCGTTGCCATTGGCCAGAGCCACCTCATGCTGCAGCTGTCGCAGCCGAACACTCCACGAATAGCGTTCAATGCCAGCCGCCACGGAGGCGAGTGCTTCGGGGTACCTGCCAAGCGCCAGTTCAGCGCGGGCCTTCAGGATCGGCCACTCCTCGCCATAACTGCGGGACTCAATCGCTCTGGTCGTGGCCTCCAGACATTCAGCATAACGCCCGGTCTGCAGCATGCCCTGGCAGTCAGCCAGCGTGTCGGCAGCTGAGGCCTGACTGAGGCACAGACTGAGGCACAGACCGCTTAACAGAACGAACCTGCCTGCGATGGACAGAATGGTCGAACCGGTGAAGCGGCGGAATGTCCTTAAGAGTCCATGCAGAGAACGCATCGGGAAACTTTCCGGGAGATGCCGGCGGTGTGGATTGCTGCCGTGAGAAGCATAAGTGAGCCATGGGCAGCGAGCCAGCCCTGAGACGGACGAAAGAGAGAATCCAGGGCAAAAAATCCCCCGCTCCCCCCCCTCGCTGGCGGTTGAGGGTTGGGGGCGTCCTGGTTTTCTGAATGTCCCGGTCTATAACGCGGGGCCAGCACTTTTGACGGTCTGAGGGAGCACATGATGGGGCGAGTTGCAATTCTGGGGGCTTCGGGAACGATCGGCAGAGCACTCACCGAATTGCTCACTGCCACAGGCCAGCGTGTCCTTCTTGTGGGGCGAAATGCAGATCGGCTGCAGGTCGTGTCCCGGGAATTCAGTCAGCCCTTCGCAGTTGTCAACTGCAGTTCCTCACAGGCACTTGAAGACGAACTGCGGCGATCAGCCGAACAGGACGGTGCGTTTCGCGGAATCGTCAACTGCATCGGCTCCGTCGTCCTCAAGCCCGCTCACCTGACCACTGACGACGAATTTCGCCAGACTCTGGAAACGAACCTGTTCACGTCGTTCGCCGCCGTGCGGGCCGCCGCGAAGCTTCTGCGAAACTCCGACGCCGGAGGCAGTCTGATCCTGTTTGCCTCCGCTGCCGCTGAAGTCGGCATTCAGAATCATGAAGCCATCGCGGCTGCCAAAGGTGGAGTCATCGGGCTGGCTCGCTCAGCCGCCGCCACCTACGCACCCGCAAATATTCGTGTGAATGTCATCAGCCCCGGCCTGATTCGCACCGAAATGACGCGACGCATCTGGGAGAATCCGGCCGGTGCCGCAGCCTCCATCGCCATGCATGCCCTCGGACGACTCGGTGAGCCCGGCCAGGTGGCGTCGCTGGCCGCATGGCTGCTCGACCCCGCTCAGTCCTTCATCACCGGGCAGGTCATCGGCGTCGATGGCGGTCTCGGACATGTGCTCGCTCGACGAGGCTGACCATTTCCCCGCCACACACACCATGGCCCAACTCCAGTTCCACCAAAGGCGACAGTTCGGATGCAGGCTGCCCTGATCTACCCCCACCAGCTCTTCCCGAATCACCCGGCGCTGGCTGGCTCAGCAGCCGTGTTTCTCGTTGAAGATCCGCTGCTGTTCAGTCACTATCGCTTTCATCGCTGCAAACTCATGCTGCATCGCGCTTCGATGGAAGTCCATGCAGACAGTCTGCGACGCCAGGGACGCCACGTGCAGCTCATCGAAGCCCACAGCCTGCCCGGTGGTCGCGGCATCGGTGAACTCCTTCGACAGCACGCCGTCACTCGCGTGCAGTGCGTGGATCTCTGCGATGACTGGATGACACAACGGCTGCAGGCCAGCCTCGATGCAGTCGCGATCCCGCTCCAGATTCTCAGCGACCCCCACTTCCTCACACCCCCTGCAGCCTTTGACAGACTCAACGCCTCCGGCAAAAAGTGGTTCTTTACAGATTTCTATATCGATCAGCGGAAACGTCTGGGGATTCTGCTGGATGACGCCGGAAAGCCAGTCGGTGGCAAGTGGAGCTTTGATCCGGAAAATCGCAAAAAGCTCCCTCGCGAAATTCGCATTCCCCCCGCATGGCAGCCGCATGCAACCGATTCCACCGCCGAACGAAATGCGGTGCAGTCCGCCTCTGCATGGGCAGCGCAGCAGTTTCCCGGCGCACCCGGCCACGCCCGGGATTTCAACTTCCCGGTCAGCCGCCCACAGGCTCTCGATGCACTGCACACATTTCTCGATCAGCGACTGGCAGACTTCGGCCTCTACGAAGATGCCATCCACTCCGATCATGTCGTCCTCTTCCACTCCCTGCTCACGCCCCCGCTGAACATCGGACTGCTGTCTCCTGAAGAAGTTGTCGCTGCCGCACTCCAGTGCTCAGATCACGTACCACTCAATTCCCTCGAAGGCTTTATCCGCCAGGTGATCGGCTGGCGCGAATACATCCGCGGCGTCTATCTGCACTTCGGTCGTCAGCAGCGCTGCCGGAATTTCTGGGGCTGGCAACACCGCCTGCCCGCCGCCTTTTATGACGGCACCACAGGAATTGAACCCGTCGATCTCGTTATTCACCGCGTCGTCAAACATGCCTGGTGCCACCACATCGAACGCCTGATGATCCTCGGGAACTTCATGCTCCTGTGCGAACTGCACCCCGATGATGTGTATCGCTGGTTCATGGAACTGTTCATCGACGCCTATGACTGGGTCATGGTCCCCAACGTCTATGGCATGAGCCAGTACGCAGATGGAGGCCTGATCACCACGAAACCCTACATCAGCGGCTCCGCCTATGTGCTCAGAATGAGCAATTTTCGGCGCGGACCGTGGTGTGACATCTGGGATGCACTGTACTGGCGATTCGTCGATCGCCACCGTGACTTCTTCGCCAGCAATCCCCGCATGTCCATGATGGTCCGACAATGCGAACAACTCGGCCCAAAGCTCACTCGGCACCACCGCACCGCAGAAACGTTTCTCGAACGCCTGCATGCCGGACTCCGCCCCACATGACAGGGCGTGCGGGGGATGTCAATCCCCCGGTGACGCGCAACTGAGCCGCCGGACGGCAGTCCGCGGGCTACGGCGCTGCCGCGGCATGCGTGTGTGGCTGGGGCGAAGTGAAGAGTCGCCAATGAGAGACCAGAAGCTCAGCCCCGCTCCGCAGCGCAGACCATGCGTCTCATGCGTCTCATCGGTCCCATTTGTCCCATCTGTGCCAGGACGCAAAACGCCCCACCCGAGCCGCGCCCGTGAGGAAGCGGGATACCCGGACGCTCCGGATGATGTTTTGAATTGGGAAGTGAGAATTGGGAAGTGAGAAGTGAGAAGGGCGTGCGGATGAGAGAGTAGAAAGTCGAAAGGAGACCGCAGGAGCCTGAAGAAAGTCGAGAGTCTCCTCTCTCCTTTCTTCATTCTCCTGCTCTATTTTTTGACGGCAGGTGCCGTCAAAAAATGGATGTCAATCCCCCGGTAACGGTGCGTGCCCGCGCGGCCGGAACCGCATCAGAACCGCATCAGAAACGCACCAAAGCCTGACCGGCCGATTGACATCGACCGCACGCCACAGGACGTTTTTTGTGTTCATTCGGGCAGTGGGGCCTGACGATAGCGGGGGGATTGAAACATCCCAGTTTTCCTGTTTTATCATCGTCTCACCATCCCAGCTTCGCCCTCCCGGCCCCACCCTGAGCCGGCGTGTCAGGGCCATTGACCGGTCCCCCACCACAACTCCTGCTGGAAACCGGAATTGCCACATTCCAAATCTGCATCCCGGCTGCCGTCACACTTCGCCGAAGGCAGATGGAACTCACAGGCTGAGATTTCTGTCTTGGCGAGACGCAGGGAATCTGCGACACTTTCGGGGGGAACTCGCTCCATGGACGGTGCGAGGTTTCTGCAGGGAACAGCGGAAGGCATTCGGGGGATGGATTATCACATCAAGCCGGCGGGGCGGACATGTGCGGTGTCGGGGCGAGCCTTTCGTCCTGGGGAATGGTGCTGGTCTGTGCTGCTGGAAAAATCCGGTGAACTTGTTCGCCAGGATATCTGCGAAGAAGCCTGGGCCGGTGTTCCTGAAGGCGCCATCGGGTACTGGCGCTGTCCAGCAGGTGGTGTCGCCGAAAGCCTTCGCCCAAAGCTCACAGCAGACGCCATGTTTCAAACGTTTCTGCAGCTCTACGAATCTCCAAATCGAGTGCAGCAACAATACCGTTATATTCTCACGCTGCTCCTGCTCAGAAAACGCAGGCTGATTCTGGAGGAGGTTGTAGAGCAGGACGAAGGTCCGGTGATGCGCCTTTCTGGAAGCGCCGGCGAGGGTCCTTTCGAGATCCCCGAAGAAGAACTGTCGGAGACCGAAATGCTCCGGCTCCAGCAACAACTCATGGGTGGCGAGCAAATCGCCGCCTGACCCCCGCCCACTGAAAACTGAAAACTGAAAACTGAAAACTTCTCCCCATGAATCGCCGGGCTTTACTGCTGATTGGTCTGCTGCCAGCTCTTTCGGGCTGTCGCTGGGACCTTTTTGCGTCCCGGTCTGTTCCGTCGGCATCCGTTCCTGCGTTGTCAGCTGAAGCGACGGTTGAGGAGATTGTTGGGCATTTGAATGCACGGGTCGCCCGGCTGGCTTCGTGGCGTTGTGGTGACACGAAGGTGTACCTGCGAATGCCGGGGCTGCCCATGCCACAGCGGCTCAGCGGATCACTTGCCTGCGAAGCACCTGGACGTTTTCGTCTGGTGGCCGGCAACGTTGTCGGAGTCCATGCGGACCTTGGTGCGAATGAAGATCAGGGCTGGGTTTACGTGCGTCCTGGGGAACCGATGGTACTGACGTGGCGGCACGAGGACTCGTGGATGCTGACAGAACTGATGCCGGGATTTCCGCAGCTGGACCCTGCATGGCTCCTGCAACTGCTGGGACTGGAACGTCTGAATGCGGAGGATTACGAGCTGGAGTCTGCACCGGAGGGGGTGCAGGAGCTTTGGCTATCGAGCGCTGGCGGAGCAGTGGCGGGAGTTCAGCGGCGGCAGGTGCGGCTGGATCGGGCTTTGGGGGAGGTGCGTGAGCAGCTGCTTTTGGGCAGTGACGATGAGGTGCTCGTGCGAGCATATCTGTCGGATTACCAGGGTGCTCCGGGCGAAAAGCTTCCGCATCAGTTGCGGCTTTCATTTCCGCAAACCGACACGGTGCTGACTCTGACACTGGGGCGAATCGAAGTGAATCCGACGCTGTCGGCCAGTCTCTGGCAGCCACCGTCAGGTGGTACGGCTCAGACGGTGGATCTGCGGGATCTGCAGCGGTGGTCAGAGCAGCAGCAGCGTGGCGGGCGAGGCCGGGTTGCCGGTGTCTCGCGGGAAGCGGGTGAATTTGATTCCGCCATGCTGGAGGGCGACTTACCCGTGGTGGGCGCGGTGACTCCACTGGACAGTGTTCCGCGAGCCGTCGGACGGGGTTCAGGCGGCGTGTCCGCGGTTCCCGATTTTGACGTCCCGCGACGGCGACGGTGGTACTGGCCATGGCAGCGGTGAAATCTGAACAGTCCGGTGGCAATTTGAAAGCAGTGGTGAGGTGATTGGATGTCGCATCGGCGGTCTGGCAGGATTGTTTCTGCAGCGGTTCTGGTTCTGGCGATGGTGGCGTGGACAGGTTTGCTGCGAAGCGACGAGCCAGCGGACCGCGCAGACGGGAGGGGACTGGTGGGAGTGAGTGCCGCGGCAGCCGAACTGCACCGCGGAAGCATGTTGTTTGACGGGCATAATGACCTGCCGTGGGAGATTCGTTCGCGAGGCAACTCGTCTTTTGCGGAACTGGATATCAGCAAGGCTCAGCCGCTGCTGCACACGGATATTCCGCGTCTCCGCGAAGGTGGTCTGAAGGCCCAGTTCTGGTCGGTCTACGTCCCGGCCGAAACCACCGATACCGGCGACTCTTTGCTGCAAACCCTGCAGCAGATCGAAATCGTCAAGGCGATGTACCGGCGGTATCCGGAAACCTTTGAGGCGGCATCGACCGCAGACGACGTGGAGCGAATTGTCAAAGCCGGTCGCATCGCGTCGATGATGGGAGTGGAGGGGGGTTACAGTATGGAGGATGACGTGGCGAACCTCGCACGATTTTACCGCGAGGGCTGCCGCTATATGACGCTCACTCATTCCCGCTCATTGTCGTGGGCCGATTCTGCCACAGATGAGCCCAGGTGTGGCGGGCTGTCGGAATTCGGCCGCGAGGTCATTCGCGAGATGAACCGTCTGGGAATGCTGGTGGATTTGTCGCATGTGTCGGTTGACACGATGAAGCAGGCTCTGGCTGTTTCCCAGTCACCCGTAATCTTTTCGCATTCCAGTGCACGAGCGATTTGCGATCACCCGCGCAACGTCCCCGATGAAGTGCTTCCTCTGGTTAAGCAGAACGGTGGCGTGATTATGGTGAATTTTTTTTCAGCGTTTGTGGTGCCGACTGAGAAGCTGAAGCAGAACCCCATGGCGCGTGGCACAATCCACGATGTGGTTGATCACATTGATCATCTTGCTCGTCACTGCGGTGTTGAGCATGTGGGGATTGGTTCAGACTTCGACGGAGTTCCGCGGCTGCCGGAGCAACTGGAGAGCGTGGCCACCTATCCACGGATTACGCAGCTGCTGCTGGACCGCGGATACAGTGCTGATGACATCCGCGGCATCCTTGGAGGAAATGTTCTGCGGGTCCTGCGGGGGGCCGAAAAGGTCAGTGCCAGACTGCAGGCGGGTTCAGGAGCGGACAAGTAAAGCGAGTGGCGGCAGGTGAGCTGCACGTGCAGCAGAGGCCAGGTATCCGGCAGACAGGCCCCGGGACAGCGGAAGGAGAATGCGATGGTGACGTTGGGAACAACGGATGTGATGCTGGTGACAGGCGGCACGGGCCTGGTGGGCAGTCACATGGCCGAGCAGGCGCGGGCTCGTGGACTGCAGGTGCGCTGTCTCGTCCGGTCGATCGCCCAGGCTGCGTTCCTGCGGAGTTCTGGCTGTGAGCTGGTCGAGGGCGATCTGGATCAGTCAGCGAGCCTTGCGGCGGCAGTTTCCGGAGTCACGGTTGTGGTGCATTGTGCAGCGAAGGTCGGAGACTGGGGCCCGACGGAAGGTTACCGCAGGGTGAACGTGGAAGGGACGCGATCGCTGCTGGAGGCCGCCACAGCCACCGGACTGCTCAAACGCTGGATACAGATCAGTTCGCTGGGGGTCTATGAGGGTCGCGACCACTATGGCACGGATGAAGCGACGGAGCCATCGTCTGCGGGAATTGATGGTTACACACTCACCAAGGTGGAATCTGAAAGGCTGGTGGTGGACTGGATGCGGACGAAGGGTTTACCGGGAGTCGTGCTGCGGCCGGGCTTTATTTACGGAGAACGGGACCGAACGGTACTTCCGCGTCTCCTGGAACGGCTGCAATCAGGCAAATTTGCCTACCTTGGCTCCCCGGAAAAACTCATGAATAACACCTGGGTGGGCAACCTGTGTCATGCGGTGTGGCTGGCGATTGAGCGGGATGATGTGACGGGGGAAGTGTTCAATATTCGCGACCCACGACTCGTCACGAAAAAGGAATTCATTGAGACCGTGTGCGAGGCTGCCGGGCTGGATCGTCCGCGAAAAATTGTGCCGATCGCGGTGGCTCGAGTGCTCGCGCGGGTGCTGGAGGGACTCTGGAAGCTGCTGGGCCGTCAGGAAGCGCCAATCCTGAACAGCGCGAGGCTCAAGTTCCTTGGCCTGAACCTGGATTACAGCATCGACAAAGCCATTCGCCGGCTCGGCTATTCGCCACCATCCGATTTTCGCGATGCCATGCCGGCAGCAGTCAAAGCCTGTGCTCAGAAGCACAAAAGTGCAGGAGCCCCGCGCTGAACCATTCGCCTTGAAGTTCTGACGGAGTCTGGTGGCTCAGCAGGAACTTCGCCCAGGGATGGTGAAACGGTATTCAGGACACATGATTTCGTACTTTTGATCAGCCCCACCATGACAAGGCGTGCGAGGGATGTCAATCCCCCGGTCAAGGTGCGTGCCCGCGCTGCCAGAACCGCATGGGGTTTTGGGGCACGCTTATTTTGGGAGCAGTTCCGCGACAGACTTCCAGATTCCCCAGGCTGCTGCAAGGAGCAGAGCGGCTGTTGAGATCCCCAGGGCGAGATCCCAGAGTTTTCCGGGGCGAAGTCGCTCGTCCGTGACATGGCGACGGAAATGGATGGCGGCGTAGCCCAGCATGGGCAGCATGACGGCCTGTGTGAGTCCTGCAATGCGAATGAGCATCACAGGTTCGGGGACAAGCAGGAAAGCGGCAACACAGACCAGCGGGAGGACCGTGGAGATGATCCGCACCAGGCGAGTGCGTGCCGCACTTTCGTGATCGCGAGTGGTCAGCCCGATCACACCGCAGAAGTCTGCAATCATCCGGGCATTGCCGGCGTTAGCCACAAGAAAGGTAGAATACAGCACCGCAAATGCGCCACATAGAAACAGCCAGCGGGCATATTCACCGAAAATCGGCACATAGCTGCGGGAGAGCGTGCTGACCATCCGCATCCCCTCGGGATCGCGACCTTCGGCATGCAGAACGATCACACCCATCAGATAGAACGCCGCTGTGGCCAGTGTATAAATGGCCATCGAAGCAAAAGCGTCCCATTTCATCACATTGAACCAGCCGTTGGCACGTTCGAGCCAGCCGCTGGAGGAGTCACGGGGGCCCACTGATCGGGCATAGCCCTTTTCGATGCACCAGTATGGGTAGCTGATGAGTTCCGTGGCGCCCACACCGATGATTCCAAAGGTTGCCAAAGCGGTGACCAGAGCCTTGTCACCGGACGGCAGTCCGAAGCTGAGCCCCTGCAGGAATTCAGCGGTGGACAATGCCAGGGGGGTCTGCTGCAGCGAGAAGACGTTGCCGATGGTAATAAACGTGAAGGCAACGACGAGAGCGACCGAGAAAACTTCGACCATGCGGTAGCGGCCGACAAACAGAACCACGGCCGTGATCAGTCCGAGCGTCACAGCCCACCATTTGTCATCCCGCGTCGGGGGATCCACAAGACTGACTCCCGCAGCATTCACAAGGGGTTGGCCGGCAAGTGCGAGACGGCGAATCTCGACACCGCGGTCCCCAAGAGCTTCAAGGTCCTGCTGAATTCGCAGCATCACGCGTTCCTGCTGCGCAGTTGCCGCACTGGCGGGGGCTGTGGTGGCCGAGGCCGGGACAGCGGACGGATCGCGGCTGCGGGTCCATTTGGCCCAGGCTTCGATTTCCTTCGCGGAGGGACAGAGTGTTGCCAGAGCGTAGTCGCCGGTGAGGGGGACCGTGAGGGAGAGGGACTGGCCGACACCGCCGGCGATGCCGCCAAGCTGTGCGGTGGAAGTGGAGATCATGAGCAGCCAGAAGAGCACAATCCAGTTCATACCGAACAGTCGCGGGCCGGGAACGCGATTGAGCGATGCGAGAGTGGTTTCACCGTGACTGATGGCAAAGCGGCCAAATTCCAGCTGCACGAAGACTTTGACGACGCAGCCAAGAAGGATCAGCCAGAGCAGCGCGATGCCAGCCTGCGCGCCCGTCTTGGTGGTCATAATCAATTCACCCGAACCCACGATATTGGCTGCGATAATCAGACCCGGGCCGATGTGGCCGAGAATCTGCAGCGGGCGACGCGGGGGGGTGGCAATCGCCGACAGTTCGCGACGGTCGATAATTGATGGGTCCATGCCCGGGATTCCCCAGTGATCGGTTGCGTGAGGGTGGTGGTGAACCTGCAGCATACAAAGATCTGACCGGCATTCCACCGTGCAGCCCTTTCAAGGGAATTTCCATCCTTTTCGCCTCGGCCGACCCTGGTGGACCTGTATCGCGGTGCCACGCTCCCTGTAGACTGCAGCGGCTCCAGCTGAATTTCTAATCCCCTGGCACCTTCTTCCCCTGAAATTCCCGATCTGCTCGCTGCCTTTCTGAATCTTCCCTGACCCCCGGACGCCTGATGCTGCCCTCCTCACTGATCCTGTTCTGTCTGCTCTGGATGTTTCCTGCCGGTCCATCCGAGCGTCTGGAACTGCCCACCACCGACACTCCAGCCACAGCCGTACTGTTTTCGGCAGCCCCTGACGATGGTCTGCTCCGGCCTGCTGTTCAGAGCTCCCCCAACCGCCAATTCTGGCTGCTCACCACCTACTGCTTTGCCGTTGTTCTGGCGTCCCTGTTCGGTGGCTGGCTGCCTTCCATCTGGCACCTGACTCACACCACAACCCAGACACTCACCAGCTTCGTAGGCGGACTGATGCTGGGGATCGCCGTGTTTCACCTGCTTCCACATTCCCTCCACGGTCAGCAGACGCCGGATCAGACCGCGTGGTGGCTCATGGCTGGAATTCTCACGATGTTCCTGCTGATTCGCTGCTTCCACTTCCATCATCACGGGCCCCTCGAAATCTCGACCGAACGTGAAGACCCCTGTGCCGATCATCCGCCACTGGTCCCGCTCCCTGACGCACCCCGTGAACGCCTGCTTGTGACCGCCGTTTCACCGACAGCCTGTGATCACAATCACAATCACAGTCACGATCACGATCACGATCATAATCCTATGCACCTGAAAGTTCACACGGATCCCCAGGCCCTCCCACCAGTCGTGCCCGAAGCCACGGCCACCCCCCACTGCCATCACGCCCATAAACTCAGCTGGATGGGGATCACCGTCGGGTTGTCGGTGCACACCCTGCTGGACGGCATGGCGCTCGCTGCCAGTGTGCATGGCGAGTCCGGGCATCGCGTGATGTTTTCACTCTTCGGTTTCGGCACGTTTCTCGCCATTCTGCTGCACAAACCCCTCGATGCCGTCTCCATCACATCACTCATGCGAGCTGCTGGCTGGAGCCGCAAATCTCGCTTCTGGGTGAATCTGTGCTTTTCCTGCATGTGCCCGCTGGGGGCTCTGCTGTTCAGCGCCGGCCTGACATCCGGCACCAGCCTCCAGCAATCGCTCGTCGATGCCACCCTTGCCTTTTCTGCCGGAATATTTCTCTGCATTTCCCTCAGCGATCTGCTGCCGGAAATGGAATTTCATGCTCATAACCGTCTGCAGCTCACTGTCGCACTGCTCGCCGGAATCCTCCTTGCATACGGCATCCGCTTTCTGGAACCTGCATGGATGCACTGACCAGCCTGCCCCCTTAAGGCCAACCTCACATGTCCACCTCCACACTCCCTGAAGATCCCCTGCAACTGGTCCAGTTCGGACGCCTCGAACTGATCGCACAAAGGCTCGTCGAAGGACTCATGATGGGACGCCATCGCAGCCCGTACAAAGGGTCCAGCGTGGAGTTTGTGGAGCATCGGGAGTATTATCCGGGCGACGAAATTCGACATATCGACTGGCGTGCCTTCGGCAAGACAGGGCACTATTACATCAAGGAGTTTGAGGACGAAACCAATCTGCGCGCCTGGATCGTGCTGGATGCCAGCGGAAGCATGGGGTACGCCGGACAGCAGCTCAGTAAGTTCCTCTACGCCCGCATCGTCGCCGCCTCGCTCGGCTGGCTGCTCCTGGGACAACGCGATGCCGTCGGACTTGCCACGTTCGATTCACGGATCAAAGAACAGCTCAAGCCGTCCAGCAATCGTGACACCTTCCGACGCCTCCTTCAGATCCTTGAAGGAACCCAGCCGGGCGCCGAAACCAGCCTCGCCGCGACCCTCGAATCACTTCTCCCGTCCATCCCCCGTCGCAGCCTGATTCTCCTCATCAGCGATTGCTTTGATGATCTCGACCATCTGGTCCGCGTGCTGCAGAAATGCCGACATGCCCGACACGACGTCTCCATCCTGCGAATCGCCGCCCCGGAAGAAGAACAATTTCCGTTCGAACGCCCCACTCGCTTTGACAATCTGGAAAAAACAACTCACCGGCTGCTTGTCGATCCCGTGCGACTCCGCCAGGAATACCTTCGACAGTACTCGCAGTTTGCCGAACGCCTCCACAAGGAATGCGGAGCCCTGGGAATCGGCTACACGCGCCTGCTCACCAGCGAACCGGTGCAAAAAGCACTCGGACGCTGGCTGGCCGAACGCCAGTGACTGTCACCCCGGAATGGGACTGATGGAACTTCCAGTGCCCGGCCCCCGCCCAACGGCTTTGACTTTCTGGCAGACGGCGTCAGCGGGAGGGCGAAGCTCCTGCTGAGCCACGTCCCTGCCACGAGCACTCCGACGGCAATGGAAGCTGGAAGCTGGTCTTCCGCGGTCTGTGGTCAAAGAAGGAAGGTGGAAGCTTTCACTTGTCCAGACGACTTTGAACGCAGCGCTGATGCACCCGACTGCAAATTCACACCATCAGGGGCCCGGACGCGAGACGACCGCGCGGAGCAAGCCGCGTGAGTTTCAGATTCTGGTGTTCGCGTGAATTGGGACGTCCGCCGTGCTGCCCTTTGGGTTGTGAACCCGAGTTTCTTCGTCCTCAGACTTTGGGCCGCGAGGCTTCTCGTTTGCGCTGCATTTCGCGTTGCTGGCGGCGGCGCTGTTCTTCCTCAGGGGCAAACTGTGGAGCACGCCCGTTGTTGCCGGCGCCCCCCATTTGAGGAACTTCCATCTGTCCTTCGCGCCACTGCCAGCCGAGCGGGTCGCTGATTTCCATTTTGGCGAGGAAGGCCCACGGAGTGTCCGGGTGTTCTTCGATGACGCGGTTGAGGTAGACGAGTGCTTTATCGTGCATTTTGCGGATGTTGGCACCGCCTTCGATTTTGTCGGAGGGGTCAAGATTCCACTGGTTGCTGCCGGCTTTTTCAAAGCGACGGGGATTGGACTTCATTTCAGCGAGGACTGCGTTGTAGCCAAACGCTCTGACTCGCATCGCGAGCACTCGGCCCATCGCCAGGTCGTACTGGGCGCGCCAGCGGTCTGAGTCGAGTTTATCGCGGTGCTTTTCGCCGGCTTCGAGTGCTTCGTGGACACGGGCGAGGAAGTAGTCAAGGACAGCGAGTGGCTTTTGGGCTTCTGTGATCTGCTCACGCAGGATGTTGTCGTTGTTTGCCTGGAAGGTGATCTGGGGAACGGGAACGCGTTCAGTCACGGCCAGTTGAGCGGCCGCGATCAGCGCCTGTTTGGCCATGTTGGTTTGCACCTGTTTACGGTATTCGTTCCCGGGACGGTAGTCAGGAGCGTATTGCCGCATCACCTGAGCAGGCCATTTTTTCTGGGTGGTGTCATCGGCGACGAAGAAGATCCCGCCGGTTTCTGCGCAGAGTCTGGAGAGCGTGTAGGGCCCGTAGCCGGAGGACATGCGGTCAAGCTGCTGGGCCTGAGCGGTCCAGAAGGGAAGTGTGAGCCCTTCTGCGAGAGGCGTTTCCGGACCTTGATCGGCGTCGGGGATATCTTCGTCAAACTCGGTGCCATCTTCTGCTTTCCATTTGACGCGGACGTAGCCCTTCTGGCGTCCGAAAGGTGAGGAGTTGCCGATGCAGTAGACGCGGATTCCTTCGCGAGTGAGTTTGCGAACGGTTTCTTCCAGAACGGAGTAGCTGTCGCCACCGAAGTCATCGCCACGTTCGTCCGTGACGATGATGAACATCATGTTGGCCCGCATTCTTTTGCGGATCGGGGCATACTGCTTAATTGCCGTGTTGATGGCGGCGAACACATTCTCAACACCTGTGACATCACTTGTGATGGACTTGACGGCCTTGTTGAGTTCGTTGATATCAGCTGAAGGTTCCGGGACAAGGACGTGCACGTCCTTGCCATATCCGACGATACCGGTCCGCAGGGCTTCTTTGGTGTCGATGTCATCCATCAGACCCAGCTGGCGGTAGATGTTTTCAAAACGAGCGATGATTTCTTCGCGGCGGGATTCGAGGGAGATGGACTCGTCGAACAGCCAGACGGGGAGCGTGCGGCGCTGGCGGAGCGACGCGGCGATTTCAAGCGTGACGCGGTCGACGGCGCCCGCGGTACCACCGGGATGTTCTGTGGTCCCGGTGAGGTCAATGTTTTGCAGCGTCTGAGCTTCGCTGGGCATGGTCACCGCTTCGTACAGTTCGATCTTCGGGTTCACGATGTCCTGTTCAATCCGATCGATCTGCTCGACGTGGTTGTCCAGACCTTTGGACTGAGCAATTGCGGCGGAAGCCCCCTGAATATTCAGGTTGCTCATGCTGCCCATGTCTTCGGTGGGCGTGGAATCAAGAACATATTCTTCGACGCGGATTTCTTCCTGTTCGGCGACCGAGGACAGGTTGAACTCAGGAATGATGATTTCAGGGAGCGTAATTGTGAGCAGCACGAGGAAGATGCCGACGTGCACCATGACGCTGACGCCCCAGGCAGGAACAGCGTCGAACAGTGACCAGAGTGCGGAATCCTGCAGCGATTCGTCGGCAATCGCGTCGGCAAGACCGTCGGTGCCGGGTGCAGAAACACCACTGCCAGCCATGGTCCCAGGAATTGTACTCATGTGAACACTCCTGCGAGAATCCTGCTGAGATCTTTCAGTCAGGGCGAATGTGCCTGAACCGCGATTTCAGAAGTTTGGTAGAACTGATGACTGACTGCAAGGTTGCCCACGTGACGAACACAGGGGAAAACCGAAACAGAGAGCAGCAGATGTTACCCCCCGGAAGCAATGAAAGGTGATTGAAACAGTATCAGAAAACACACCGAAGACCCTGCTGAGGATCAATCGGCAGGCGGAGCCTGCCGGCTGGGGCGGATCGGACGTTTCCTGCAATTCCAGATGAATCTTACTGTCGGGAATCGGATTGAGCAATGTTTTGAGGCACGCCCCATTCGGAAACGGTCAGAAAGTCGTTTCCTGATGTCTCACATCGATTCCGGACAAAACATTCGTGATTTTGTCGCGTTTTTTCAACGGTTTCTGTTTTTCAGGAATGAGAATACCAGCAACGCGGGCGAAAAGACTGGGGTTATTCGCGGAAGAGATCCCGAGCACCTCCGCCCTCCGCCCCCGTTTTTCCTCGCTTGTTGAAAATTTTTCGAGGTGCCTGCTTTGCATCCAGCCGTTTGCCTGCGGCGGTGGACGGGGCACTCAGCAGCGGATCGGCCGCTCCGACCAGTGGGTCCCCTGCGTTGACCTGTTCGAGGCGTGCAGTGCCCTGAGTGGAGTATTCCCGGGAGAGTTCACAGCCGATGTAGTGCCGCCCCAGTTTTTTGGCCGTGATGAGCGTTGAGGCGCTCCCGGCAAACGGGTCGAGCACGACGTTGCCTGGACCAGAGCAGGCGCGGATGATGCGGGCAAGCAGCTGTTCGGGCATTTGACAACCGTGATATCCGGCCCGCTCCTTGAATGTTCCGGCCACTCGCGGGAAGTACCACGTGTTTTCGTCTTCGGTGAAGGCCTCCGGGCAGTCCTGGGGCCTGAGAATCCAGGTGTCGTCGGGGAGCCGTCCGGTGCTTTCGGCACGGCGGTCGCCGTAGACAAGCTGGCGTGCAGAGGGCACTCGGATGTCCGAATGGTTAAACGTGAAACTTCGCGGATCCTTGACAAAGTGAAACAAGTGAGCGTGCGAGCGAGTGAACTTGTACTTGCAGTGCACACCAAAGGTGTAGTACCAGATCACCCAGCTGCGGCAGTGGAAACCCACTTTTCTGGCGGCCACCTTCAACTCGGCCGCATATTCGTCCCCGATCGCCAGCCAGAAAGTGCCGGTGGAAATGAGCACTCGATGTACTTCCTGCATCCACCGGCTGCACCAGTCGATGTACTGGTCTACTTCAAGCTTGTCCTGGTATTCATCGTAGTCATAGCCGATGTTGAACGGAGGGTCCGCAAAGGCCAGATGAACAGACTGCTCAGGGAGCTTTGCGAGGGTTTCGAGGCAGTCTCCATGATGGATGCGATTCAGCAGTTCAGGGCTGAGTGGAACGGCGGATGTCTGAGGGTTGGCATTGATTTTTGGGGGGGACATATCGCAAAGATTTCAGTGCTGATGCAGGAAAAAAAACGCACAAGACATTGTTCCGCCACCCGGAAATGGCGGATTTTCCAGAATCCTGCAGAAACCCAGGGATCTGCCGGGCAGCAAACCGGGCCACGCTTCAGTGTGCGGGAGGCAGGCTGTTCTGGAAGGCGCGGTTGCGGAAGAGGAAATCGATGATGTTGCCTTCGTGAGGTTGCAGCCAGTTCAGGGCGCAGGTGGGAATGGGGCCAACATTCAGGCGGTCGATATTGCGGGCATCGACGAGCTGACGAATCCATGCTTCGTCTTCGGTGATGGCTGTTCCGATGAGTGTTGAACCGATTTTGCTGATCATCTGCTCCTGCGGGCAGTTGACAACGGATACGAACGGGAACATGTACTCCGTGTTGGCCATGGGGTTGTCGCAGTCGGCGACGTGGAGCACGGTGGGGCGGAGATAGTCGCAGCGTTCCTGTCTGACAAGCCGCTCTCCGTTGCGGTACCGGGCGGTGACTTCAGTGACAACGGGCGGAGTCACGCCGTCATCGATTTGTTTGCTGGTGGCTTCTGCGACTCCGGCCGTGGTGAATGCGGCGATGGCGGCACTGGGGTCGGTAGTTGGGAGCGGAGCGATGGGACCGATGCGGCGCGCGATGGCGTCGGCGATGTCTTCGGTATGTCGAGACGCCCAGATGCCGGAGCAGTTAATGCAGCCGCGTCCGCCGTTCATGACGACGCTTTTGACCATGATATCGAGGTAGTCTTCCCAGCGATCGACGAGGTCATCGCCGAGCAGAATTTTGCTGAAGCCGGGTCCGTGGGCCTGGACGCGAGGATTTCCGTGGTATTTCTCGACGGTGGCCTGGCCCCCGAAGATCATGGATCGATTGCAGGTTTCCAGCACTTTATTGCCGACGTCATGCGGCCCGGGGTAGAGGCAGAAGGCTTCCCGGGGAACTCCGGCGGCAGCAAAGGCTTCATACATGCGGTACGGCGTCCACGGTTCTGATGAGCCGGGTTTGAGCACCAGCCCGATCTGCAGCGGGATTGCCGGGAGCCACAGGGTGTGCACGCCCGGGGAGTTGGACGGGAGCACCAGTCCGAGAACGGGAGTGGTGGCCTGGTAGCTGACCATGACGTTGCGGGATTCCATGCCGTAGCCACGGCTGAGGATTTCGAGCGGGAGTCCGCGGGTGAGGGCATCGAGCATGTCGCCCATGTGCCGGAGCACGAAGGCGTTTTTGTTCATGTTGGCTCGACACATATTGAGCGGCAGTCCGGTGGTGGCAGACTGAATCGAACAGAACTGTTCCGGGGTTTGGGTGCCGTTGCCGAGCGGGAGCGTGGCGGAGAGGTAGAGATCGGCGGCGACGCGGCACTTTTCAATCAGTTCGGCGCAGGAGAACTGGCGGAGCACATCGCGGGCTTTGGAGGCACGGCGGGAGTCCATCTGCACGAGCCCGGCATTTGCCTGATGCATGCGCGCCATGACTTCGCCGGTCTCGAAATGCACGACCTCAGCTTTCTCCAGAGACTCGTAGTTTTTACCCCAGCGGACAACAGGTATTTCAAGCATGGCGTTGGCTTTGGCGGAAAAGGCGGGTTCCGGGAATCGAGTGGAGCGTTGCGGTCCGTGGACGATCGGTCATTCAAGGCCGACGCCACCCGGACAACAACTGCCGGGTGGCGCCGACGCGCTGTCAGAGAATTTAGTAGACGCCGACGGTCGTTGTCTTTGCGAAGATGTGATAGGGCCGAACGCCACTGACGCCGTCCCAGGGATACTTCTGGTGCGGGAGTTCACGTTCGCCTTCGTCGCGTTCGAGAAATCCGGGGACGAAAAGTTCCTTTGTCATGGTGTAAAGTTTCACGCGGCCCGTTTTACCGTAGTCGACGATCTTTGTGTGGTCATCGAAATCCACGACCTCGATGACGGCGCGCGGCTGGGGGGCGTAGTAGGTAATCTTGTAATTGTCTGCGGGATCAAATGGTTTGCCGCAGGCGAGTCCCATCAGGGTGTTGCCGTAGGTTGGCGTGATGTAGACGTTGGGGCCGAGCAGTTCTTCGCGGGCGAAGCGGTACCACTGCTGAGTGAATTCGGTGCCGCCGCAGAAGATGCCTTTGATCCCGGCTTCTTCGATGCTGCTGCCTTTGTCCATGAGTCGCAGGGCGAGCGCTTCGAGGAGTTTCGGGGTGGTGAACATGCACTGAATTTCATTGTTGGCCGAGAGCACTGTGAGGGCCTGGTCAATGCAGTGGGCGCTGTATTCCTTAGCGTCTTCCACTTTGCCCTTTTTGAGCAGTTTAACGACCCAGCGGGGATCGAGATCCACGCAGAAGCAAATGCCCCCGCGATACTGGGCGAGATGTTCAATGGCCAGTCGGAGGCGACGCGGGCCGGAGGGGCCCAGCATCAGCCAGTTGCTGCCGCGGGGAAAGCTTTCGTCCGGGATGGTTTCGCTGAAGTTTTCGTAGTCAATCCAGTGGTCTTCGACGACGACGCGGGTCTTTGGGATCCCTGTCGTGCCGCCGGTTTCGAAGACGTAGATGGGCTTGTTCTGAAACGGCTGGGGAACCCAGCGACGCATGGGACCACCGCGAAGCCAGTCGTCTTCGAACAGCGGGAATTTTTTGAGGTCATCGAAGCAGTTGACATCCTTGAGCGGATCGAAGTCGAACGTTTTCTTTTTGTCCAGCCAGAACTGGCAGCCGGTGTCATCACTGAAATGCCAGTGCACCATTTCGCGGGTGTGCTGGTCAAGGAGTTCCCGCTGGCTGCGGGCGATTGCATCGATGGAGGACACGTTGTTTCCTTTGGCTGAGGAACAGACGGCGGAGGGGGAGGGAGGCTACGAGCGTCGGCCGGATCGTAGAGCGAAGAATCTGATTTGCAAGTCCGGAGTGTGCAGTGTGAAGGCGGAGCGACCGTGGGATGGTGGGGATGGGAGAACGGGGGTGGCATGGTCAGGACAGGAGCAGTTCGGGCCAGGCGGCAGAGCGGGACCCGGGGAGCGGGGGATTTTCGAGGGAGCGGAAGGTAAAGACGGCGGACTGCTTGGTTTGTTCAGAGTAATTGCGGGTGGCGGCGTGAAAACAGCGGGCGTGGAAGAAGAGCACATCACCAGGGTTGAGAAACACGGGAGTGGCGGTTTGCAGGAGCGGTTGATTTTCGGGGACATCGGTGCGGAGGAACAGGGCGTCATCCAGTCGTTCGCGCGCCGCGGCACTGGAGTGGGTGCCGGGGAGCACCTGCAGGCAGCCGTTGTGCAGATTTTCGGGGCCGAGTGCGATCCAGATGTTCACAAGGTTACCGGATGTGAAGGACCAGTAGCGCGTGTCCTGGTGCCAGCCGGTATCGCTGCTGAACCTGGGCTGCTTGGTCATGATGCAGTTGTGGTGGGCGAGCGGCATTACGATGCGGGGGCCGAGCAGCTGCTGGAGTCGCTGGAGGATGCCGGGCTGGGAGACGAGCTGCAGAAAGACGGGATCGCGACTGACGGCCTGGCGGAGTCGGCGGATGGTGTGGCCTCCTTCGGCCTCCAGCGACGTCGGAGCGCCGGGGTAGTGCAGGTCGGCTTCGTATTCGACATCACCGAACCGTCCGGCCAGATCCCGATCGGTGACTGCGCGGACCTGCTTCAGCAGCGCTGGAGCGATCAGGTCCGGCACAACGATGTAGCCCAGTTGCTGGAAGGACTCAAGTTCAGCCGGACTGAACTGGTCAGCGGGATGGGGCGAGCCGGAAGGAGCCGGGGCAGCGGTACCGTGGGAAGCGGGAGTCATCCAAGTCCGACCTGTTGGCCGCGGAGGTCTTCCGGGGCACGCGAAGGGATCTTTCGGGATCCGCGGCCGCCAGTTGTGCGGGGCAACTGGAACCTGGATTTTCCCGGGCTGGGGGATTCGAGCAAGTGCAGGGGGCGGGAATCTCAACAATTGCAACAAGGCCCGCCATTTCCGAAATTTCTCCCTGCAGCAACTGTATCGCGAGCAACTCACCCGCAATAATAGAAACCCACCGCCCGACAGTCCGAAACCAACCGCAACCATAACCAGAACTCCCGGCTCGCCATGAATCGCACTCACACGATCGACGGCATCACTCTGCACCTGGGCAACCCGGACGCCACCAGCGGTGACTGGATCGGCCAGCGTGAAGTCCTCAAACAACTTCTCGCCTGCTGGCTCGTGGTCGACGACCGCGATCTGCCACTCACACCCCGACTGGTCGGCACTCCCGGCATCGGCAAAACAACGCTCGCCATTGCCGGCGCCCGCCAGCGCAAACAGGATCTGTTCATTTTCCAGTGCACGGCCGATACCCGCCCCGAAGACCTGCTCGTCACCCCAGTACTCGCAGAAAGCGGTCGCATCGCCTACCACGCTTCACCCCTCGTCACCGCCATGATCCACGGCGGCATCTGCATCCTCGACGAGGGCAACCGCATGAACGAAAAATCGTGGGCCAGCCTCGCACCGCTCCTCGATCACCGCCGCTACGTCGAATCCATCGTCGCCGGCATCACCATCAAAGCCCACCCCGCGTTTCGCTGCGCCGTGACCATGAACGAAGACGAATCCACCTTTGAAATCCCCGACTACATCCTCAGCCGCCTCCAGCCCACACTCACGCTCGGACACCCCTCCCGCAGCGACGAACTCCACATCCTCAAATACCATCTCCCCTTCGCCGACCAGGAAATGCTGTCCCTCACCGTCGAGTTTCTCCAGAAAGCCCACTCCCTCAACCTCGATTTCTCCACCCGCGACGGCATCAACATCCTCCGCTACGCACTCAAACGCATGGCTCAGGACCCCGACCATCCACTCTCCCGCGACGCCGCCTGGAAAGAAGCAGTCCTCGGCTGCCTCGGCGAAGAAGCCTCCGACCTCCAGACACTCGCCGACAAACGCAACACTTCGCTGGGCGGCAACGCCGTCCCCATGGGACTCGGAGACTTCTTCTTTGCCCCCGATGACCCGCTCCATCCGGATGCCGAATACGACGATGATCTCGACGACGAAGAAGACGGTGAAGATGACAGCGAAGACGATGACGAGGATTCAGACGACGGCGGCAATTCACGCGGTCGCTACCGCGGCCGCCGCTAGCGCCCCTTTCGCTCCCCACTCAGCCCCGTTTTTTCCAACATCCGGTTCCCCCCGGCCCCCACACCCTGTACACTCCCCAACCGGGGCTCAACCAATTTCGGTCGCCCTCCCTCGCCCTCTCCTGCACAAGGTCGAATCGCATGACTCGATCGCCCCGCCCATTCTCACACACCCTCCTCACCCTCCTCACACTCGCCTGCTGCGTCAGCATCGGTTGTGGCGGCGCAGACTCGCCCCCCCTCGACAACGCCGCTCAGACTGCCGCCCCGGGCGATCCACAGAATCCCGCCACGGATCCTGCCCCGGCGACAGCCGACAGCAGCGACGCTCAGGCCACACCACCAACTCCCAGCCGGCCCCGCACCCGCGACGAAGTCTGGGTCGACGCCAATGGCCAGAAATGGTTCGGTAAAGTTCCCATGGATGCCTTCTTCGACAAGCCCTACGAAGTCGCCTCCAACCAAACCCCGGTCGGCGGTTCCCCCCCGACTGCTCTCGCCGACGCCGGCACACCCGCCGAAGGGGATGCTCCGGAAATGGCAACCACCGACGCTCCCGCCCCCGCCACGCCCGAACCATCCACCACGCCCGAAAAACCCGCAGCCGCAACCGCCGACTCCGGCTGGGACACGCTCATCCCCGTCGCCACACTCGACGAAGAAGTCAAAAACATTCGCAACTTCCTTCAGGAAAACGTCGGCTCTGTCGGCAGCTACAACTCGTCCATGATGATGATCCCCCCCAAAGTCGCCACCCTCGCTGCACTCGCCGAAATCGCCCGCAATTCCAGCGAATCCGTCTCATGGAAAGACGACGCCGCCTACGTCCGTAACCTCGCCAAGAAAATGAACGAAAGCCCGCTCCAGCGCGGTGCCAAAGACCAGAAACGACTCCAGGAACTCTTCGAGTCCGTCGCCGATATCCTCAATCGCTCCAAACCCAGCGGACTCGAAGCCCCCCCCGAAACCGACTCCTTCGCCGACGTCGCCGACATGCGGTCGCTCATGAAACGCATGGAAGAAGCCGAGAAAATCCTCAAAACTGAAGTCAGCTCCGCAGATGCTCTCGGCAGCAAAAAGAATATCGTCGCCCACGAAGCCGCCATCCTCGGAACGCTCGCCAGCGTCGTCACCCAAAAAGGCTACGGCTACGAAGATGACGCCGAATTCACCGGCTACGGAAAGTCCATCGTCGAAGCCGCCCAAAGCGCTAAGCTCGCCGGTGACTCCGGAGACTACTCCGGCTTCGAAGCCGCGATGTCCAAAGTCGCCACCACCTGCCAGAACTGCCACTCGAAATACAAAAATGACTAACCCTCCCCCCTCTCCCCCAGGGGAGAGGGGCCGGGGGTGAGGGGGCAGAAGCAGTCAACTGTCATCAGACGCTTCAACTCCGTCCACCCTCTCACTTCTCACTTCTCACTTCTCACTTCTCACTTCTCACTTCTCACTTCTCACTTCTCACTTCTCACTTCTCACTTCTCACTTCTCACTTC
>JBJTOM010000214.1:0-4128 GCA_046074585.1 Planctomycetota bacterium | reverse complement strand
TTCTCAAGTTCCAGTTCCCCAGCCACCTGGGCACAAAACCAGGTGACGCCTGGTTCCAGATCACCCGGCTGATCATTGAACGTCTTTAGACATTCGCTGACGGTGGCTTTGCCGAAGTCATCGACGGTCGTCAGGCCGTTGACAAGCGGAGTGAATTCAGCGGGGGTGATGCGAGCCCGCGCGGCGCGATTGAGTGCTGCGATGACACCATCGGCGTCGCGACGAGCAATTTCGACGCGAACCATACCCAGATTGGCATCCGCTTCCCCGGTCGTATCCAGCACCGTCTGGAATACTTCAGCCGCCTCGCTGGGTTTGCCTTCGTCCAGCAGCAGCTGTCCCAGAAACAGCCGCACCTGGCCAGGCTGATCGGCGTTGTCGGCCAGCTCTTCAAGGCGTTTTGCCAGTTTTCCACGGCGGTCGCTGTTTTCGAACAGATCGCGAAGGAGCGTGAGGGATTCAGGACTGCGACGGCCGGTCTCGAAGTATTTGTTGAGATTGGCTTCGCAGTCCGCCAGTTTGTCCTGCTGAAACAGTGCCCGGGCAAGGAGCAGGTTGTGTTCGCCGGGTACGTCCTTCTGCAGACGGCTCATGGCGGTGAAGGCGGTAATGGCCGGGGCGATGCGACCGGCTTCGAGCAGCACGCGACCGACCGTTTCGTAGCTGGTGCCGCGGTTTTTGAGCATTCGTCGATGTTCTTCGTTCGACAGTCCAAACTCTTCAGGCTTTTCCAGTGCCGCGAGCAGGACCTGGAAACTTTCCACGGCCGCATTCTGATTTCGCAGCTGCAGCATCACCGCGCCGCGGACTTGATGCACACGCACAAAATCGCTGGATTCACGTTTCAGGCGACTGCTTTTTACGGCCTGTTCGATCAGCGCTGCGGCATCCGGCAGACGGCCGTTTGAACCCAGCAGCACGGACAGCTCAAGTCGTGTCAGAAAGTCGTCCGGATCCATCCCGATCGCCTTATTGGCCGTCCGCAGGGCCTCTTCGACGCTTCCCTGACGGAACAGAACCGTGGCCAGAGCACGAACAGGAACAGCAGATTTGGGGTCTGCTTCTGAAGACTTTTTGAAGGCTTCGACCGCCTCGTCCAGTTTGCCGCCCCGGAGCGATTTCTGGCCGGCCATGTACCAGGCGAGGGCGTCCTTGTTGCCCGGATCCAGCTGATCCGATTCGTCACGCAATCCGCCCTCAGCCGGCTGTGGTTCGTCGGCAGACGCCGGTGGTTCATCCGCCCCCTGGGGAACAGCAGCCATGGCTGCTGCAGAAAACAGCATCAGAAGACTGAACGTGAGAATGCAGGCAACAGGCAGGTTGGGGCAGCAGCGGACGACAGCGCCCCGGAGACTGGTTGAGGGTTTGATTGGGGATTGCATGGGTGTCTGCCTGACTGTGGACCGTGAGGGTTGGAGCGGAGGAGTGCGGAATTGGGATATTATTGGCAGGCTGTGCTGTGTGTCGAGTATGGTTTGGCGGGGAGTTGTCGCGGGTGGGGAAAAAAGCGCATGAAAAGGGCACCGGCGTGATACCGGTGCCGCGAGGGGACGCACTTCTGGAACGCAGAGGGGGGGAGAGGAAGAGAGAGGGGGGAGAGAGGGGAGAGGAGAAAGGGGGGGAAAGGATCCTTGTCCACTGGGAGCGCGGAGCGACTGTGGACGGCAGGCTGGTTTGCGGACACCAGAACCTGCTGTGGTTTCAAAAGGCCTTCAGACGGCAGGGGGGACTTCAGCTGTCAGGGGGCGTCGGCAGTGGCCAGGGACAGGCCTTCTGTGACAGCGGCATCTGCGAGTGCAGCGGAGCGGGGACGACGGCTGGCTTTCCAGCTGCCGGAGGCCGCGTGGCTGGAGACAGCGTCAGAACGGCTGCTGTCTGCCGGACGAGTGCTGCGGGTCTGAGGAACGGGATTGGCATCTGCGGGAAGGGGCCGGGGGCGTTCGTAGGCAGGGGGTTCAAAGGAGGGTTCGCTGCCGGCGGCGGAGGGGCTGACGGGGGCGAGGTCAGTTTCGGTGCTGGCTGCCGCAGGTTTCCGAGCGGATCGTTCACGGAAGCGATCATCCGGCTGCGGCGTAGCGGCTGTGCGGGAGGATTCCGTACTGGGCAGTGCGTAAACGGTCTGCGTCGCTCCCCACGGTCCCCATGCTGTCGCGGTACCGATGGGGACGGTTCGCCAAGCCGTTTCGGGACGCATGACGGTGCGTTCTTCACGGCGCATCACGAGTCGCTGATACGGCACCTGCTCATCACGCTTTTCGGCCACCATCCGGGTCTCCTGCACGGCGACGCGCTGAGTTCCTCGGATGGCCACCTGGCGAGTGACGGGCACGTTGAAGGCTACGAGATTCGGGACGTATTCGCGGGATGTTGTGTAGTTGGGCATGAAGGCTGTTCGCATGGAATAGCCCGTGCGATTGAGCCAGCCGATAACACCAGGCCGCGGGTCAATCTGGCAGGGAGCACATTTGGCGACAGGATGATAGCGAGTGATCCAGCGACCCATGTCGCGATTGACGGTCTGGTACTCCGTCACGTTCTGATAGGTCACCGTTGGAATCTCAACCTGCTTCGTTTCCGTCTGAGGGCGCCAGACAGTGACCTCCTGAGTCCGGTAAGCAGTTTCGTAGGTGGGCACTTCAACCGTCTGCTTTTCCGGCACGTAGCTGGTGACGGGGATCGTCTGGTAGCAGGCCGCCATTGCGGGCTGAACCGGAGCACAGTTGCAGTTGTTCGCACCGAAGAACTGAGCCTGTGCAGTGGAAGTTGAAAGTGAGCAGCAGAGCAGTCCGAGGGCAGCACCGACAGACAATTTTCCGGACAGCATGAGTTTCATCCCTGAAGAGACACCAAGGAACGCCGGTGACAAACCTGCACATCCATCCGTGGATTGCGGTGAGCGGAGGCCAGACAGCCGGGAATGAAAGGAGAGGGTCTTTGGGGTGGGACCGGAACTCTGGCGAAAGCTGCCGAGCGAATTCCGGTGAACTGCAGAAGGGGACAGGATCAGCATCCCAGTGGCTGTTTCTGCCGACTTTTGTGCTGCGTTGGGGGGTGATTTAGTGCAATCAAAAAATTGGGTCAATAGCGTTTCAGGTTTCGCGGAGAATTCTTCGGGGGCGCAGCGAGGGAAACGGCGACGCTCGGCACCACGCCGGACTGCGCCGGCAGAAACCGCCGTCCATCAGGTCCACCGGCAAAAACTGCCGCTTCCGGCCATGAACCAAAAGCGTTCCGGCCCGGGAAAGCGGCAGGAGCGTCCGCTATTTCTTTCCCAGTGCACGCTGCTGCCGAAAGAATTCCTGAAGAATGGCTCTGCAGTCCTCCTGCATCACGCCCGCCAGAACAGCACTCTGGTGATTCAGCCTGAGATCCGAGGGAATGCTGAAGAGTGAATGGCAGGCGCCAGCTTTGGGGTCCGGCGTCCCATACACCACAAAAGGAATCCGGGCCTGTACAATCGCGCCTGCACACATCGGACAGGGTTCCAGCGTCACGTACAGAGTGCAGTCGAGCAGGCGCCACGATTGCAGCGCCTCAGCCGCCTGAGTCATCGCGATCATCTCTGCATGGGCCGTCGGATCCTGAAGCATCTCGCGCTGATTATACGCCTCCGCAATCACGCGATTCTGATGCACAATCACTGCACCCACCGGCACTTCACCCTGATCAAAGGCAAGCACCGCCTGGTCCAGCGCTTTCTTCATCCAGTAATCGTGCGGAGACAGCGGGGATTGCATGAGGTCGTCGGTAAAGGCGGACATGGAAAAATTCGCCATGGAAAAGGCTGATGGCGGCACAGCGTCGCGCGTGCCATGCACAAAGTCTGGCGTGTTCGCAGAGAAAAGGGAAATCAGCGCACTGCAATTCACATGGCCCACAGGCAGCCTTCCAGAGGTACCCGCCGGGATGACGAAACGTTGTCAGCGGGGCAATCCGGGCTGTTTTCATTGCATCTCCTGTGGTCTCCTCTCCACTGTCTACTCTCGTCCCCTCCTGCCCTCGCCACTTCCCACTTCCCACTTCCCACTTCCCACTTCCCACTTCCCACTTCCCACTTCCCACTTCCCACTTCCCACTTCAAACCGTCACTGGGGGCGACTGGGTACCCCGTTCACGGGCGCGGCTCGG
>JBJTOM010000213.1:0-3788 GCA_046074585.1 Planctomycetota bacterium | reverse complement strand
GGACTCTCTCTTGGACATCAAAGCATCTATGCTGCTCAACCCTAGTGTGATCCGAGAGTGTGAAAAGTTGATTAAGTCAGTCTCTTGTTCATTGAAAATGATTAAGGAGACTTGCTCACCTTATCAAGGTGGCTGCGAGATTGTTCAGGTCGCTCTCGAAGATCACCTGTTCCGGCCGCAGCGAGATCGGAAGTCTGCCGTTAAAGCCCGTGGCCTTGCAGAGGTACACTGCGAACGTATGCGGGACCTGCTGATCGCTCCACCTGGGTACACGCTGACACAACAGCCTCTGCACATTGTGCATCCCCTGCTGGGCCTGAATTACGGGGTCCGTGATCGGCTGACCGTCAGCATCTTTCCAGCCCGTGGCGTCAAGCCGGATCGTTCCCGGCTTGGCCTCCACAACGATCAGCCCCAATTCACGCTGCAGGATCACAAAATCGGATTCGCCCTGCTGCCACGTATTGTCCAGCGACCTCCAGGGGAGGCCATGGATGACATAGAAACTGTCGTCCAGTTGATGCTCAGCCACCTCAAGGAAGTTTCTCTCTGCGATGCTGTACGACTCGGCGTACGTTTTGGACGTAAAGATACGAGCCATACTGACGCACTTTCCTGACGGGCAATCACCGTGTTCAAGCATCTGCGATGCTCCGGTCGACATCGGCAGATTACCCGACCGTGGGCGGGAAAGTCGCCACGGAAAGTGCGGCAAAGTTTGGTTTCAGCAAAATGAGTGGTGTTGCCGATGGCTTTGAGAAGGATTGCGGAGAACAGCGATCTCGGCGTCTTTCACACCTGCGGGATTGGTGCCGTAAACTCCATTCGGCCGGATTCCGGGAGTGTGACCGCAGTTGCGGCGTTCCAGCCATGATGGGAGTTGAGTTGAGGAACTGCTGTTGAAATTTGTCCCGGACGTTGGAGTCGTTCAGACATCTGAGACTGAACATCGCCTGAGCGCCGCTGGCGGACCAGCGATTGCCGGTTCGTTCTGGGGCGCCTCACCCCGAATCGGGACGTTCGCAGCTTTCCCGACGGCCCCCGCAACATACACGACATCAGAACGCGGGGCCTTGAGTCTCTCAAAGGCCATGAACAACTCTCTGAGTTCGTAAGGCTGCTTATTGCCTGCTGACACTGGAGCATCTCCGCGGGGAATTGGGGACCGAATCCAATTCGAGAATCGCAGGAGATTTTCTCTCCTGGCGCAGGCTTTCCTATTTCACCAAAACCACGGAGGGTGCGTGTTCGCCTGGGGCGAGGGGAGCCAGATGCGTCCTTTTCCCGCGGAGAGCCGTTCAGCAGAAAGAAAAAACCCCGGACAACCGGCGGTTGTCTGGGGTTTGGGGAGTTGCGGGGACGGGCAATGAGTCCGTCAGGATTTCTCTTCGTTGGAGCCGAGTGAGAAGAGGGGGCCGGAGCCGGAGCCGGTGCCACCTTTGAGTTCTTCGCGGGGGCGTGCCGGGGCGGCGGCGGTTGCAGCGGCGGCAGTAGCCGGCGCGGCTGCGTCGCCGGGGGTGGCTTCGGGTTCCTTGACTTCGGACTTGCGGCTGAGTCCGATCTTGCGGTCGTTGGTGTCGACGCGGAGGACGCGGACTTCGAGTTCCTGGCCGACATTGACGAGGGATTCCGGGTGTTCGACTTTGTGGTCAGCCAGTTCGGACACGTGGAGGAGTCCTTCGAGTTCATCTTCAAGCTGAATGAAGACGCCGAAGTTGGTGATTTTGGTCACTTTGCCAGTGACCATGCGGCCGGGAGCGTACTTTTCGGGGATTCGAGTCGCCCAGGGATCTTCGGCGAGCTGCTTGAGGCCGAGAGCGATGCGACGGCGACCTTCGTCGACGGAGAGAATCTGGCACTCGATCGGGTCGCCCTTTTTGAGGATTTCGTTGGCGTGGGAGACTTTGCGGGTCCATGACATGTCGCTGATGTGGAGCAGACCGTCAACGCCTTCCTGCAGTTCGACGAAGGCACCGTAGTTGGTGAGATTGCGAACGGTGCCTTTGACGATGGATCCGACGGGGTAGCGAGCAGTGACTTCGTCCCAGGGATTGGGCTGAGTCTGCTTCATGCCGAGGGAGATTTCCTGTTTGTCTTCGTTGATGCCAAGGACCATGACTTCGACTTTGTCGCCGATGGCCACGAGTTCGCTGGGGTGATTAACACGGCGAGTCCAGGACATTTCGCTGATGTGGACAAGCCCTTCGATGCCGTCTTCGAGCTTGACAAAGGCACCGTAGGAGAGCACGTTGACGACTTCGCCCTGAACGCGGGAGCCGACTGGATATTTGGTGCTGATGTTGGCCCAGGGGCTGGGGGATTTTTGTTTGAGACCGAGAGCGATTTTTTCTTTTTCGTAGTCGATGTTGAGCACCACGACTTCGATTTCGTCGTCGATCCTGACCATTTCGGTCGGGTGGCTGATGCGGCCGTAGCTCATGTCGGTGATATGGAGCAGACCGTCGATGCCGCCCAGGTCGACGAAGGCGCCGAAGTCGGCGATGTTCTTGACGGTCCCGCGGCGAATCTGTCCGATCTGAAGGTCGGAGAGCAGCGATTTTTTCATCTTTTCGCGCTCTTCTTCGATCAGACGACGCCGGGACACGACGATGTTGCGACGTGCTTCGTCAATCTTGAGGATCATGCACTCGATGTCATGACCGATGTATTCGGCAATGTCGTTGGGACGACGGATATCCACCTGGCTGGCGGGGAGGAAAACGTTGACCCCAATATTGAGCAGGAGTCCGCCTTTGATCTTGCGAATGACCTGACCACGGACGATGTCGCCCTCCTGATGGGTGCTGATGATCTTTTCCCATTCGCGGCGACGGTCCGCCTTGCGTTTGGAGAGCACGATCAGGCCGATGGAGTCTTCAAATTCCTCGAGTTCAACTTCGATGACCTGACCAACTTCCGGTTGTGGTTCGCTGGGGTCCCATTCGTCCCGCTGCACCACGCCTTCGCTTTTGTAGCCGATATCAACCACGACTTCTTCGTTGTCCACGCGGACAATAGTGCCCGTCAGGATCTGGTTCAGGTTGTAGGCCTGAGCCTGTTCCTGATAGATGTCTTCTTCGGCAAAGTCGGGGAACGACGCGGAAATCACCGCATCCAGTTCCGCCTCGTCAATGTTGAACTCACGCAAGAGGTTCCGATCGACCATTTCAATCCCGCTTTCCCGACCGGGAACCGGAAGTGCCGGGGAGGCACCTGCAGGCACACGAATTCGGGGTCAAAGTTCGGCAAACCGCGTCCCCGGAGACATTTCCGGGGAATTTGAGCGCAGTGTGCAGGGAATCCAACAGGATACTCGAATTCCCGTTCTGAGTCCAGTCGGGATTTCAGGGACACGGCAATTCCGACACATGTGAAGGCCGGCCAAACCGCGAAGTTTACCTGGTCGGCAGGCTGAAGGCTGAAGTTCTTTGGAATCCGGTGAAAGTACGGTCCATAATCCGGGAGGGCAGGGCGGGGCTGGGATGACGAAACGGAGTTAATCGCCATGGAATTCGTGTTTCTGACTCCACACTGGACCATTGCCACGCGACAGGGCGTGGCCAACTGCTGCCCGCGGAGCGACCGACCGACCAGAGGAGAGGAGAATGCAGAAAGTCGAGCGTCTCCTCTCTCCTCTCTCCTCTCTCCTTTCTCCAGTCTCCTGCTCTATTTTTTGACGGAAGGTGCCGTCAAAAAATGGATGTCAATTCCCTGGTAACGCGCTGCTGAGCCGTCGGATGGTAGTCCGCGGGCAACAGCACTGCCACGGCCCTCGCGGGAGGCTCTGG
>JBJTOM010000212.1:0-7019 GCA_046074585.1 Planctomycetota bacterium | reverse complement strand
CGTTCATTGTGGTGCCCAAAGCCCCAGGCGAACCCATCACCAATACCGGTCTGCCCGTCTTCCCGCTGTACTCCCAGAATGACGATGACCCCCTGCGTCAGTGGGGCAGCGATTCCCGACTGACCTTCAACCCGCCGGCCGATGGCGAATATCTTCTGCGGATCGAGGATGCCCGTGGATTCCAGGGCCCGGACTTCACCTATCAACTCAAACTGCGTCACCCCGCTCCGGACTTTTCTGTCGCCGCCAGCACCACCGAAATCAAAGTTCATCCCGGCACTGGTCGTGAAATCATCTTCACCGCCACTCGGCTCGACAGCTACAGCGGTCCCATCGAAATCACCGCCCGCAATCTGCCGCCTGGCTTCACACTGTCTGATCCGGTGATCATTCAACCCGAACAGCGGCAGGCCTTCGCGGCACTGATCGCCGCAGCGGATGCTGTTGCCCCATCCCCGGAAGCCGTCGCCGCCATTCGGTTCGTGGCCCGGGGAGAAAGCGAATCCGGGGGGCAGCCGATCGAACACGAAATCGGTGGCCTCAAAATCCTCGAAATCCTGCAAAACCCCGGCATCCGTGTGGTGATCCGCACGGATGAACAGCGAACGGCAGGCAGCAGCGAACACACTGCAGAACTCACCGTCACCCCAGGAACAACACTCAAAGCCTGGCTGCGGGTCGAACGCGTGGATCACAAGGGGCTTGTCGAATTCGGCAAGGAAGACTCCGGTCGCAATCTGCCTCACGGAGTCTTCGTGGATAACATCGGACTCAACGGCCTGATGCTGCTCGATGGACAAACCGAACGCGAAGTCTTCATCACAACAGCCCCCTGGGTCCCCGAACAATCCCGCCCGTTCTACCTCAAATCCAGCGTCGGTGGTGGCATCACCACACTCCCCGTGATGCTGCATGTTCGTGCAGGAAGCCCAAATGCAGCCAGCCGCTGACACTCCCGTCGAAGACTTCGAATCACTCTTTCAAGGTCAACCTCAGGACATCGAACGGCGACTGCTCGCCCTGCGCCCCAAAGCAGCCTGCCACCCCGATATCACACTGGCCCCCAGAATCGAAGCCCGACTGGCACTCGCCCAGGCCATGCAGGGACGGCACGAAGATGCCCACCGCACGCTTGACCTCGCAGAACGCCTGCCAGGAGCTGACCAGCCATCAGCCACCATGAGCCTGCTGCTGGAACGAGGCCGGCTGAAGCAACAACAGAAGCGTCCCAGAGAGGCTTATCCCTTGTTCGTCAAGGCCTGGAATTTCGCACGCAGCCAGGCACTCGACGGACCAGCCGTCGATGCCGCCCACATGGTTGCAATCACCTCCATCGAGCCACCCGACCGAGTCCACTGGAACGAAATCGCACTGCAGCTCGCCCAGGCGTCCCCGGCCCCCAGTGCCCGTGCATGGATCAGCGTCCTGCACAACAATCTCGCCCAGGCATACATCGCCAATTCCCAGTTCACCGCCGCCCACCAAACCTTTACCATCTGTCGCCAGCTGGCTCTCACCGAAAATAACAGCCTCGTTGAACGCGGCGCACGCTGGGGCATCGCCCGCGCCCTGCGGTCACTCAACCAAACCGCCGAAGCACTCGCCATGCAGCAACAACTGCTCAGCGAATACAACCAGCTCGAAGAAACCAACGCACTCCCCCTCGAACTCATTCGCATGGGCCGCGGACTCGTTCACGAAGAACTCGCCCACCTCCCCATCACAGATGCCCCTGAACACGCAGGTCACGCGCTGGAAGATCTGAGCATCTGCGTCTGGAAGATGGACGATGACCCGGCAATCCGTGACCGCTGGGACAAACTTGCAGAACTGGCCGGCAAATCGCCCGGATTTGTATTCACAAACCACATCGTCTTTGGCCCCGACTCCGGCCCACTCCAGGAACTGATCCCTCTCCAGCCCGGTGAAGAAGCCGGACCGTGAATTCCATAGCCCGCCAGGTGCTCTCCCTGCCATGTCTGCCATAAAACAGGCCCCCTCATGACTCCACGCCTCACCCTGCTGCTGCTGACTCTCACACTCCTTCGCCTCTGCCACGGTCTCCCGGCAATCGCCGCCGAACCGACAGCAGCCCGCCCGCACATCGTGATCTTCGTCATCGATGACCTGGGCTACGCCGACGTTGGTTTCAACGGCGGCCGCGAAATTCAGACACCAGCCATCGATGCCCTCGCTGCCGAAGGCACCGTGCTCGCCGCCCATTATGTCCAGCCCGTCTGCTCACCCACCCGCGCTGCACTCCTCACCGGACGCTATGCCACCCGCACCGGTGTCTATACCATCGTCCGCCCCAATGCCCGCTGGGGACTCCCGCTCGATGAACGCACGCTCGCCGACGCCCTGCGACAGGCCGGCTACACCACCGCCATCACCGGCAAATGGCACCTCGGCGAATTCGAGCCCGCCTTCCGTCCCACAGCTCGCGGCTTCGATCATCAGTACGGGCATTACTTCGGCGCCATTGACTATGATCTGCACACCCGGGACGGCAAGGCCGACTGGTACCGCGACGACAAACCACTCAGCGAAGAAGGCTACAGCACCGAACTCATTGCCGCAGAAGCTTCCCGACTGATTACGCAGCACACCCCCCTCGCCAGCTCCAAACCACTCTTCCTCTACGTCCCCTTCAACGGTGTCCACGCGCCCCTGCAGGTTCCCGAACGCTACCTCCAGCCCTATTCCGCCCTCAAAGGCAACCGCCGCACCTATGCCGGAATGCTGGCCGCAGTCGACGCTGCAATCGGACGCATCACCACCGCACTGAAGACAGCCGGGATGCTCGACAACACCCTCGTCCTCTTCACCGCCGACAACGGAGGACCATCGCCAGGCACCGTCACCAGCAACGGAGTCCTTCGCGCCGGAAAGGGAACGCTGTACGAAGGCGGTGTCCGCGGCTGCGCATTTGTCCGCTGGCCCGGAAAAATTCCAGCCGCCACCCGCAGCGAACAGCCCGTCCACGTCATCGACTGGTTCCCCACACTCGTTCAACTCGCTGGCGGGTCCCTCGACCAACCCAAACCTCTCGATGGTCACGATCTGGCCCCCATGCTCATGCAGGGTAAACCCAGTCCCCATCAATCCATCCTGCTCGTCCAGTCCCCCCAGCGCGCAGCCATCCGCGCCGGAGACTGGAAACTGCTCCAGTCCCCCGGAGCTGCCACCGCCAACAGCAAAGCCAAAAAAAAGAACAGCGGCAAAGCAGCCCCGAAGAAAGCCCGACAGACAGACTCACAATCCACCACAGATCCTGGCTCCAGCCCCGAACTGTATCACCTCCGCGAAGATCCCGGCGAAACAAATAACCTCGCCTCCGCCCATCCGGATCTCGTCGCTCAACTCAGCCGACAGCTTGATGAATTGCTGCGGAATGCCGTTCCCCCCGGGAACCCGGGGGAACCATGAGCCATCCGCAACGCGCCGTGGTTTGCCACCGATGTCAGTCGGTCGCAGTCAACCGTCGCAGGGTTCACCGCTGTTCAGTCCGGCTGGTCGTCAGACTGGTGGTCCTCGCAGCCCTGCTCCTCCCATCACAGCAGCACGCGACAGCTCGGCAGGAGCCTCGCCCTCCCGAGTTGCGGCCCGTCGTTTCAGAGGATTCCAGGGAACTTCAAGGCGATGGGGCGACCGTCGAACGGCGACGCGGTCTGCCTGTCTCCTCGCAGCGCGCGCACCTTTGGTGCGAACCGCAGCCGGGGGCTTCCGCCCAACCGCTCAGACAGGATGGTCATTTCGCGGAGCGAAAGGCCACATTGACGGCACTGCTGCAATCTCGGAACGATGAATCACCCTCCGACCGACTGCTCAAATCCCTCCGCCGGCAGCCTCGGCCCGGTGCGGCCTTCGATCGCCTCGTGCAGCAGCTGGAACAGGCCGGAACGCTCGAAGACACCATCACCCGACTGCGCACAGACCTGCAGTCCACATCTGGCGAGGATGACGGCTCAACCGCCATCATCCTTGCGCTCTTCGAACGTCACGCTCATCGCTATGACTCCGCCCGCACCGCGCTGACCACAGCTGCAAAACTCCGGCCTCGCGATCCTGTGGTATTCTGGCTGCTGGGGTCCGTCGCCCTGCAACTCCGGGATGCTGCCGCGGCCATTGAGTCCTGCGAAACGGCTCTCACTCTGAAGCCGGCCACAGCCGATTTGCCCGGCATCGCCAGAGATCTTACCGCGGCCCTCGCTGTCGCCGGTCGATCCGCCGAAATCGCCAGCGTCTGGACACGCATCGAAGCTCTCGATCCCGCGAACCTGCGACTCTGTGAACAGGCCGCCACGGCGCTCCGGAATGCTGACCTGCCACAGCAGGCGCTCTCACGATTCCAGCGTCTCGCAGACGAACTCGATGACCCCTGGCGACGAAACCAGGCACGGCTCCAGGTCGCCGACCTCAAACGCCGGCTTGGTCAGCCACAACAGGCGCTCGCAGATGAAGAATCCATACTCGAAGAACTCGATCCCGACAGCTGGCAGACTCGTCAGGTGCTCGATCGCATCGAAGACGCACTCCTTCAGGCAGGCAAGGCTGACGACCTGCAGAAACTCCTGAGCCAGCGGCTGGAACGCATTGGCTCCCAGACAGAACTGGTGCAGCGACTGGTGCGTCTGCTGCGACTCCGCAATCGCTCGGCCGAAGCCCTGCAGCTGCTGGAACAGCAGCTGACAAAGGCACCTCAGGATCGGTCACTGCGGCTGCTGCTGATCGCCGAATATGTTCAGGGCGGTCAATCGGCCGCGGCTGCGGCGGAGTACCAGCAACTGGCTGCCCGCGGCCTGCTGCGTCCCGTGGATCGCGAAGCCTGGGGCCGACTGCTCCTGGCCGGCCACGCAGATGCTCAATCCGCTGCTGAACGGGCCCGGCAGGCGGCTGCCATCTGGCGTGCGGGTCTCACAGATCCGCCCGTCGCCAGTGACCTCCGCCGCCTGGCAGAACTGCTCCGCGGCGCCGGTCTGGTGGCTGATGCACTGCCACTGCTGCAGCAGGCTGTCAGCCTCGATCCCGCTGATGCTCTGGCCCGCGAACAGCTCGGCAGCAGCCTGCATGCACTCGGTCGCCGCGATGAGGCGTTGCGTGAGTGGCAGAAACTGGCCGCGGGGGACCGTCGCAGTCCCGAAGCCTTCCGCGAACTGTCTTCCATTCTGCGCACCCACGGCGAACACCGCGCTGCCATCGAAGCACTCCGGGACGCCTGCGAAGTGCTCCCTGACACATCCGATCTGCTGCGGCTCGCCAACGCCCAGGCGGAATTTCGCGACGGCACGACACATCCACTGGCCGCAGATTCCCTGCCAGTTCTCACACGCGCAGCCGCCGCAGCAGAAACGTACAGCGACTGGCAGCGCGTGGTGGAACAGCAGGCCGCCACGCTGCAGCAACTGGGCCAGCTGGACACGGTCCTCCAACAGCTCCGCAACCCGTCAGTGATGTCCGTGGCCGCCCTGCCGGCTCCGGAACTGCCCCTGCCCCCGCATCTGCTCAGCCAGCTGCACATCGCTCTGCTGGAACACGCGGCCGGGAATGCAGAACGGGCGCTGGATGAAGTTCGCCAGGCCCTCTCCGCAGCACCCTCAGACCCCGCCGTCCTGCAGCTGGCCGCAGTTCTGTCCGCAGCAGCCGGACTGCCAGCCACCGCTCTCGAACTGCAGGAACAGCTGCTGCAGCAGGATTCACCCGGCCGCATCACCCATCTGGCCGCCGTCATGACGCTCTGCCGGCAGCAGGGGCTTCGTCAAAAGGCTGGCGAATATGCCCAGGCTCTGCTTCAGTCAGCTCCGGAAGATCCCGCCATGCTCACAGCAGCCGCTGAAGTGCTGGTGGAATGTGGCCGCAGCGACACAGCAATTGTCGCTCTGGAATCCGCCCTGCGACGGCAGCCCGAAGACTCAGCTTCCGCCCTCACGCTCGCGTCACTGCTCGCCGAACAGCACCAGACCAGCCGCGCCCTGGAGATTTGTCGCCAGGCACTCGAACAGGCAACCGATGACCGGGCCCGTACAGAACTTGCCCGGCTGCTGGCCGAACTTTATCAACAACTCGGCAGGCCCACCGAAATTCTGCAGTGGCTCGATGACCAAATCGCGGAAGCCGAAGATCTGCAGCGCGGCCGCTGGCTGCGAACACTCGCCGAAATTCACACCGCCTCCGGACAGACAGCGCTCGCCAGCCGCGCGCTCGAACGCGTCCTGCAGCTCGTTGGGCCCGATACCGCCGTCCTGCTCGATCTGAGCGAACTGGCACTGCAGCAGCATGATCCGGCCACCGCCGTTGCCACACTGCAGCAGATCAACGCCGCTGAACTGGAACCTGCCGCCGCCCGACGACTGCTCGACCTTGCCCTGCGGTCCGGCCCCGCCGGAATCGCCACACTGAACTCCGCCGCCGGATCGCCTCAACTGCAGACAGCCGATCATCTCAGTCTGCTCGATCGCCTGCTCCAGCAGCGACGATTCCCCGACGCCGAATCCTTCGCCACGCGGCTGTGCAGCACCGGCCGCCCGGCCTGGGAAATCCTGCTCCGCCTTGCCGTCGCCCAACGTCGCAGCGGCAGCGTCACTGCCGCCACCGCCTCCTTCCGGCAACTGCTGCAAACCCCTCTCCCACTTGACACCCCCTCCGCCGATGCCGTGCGATCCCGACCAGGAAAACAGCGTCTGCGGATGCCCGCCGGAATCCATGCTGCCAATCCCGAATCCTGGGACGATGTCCTCGAAAATTCCACGCGGATTTTGCTTGACTTGAGTCCTCAAGGTGATCCGGATGTGTTTTCTGAAGGCTGGTGCGAATCCGTTGCCGTCGCGCGACTGCTGGCCGTCACCGGACTGCTCCTCTCCGAACACCCCCACGCACCCGCCGCCGCTCCGCAAACCGACACGCGCACCCTCGCGTCCGCCCGAACCGACTGGGATGCGTGGGTTCGCGGCCAGCTGACAGCGGTCACGGAAAACACGCCCCGCTGGTCGCTCACAACAGCCCTCCAGCTGGCAGCCGAT
>JBJTOM010000211.1:0-599 GCA_046074585.1 Planctomycetota bacterium | reverse complement strand
GTCTGCTCCTACCTCGAATCCTGGCATCTTGACATCGAAGAATTTCTTGACCTGCGTAAGAACACCGGGGATGATCGTCGGCGCACCCACGACATGCACACCGCCAACTGGATTCCTGACCTGTTTATGAAGCGCGTCCAGGAAGAGCGCGACTGGACGCTCTTCAGCCCCGACGAAGTTCCCGATCTGCATGATCTCGTCGGCCGGCAGTTTGAAGCCCGTTATCAGCATTATGAAAAACTGGCGGAACAGGGCGAGATTCGCATGTCCCGCAAAGTACCGGCCCTGGATCTCTGGCGCAAAATGCTCACCCGGCTCTTCGAGACCGGTCACCCGTGGATCACCTGGAAGGATCCTTCCAACGTGCGTTCGCCCCAGGATCACGCCGGAGTGGTGCACAGCAGCAATCTCTGCACAGAGATTCTGCTGAATACGTCCCCCGGGGAAACGGCCGTCTGTAATCTGGGCTCGATTAATCTGCTGGCCCACATCACCAACGGCCACCTGAACCTCGAAATGCTCGAACAGACTGTTCGCACCGCCATGCGAATGCTCGATAATGTGATCGACATCAACTACTACCCCACGCAGGAAGCCCG
>JBJTOM010000210.1:0-1662 GCA_046074585.1 Planctomycetota bacterium | reverse complement strand
CAGAAGCCTTGGCATATTCGATAAAGACATCGAAGCAGCGGTTGCGGTCAAAGATCCCGGTGTCCGCCAGTTCGAGCTCGGGCAGCTGTCGACTGCGATGCTGATTTTCGTTCACAAGCCTTGAGTAGGGATATTCATGCTGCGGGTATTTATAAAGCGCCTTTGCGTAGGAGTTAGTAGGAGTGGCATCGAGATAATAGTATTCTTCCTTGACGTCTTCACCGTGATTGCCCTCGTGGCCGTTCACCCCGAAGAGCCGTTCCTTGAGGATGGGATCACGGCCGTTCCAGAGTGCCACCGAGAAACACAGTCGGCACTGGCGGTCACAAAATCCCAGCAGCCCGTCTTCCCCCCAGCGATAGGCTCGGCCACGGGCGTGGTCATGAGGAAACGAAGTCCAGGGAGTTCCGTCGTGCGAATAATCTTCGCGCACTGTTCCCCACTGCCGCTCAGACAGGTAGGTGCCCCAGCGTTTCCAGTTGGCGCCGTCCACCCGAGCCTCCTCCTGCTCCAGACGGACCAGTTCGGCCGTGGCGATTTCGAGCGAATTCAGTGGAGTTGTCACCCGCAGGTTCCTTCCGCTGATTCACCAACAACCGCCGTCACCGACTCGGAGACACTCCGGAGATCGGAACTGTCGGCAACGGTTGCTGACGACGGCACCACCATCAGTCGCGGCGCCTTCCGCGTCTGTTCGATGACCCGATGCATGTGCTCTGCTGTCATCGTTTCCATTTCCATGAGGTCTGCGGAGAGCTTTTCGAGCGTTTCACGCTGGGACGTAAGCGTCTCCATGGCGGTGCGACAGGCTTCGTCCACCAGTCGTCGCACTTCGAGGTCGATTTCTCTGAGCGTTGCCTCGGCGTGGATCGATTCAGAAACGATGCCCCCGGAACCCTGCAGAAACGGAGACCGCTGCGATTCGCTGTAATACATCCGGCCCAGACGCGGACTCATCCCGAATTCCGTGACCATCCGGCGAGCAATATCGGAAGCTCGCTGCAGGTCGTTCTGGGCCCCCGTCGAGGTTTCACTGAAAATGATCTGTTCAGCCGCAACGCCACCCAGGAGCACTGCCAGTCGCGACTGGAGTTCACTTTGTGTGAGCAGTTCTCGGTCGTCTTCCGGGAGCTGCAGCATGTAGCCCAGAGCACCCATGCCGCGGGGAATGATGGAAATCTTGTGCACGGGATCCGTGTGCGGAAGACTGGCCGCGACGAGCGCGTGACCCGATTCATGACAGGCCACTCGCCGCTTCACCTCTTCGACGATGATTCGCGATGACTTTTCCAGCCCCGCCATCACTCGCTCAATGCCGTCCTCAAACGATTTCATCGTCACCCGCTGATGATCCCGCCGAGCTGACAGCAGGGCGGCTTCGTTGACCAGATTGGCCAGATCCGCGCCGACAAAACCAGGTGTGAGCCGCGCCAGACGCTTGAGATCGACGTCGTCCGCCAGTTTCACACGCCGCGCATGCACCTCCAGAATCTGCTCGCGACCGCGAATGTCCGGGCGATCCACCAGCACGTGACGATCAAAACGGCCGGGACGCATGAGTGCCGGATCGAGCGTTTCGGGGCGGTTGGTAGCGCCCATCACGATCACGCTCTGGTCCGTTCCAAAGCCGTCCATTTCCACAAGCAGGGCGTTGAGCGTCTG
>JBJTOM010000209.1:0-5135 GCA_046074585.1 Planctomycetota bacterium | reverse complement strand
ACTCTGAATGGTCTGAGATCCTGCCGCGAAGATCGCTTCGTAGCCCTCGTTCGGACACGCGTGCAGCAGTCCCCGCAATTCCTCGGGCACAGTAAATGTCACGAGGAAATGATGCACAGGCAACAGCCGGTCGGACGTCTTCTGCAGCCAGGCCTGAGTCTTCTCATGCTGGCAGTTGGGACAACGTCCATGGTTGACCTCGCCGCGCCATGAAATGAACTGGCAACACTGCCGCCGACGTAGAATCGCACACCAGGCTGATCGAGGACGGCAGCTACTGGAGTGAGTGCAGAAATAAGATCAGTGCCGTCATTCAAGCTGCCGCTCCTGCAGGTGTCGTCGAACGTCGCACGCCAGCTCTGTGCCCCAGGTGAGTTCGATAAACCTTAAACGAACTTCGGATTCGCTGAATTCCGGGTGTCGTCTGCGAATGGCGTTCAGCGACATGTCTTTGAGCTGCTGAGACCATGCACACATTCGAGCGATGCGTTCCTGAGGTGACATGCGACGAAACCCATTCAGCTGCACCTGAAGGGCTTCCGCAGATGTATCCGTGGTGTGTGATGAGACGGTCATTGACAGATTTTACCATCGGCGGGGGGATTCGTGAACTGACTGCAGGCACTGCCGCTGCACAATTATTGATGCCAATCAGCGTTCAGCATGGTCGATCAGCGACTCCACCTGAACCGCAGCCATTCCGCGTCCATCCCGGAATTCCACATTCCGCAATCGTCAGTCGCCCTGTGAATCGCGTAGTTCTTCAGATAGCGATGTCACACTTTGCACTCTTTTCGGCTCTACGTCAAATGCGGTGCGCCGTGTAATACAAGTGTTTAGACAAGGAATTTGAATTTCGCCTCGTGGAGAGCGAAGAGTTTGAGGATGAAGTATTGCTGATCTCTGTACCCGTAAGCGGCTCGCTGAGTGCAAAAATCAGAACCAGCTGTGATGACGGCGTAAATCCTTCTGACCACGAACGACTCGACGGTTATCGCCTCTCGATCGACTCCGATGCTGTCGCCGACGCGTGCGCTGTTATGATCCTGCGGTCGATTCTGGTTACGAGCACTGCTGAGCACAGGCACGAGGTCCGGACCAGGGCAACGCCGGAACCACAGGAACAACAAAGTGGCGGTGGTGAGCTTTTTCGTGAGAGCCTGTCAGCTCCCGCCACCTGCTGATCCCGACCGTACGGTCGCGGCAGTCCGAGTTACGGCATCATATGATCTCTTTTGCGACCACAACGATGTGCTGACCTTTGGGAACCGGGGCGGCCCAGGCCTGGGCGAGCACGACGCCGTCGAGAGCGGCGATGCAGGGCCAGGGTTCAAGATCGAACTGATCGAAGTCGTGCAGCAGCCCGACAGTCTGTCCGCGGCGAACGGCTGTGCCGCATTCCACGAGCGGTTCGTAGTGGCCGGCAAAGGGCGCCGGAATAAAACAGTCGCGGTCGACCATCTCCAGTTTTCGCTGGGTACCGGCTTTGTGGTGCGCAATGGGTTCGATCGTGCCGTGGAGCAGATTGTTGCGAATGAGCGCCGCAAGCACTCCCTGGCGTCCGTAGCGCACGCCCTCCGGATTGACTGCTCGGCCCCATCCCAGTTCCGTGCCGACAGTGATCTTGCCCAGGCGTTCAGCTTCGGAAGGGAGCAGCCCGGGGGTTTGGTTCTGGTAGACCATCAGCGATGGAGTGCCGAACCAGCGGGCCGTGTCTTCGATGCGGGCTCCGAGTTCCGGGTCGTCGATGGGATGATAGTTTGCACAGATGGAAAACCGGGCGACGTCTCCGCCGGAGTGCAGATCCAGCACGATGTGCACGCGGGGCCAGATGTAAGTGCGGACGAAGTCGGCGATGCGGTGAGTGATTCCGGCGAGCGCGGGATTGCGACCGGCTCCATCGACAAACGCGCGATTCAGATTGACGCCGTCGTCCAGCCGGCTTTCGCGAGTGCCGGCAAGGAAGGCGGCGGGGTTGAGCACGGGGATGAGAATAATGCGGCCACGCACGTCCGCCAGCCGGATTTCGCGCACCAGGTGCTTCAGTGCCACCGGGCCTTCATATTCGTTGCCGTGATTGGAACCGAACGACACCAGTCCCTGGCCGTCGCGGGTTTCGGGACCGACAAAAACGGTCAGCGGCAACAGGTGGTCGCCCCAGATGCTGTCGTGTTCGAGCGCCACCCAATAGTCCCGACGTCCGGGAGAATCCAGATCCAGTCGCTCCGGCCGTACGATCGTTCTTGTCACGTGTGGGTCTCCTGATCCTGCAGAGGAAGCCACAGCAGATGCAGTGGCAGGGAGCGGGATTCTGGCGAGTGGTGACGGAATTGAAAAGGCAGCCGATTGAAAAGTCAGCCGCGGAGCCGCCCTGTTTCAGCCGCCGGCAGCGGATGTCAGATTCTGCCCGTCCGGATTTCGACGCTTCATCAGATACTTCTGAAAGTCCTCACACACAACCCTGAACTGTGGTGTTTGTTCGGAGGGCCCCGGGTTGCCTGGCCCAAAGAGTTCCCAGGCGTCGTTCAGGAATTGCAGCCCGGTGGCACTGTAGTGGTGTCGGGTGAGGGTGCGATCCAGCAGACGAACGGCCATCAGGCCGCGCCAGCGGAGGCGTTCATTGAGCCCCTGCCGTTTGTGCAGCTGCCTCGCAGACTCGTATGCAATCTTCCAGGACCGTTCTGCGGGTTGCTGCTGGCCATCTTCTGCCAGAGCAGCCACTTCGTGAAGGCGCGCCAGCAGCAGCGTCTCAGGGTCGACATCCTTGAGGATGCGGACGTACTCTGGATTGCTGAGCAGTCTCTTTGAGGGGCGAATGACTGCGCTCCAGAGAAATCGCGCCAGTCGCAGGTCCTTCCCGGAACGTTCCTGGGCGTTGGGCAACAGCAGAAATAATTCGACGACCCGGTCTGCCTCCCGAAGCTCCGTGCTCAGTTGCAGGACGGATGATGCGTCGGCATCCCCAGCCAGCTTAACCACCTCTGCCGGCGACGCGGCTGAAAACGTGAGCGACGGCAGGCGACCGTTGAGCACCGCTCCAGGCACAAACCCTGCCACCGCGAAGAGCACCTGCAGTATTATCACGGTGGTGAACTGCGGCCGAAGCAGAGTTCTGAACGGTCGACGCAGCCATCTTCGCAGCCGGGCTCGCGGCGTGAGGCAGTCCAGCTCATCAGCCAGTTCAGCAGCCGTTTGAAAGCGCCTGCCGGGTTCTTTCTGCAGGCAGCGGAGGCAGATTCGATTGAGCACTCTGGAAATGCCGGGAGACAGTCGGCGGGGCGGACAGGGTGCTCTGCGACAGATTTGTCCGCTGAGTTCCAGGTCATGGCCGGCACGAAACGGGAGCACACCGGTGAGCAGTTCGTAGAGGATCACACCAAGTGCGTACACGTCGGTCGCGCGGCCGAGTTCCGCTGCGGGGCCGGAAATCTGCTCTGGAGCCATCCACGCCAGCGTTCCTCGCGGACGACGCCAGATGTCGGCAAAGAGCCCCTCGCCGTGCAGCCGGGCACAAAGCCCGAAATCGGCCACTTTGGGGATCCAGGGAAGATGCCCCTCAGTCTGGTCGCTGCTCGTGGACGCCAGCGCGTCGGCTGCAGGGGGCTGCATGAGCAGAATGTTTTCGGGCTTCAGGTCCAGATGCAGCACTCCGGATTCATGCGCCGCATGAACCGCCCTGGCAACGGCAGAAATCAGCTGCACGCACTGGTGCTGGTTGAGTGTCCGGTGCTGCACAGCCTTTCGCAGCGAACCGGCAGATGCGAGTTCCAGAACAAGATGCGGAGAATCGTGTTCAAGGTCAAACTCAAGCAGCTGCACGATATTGGGATGCTGCAGCTGTGAGAGCAGGCGAGCTTCGCGGGAAAGTCCGCTGAGGTACTCTGCAGACCTGTGAGCCGGATTCAGACTCTTGACGGCGACCCGGCAACCATTGCGGTCATCAATTGCCAGATAAACGGAGCCCATACCGCCACGACCCAGCGGTGAGAGCAGTCGCAAATGGCCGAGACGGCTGCCGGGTGACAGGGGATCCGGCAGAGACTCCGACGAAGAACTCTGGTGGCCACGAGCCGCCGCAGAGTCGGTTGCAGAGTCTGCGGACGGGAACGATCCGGCAGAGCCGATCGGCACCGCAGCGAGGTCACCCACCATCGCCCAGCAGGCCGGGCAATGATCCAGATGACGCACCAGCAGGGGATCGAGATCGGTGTCCGGGAGCCTGCTGAGCATTTCGGACCACTGCTGTCGAGTGGGGCAAAGCGTCTGCATGAAGACCTCTGGTGCTGATGGTTTGACTGAGGCTTCAGCCCCTTTCCATGCTGGCGATTTCTTCGGCGAGCAGTTGTCGAATTCGTGTGTTCCACAGATACACCGTCGCTCGACTGACCCCGAGCATCCCGGCGGCGTCTTCTGCCGCGTATTCGGCCTGTGACAGCAGTTGAAAGGCCTGCCACATCGAAGCATTTACCCGGGCTCTGACACGTTTGCAGGCGACTTCCAGAAGCTCCTGTTGCTCCAGCTGCTCCGCTTCCCGCGAAAGCTGCTGATACATCGCCGACAGATCCCGGTCCTGAGCTTCATCGGCTGCTGATCCGGAAGCCGGTCGGTGCATCGACACCAGCACCGGTCGCCGGGAACGTTGACGCAGCAGCATCAGCCAGGTCGTGCGGGCCACGGTGCGGATCCACGCGCGAAAGCTGAAGGGACCCGAATGCTGATACCCCTGGATGTGCTGGTAGACGCGGAGGAGTGTTTCCTGGGTCAGGTCTTCGGCGTCGGCTGTCGATGCGCCCCAGCGACGACAGGTGTGAAATACCCAGTCACCATATCGTCGCTGCAGATCGCTCCAGACTTCTGAATCCGGGCCATCCGTGGCCAGCTGCCGAAGAAAACTGCTGCGCGTGAGCGACTGGGCGGACATGAAAGTGCTCCGAAAAAGGCCGCGTGGCAGCGAACCGACTGAGAAGGACAGGGGAAGAGCGATTGTGATGCGGATTGACCGCGTGCTTTTGCTGTCACGGCAATCCGGCGCTTTTGAAAAGCTGGGGCGTCTGGGGTTTGCGGGAAGTTCGCGGGGGTTTCGGCAGGTAAGGGGCTTTGGGGAAAAAGAGTAATGGCACTGATGAAAACTACAC
>JBJTOM010000208.1:0-28315 GCA_046074585.1 Planctomycetota bacterium | reverse complement strand
CTGCAGCAGTTGCGTCAGCGGCTGCAGCTGTTCGGGGCGGCAGTTGAGTGATTGTTCGCGGGCGGTGGGCAGCAGGTCCGCGTCAGTATCTCCCAGCTGCAGTCGGGCGATGGCGAGGTACAGTCGGGCTTCGGAGTCTTTCGGGGATTCTGTGTACAGTTTCTGCAGGGTGGGCAGTGCATAGTCGCGGAGCAGCTGGAGTGGGACGAGACCGGCGGCAAGGTCACTGGTTTTCTGCTGCGCGATGCTGCCGGCGAGCGCTGTGGCTCGTTCGAGATCGGCCTGGCGACGGAGCCACATGGTGAGCAGCAGGACGGTGGACAGCAGCAGCAGTGAGAGTGTGCCGCGGACCAGATGCAGCCGCCGGGCCGCATTGAGCAGCCGTTGTTGTGCGGGCGTTTTTTTCTGCGAACGCAGATACCAGCGAATGCGGCCATATTCGGCGAGGCTGGGCAGATGCCGGGACTCCGGTCGGCTGGTCCACATCTGTGTCCGTTCGTCCAGAGCAATTTCGGCGCGGCCCGCAGCGGTTTCCTTCTGTTTCTTCAGCAGCCATTCACGCAGCGACGGCACGAGGTAGTCGTGGGTGAGCTGGTAGGAGGAGGGAGGGGCGAGGGGCGAGGAGGGAGGAACGAGGATGGGGTCATGGGTGGCAGGGTTGGCGTCTGTGGGGGTGATGAGTCGCAGTTCAGCATCGAGGATGTTCAGCAGTTCCGGGAAGTCCTGTGGGCGGTCGAGTTTGCCGGCGGCGAGCTGCAGATCGTGACTGGAGCGGCTGCTGCCTTTGATTTCCGTATCGAGTCCCGGGAGCAGGGCTGTGAGGATGCCGCGGACGGCCGGCAGGTGTCGTCGATAGCGGACATCGCTGCGGGAGTTGTCGAAGGTTTCTTCGAGGAAGGCGACGCCGACGCCCTGCGCTCCGCCGACGTCTGCGAGGGTCTGGGGAACCCACGGTTTGCTCCGCACCATCTGGGCGAACAGTGCGAGCCGCACGGAAATCACCTTGTCACCCTCAGAAAGCTCCTGCACAGCCGCCCGGACAAACTCCCGCTGGTCCGGGCTGAGTTGTGCGGGGTTGTCGGGCAGTTGTCCGTAGGCGACGCCCAGTTTGATGAGCACGGATTCTGCGTGCGGCGGATCGAACAGGTCGACCATGGCACAGTTGTGCTGCTGGAGGATCGGCACATCCAGCTGCTGCATCAGGCGCGACACGCTGACGTAGAAGTCGTCGCGAATCATCAGCAGCGTCTGCAGGTGTCCGCCATCGCACTGCCGCAGGGCGCGGACGAGTGGCTGATCGATGGACGCGGGATTGGCATGCAGCCACTGTTCGAACTGGTCAAGCACAATCAGCACTTTACGGCTCCGATTGCGGCGGATTTCCGTAAACAGTTCTACAGGATCGATGCTGTCAGACAGTCCGGGGATGCGGCTGCGGAGCGTCCGACAGAGGCGGTCTTCGGTCTGGGACGCTGATGCTTCGACGTAGACGGTGATGATGTGGTCCGGAAGGCAGGGGAGCAGACCGGCTTTGACGAGCGACGACTTTCCGCATCCGCTGGGGCCATAGATCAGTCCGACGGAAAACGTCTTCGCCGGGTCCTGCTGTTCGATCCGTGTTTTCCAGAAGGCGATACTTTCCGGCAGCCCGCTGCGGGTCCGCGGGCCCGGCAGCAGATCAAGGAAGAAGTCGCTGTCTTCAGCAGTGAAGGATCTCAGACCACGCGGAATGACCCGGGCGGGGGTGGCGGGGGTGTCGAGGCCGCTGCGGGACGGGGGCTGCGGGTGCGCGGAGCGCACTGCGGATGGGGCTGCGGATGCGGGTGCTGCCGGTGACGAGGTGAGAGGTGCGGGAATCAGCGTGGCGGGTTGCGCGGAGACTGGCGGTGCAGCAGGGGACTGAGCTGTGCCGGAGGCGGAGGTTGCCGGTGATGTGAGCAGGGCGCGGAGGTCTTCTGCGAAGTCCAGACCGGTGGTGTATCGGGCCGACGCCTGATTGGCCAGCGCCTTGAGGCAGATGTGTTCCAGCTCTCTGGGAAATGTGTCGTTGATGGAGCGTGGCGGAGTGGGGGTGCCGGTGGCAATCTGCTGCAGCAATGCGACGGTGTTGCTGCCGGTGAATGGGCGACGCCCGGTGAGCAGTTCGTAGAGCACGATGCCGAGACTGAAGATGTCGCTTTGACCATTCACACGATGACCTTCGCAGCGTGCCTGTTCGGGGCTGCAGTAGGCCGGAGTCCCGACGTTTCGCGCTCCCTGCCCTGCGTCCTGTTCCCGCAGGGCCAGTCCAAAATCGGCGACGTGGGGGTCGCCGGCTGCATCCAGGAGGATATTCGCCGGCTTGATATCCCGGTGAAAGACCCCCTGCTTATGGGCGTAGTGGAGCGCATCGGCGATGGTTGCCACCAGCCGCGCTGAGTCCTGCCAGGAGAGTCGCGATGCCTGCAGACGGTCCGCCAGCGTCTGTCCGTGAATGTACTTGCTGACGATATAACAGGGCAGATCTGCGGTTTGCCCCACGTCGTAGACCGCGACAATTCGCGGATGATCCAGTCCCGCTACGGTGCGCGCTTCCCGGAGGTAGACGTCGGCACTGTCGGGAGCTGCCAGGTGCTTCGCATGCGGCACCTTGATGGCGACCTGGCGATTGAGCTGTTCGTCGTCGGCCAGATAGACCTTCCCAAACGCTCCACTCCCCAGCACGCGACGCACCCGGTAGCGACCGATCTGCCCGGGAGTTTCGCTGGTGGACGGAGGTTGGGGGGCAGATCCGTCCGCTGCGGCCAGGTTGCCGGGGGTGGCCGTGGCCGATGCCGTGTCGGCCGGCGGAATCTGCCCCGGCACAGTCGCTGCCGGATCCTGTTCGTCCGCCAGCGTTGACAGCAGGTGATCAATGGCCTGCAGTCTGGCCGGGAGTTCGGCACGGGCATGGGGGAACCGCTGGAGCATTTCAGCGTGGTTCGGCCGATCCCCGCACCGATGCCGCAGCGTGTACTCGGCAGCAATCACATCCAGCGGCCACGGGCCACAGCTTTGCATTGACGGAATGCGGCGGAGGTAATCTTCCAGCAGCAGCCGTTCCGGGGCCGCATCGGGCGAAGAGGCCTGGCACGCCAGTCGCCAACGGAATTCCTGGTCCACCATCACCAGTGCATGCAGCAGCCGGGGCGTCCAGCCGGATGAAGGCTGCAGCGCGGCCAGTTCCGGAACCATTCCGGAATTCCATGCCTCCCGAAGTCGCTGGACGGCAGATTCTATGTCTGGAGGAAGCACAGTCATCGGGCACCCCGAGCGGCAGTCGTCAGAAATCTCACACACATGAAAAGTTTCCCCAGCATACCCTGACCCCCCCAAAAAACAACTCCCCTCCCCTCTCCCCTCAGGGGAGAGGGGTCGGGGGTGAGGGGTGAAGAGGAGGCTGCAGGCTGCAGGCTGTAGGCTGTAGGCTGCAGGCTGCAGGCTGTAGGCTGCAGGCTGTAGGCTGCAGGCTGCAGGCTGTAGGCTGTAGGCTGTAGGCTGTAGGCTGTAGGCTGCAGGCTGTAGGCTGCAGGCTGTAGGACTTCTCACTTCTCTGCACACCGTACCATCGCCCCGCAGCGTCGTAGCCCGCGGACTGCCGTCCTGCGGCTCAGCGGTTGGGCGGCAGCCCCCGGCTGTGATTCGCACCGAAGGTGCGACCGATATGGAATGGACGTCACGTATTCGTGCTTGATGGAACGACAATGAACGCTCCGCCAAAGCCTGAGATTCGAGAGGTCTTTCCGGCGGCGAGCAATCAAAAAGGAACCAGCGTATTTCCTGTAATCAATGTCGCTGTCGCTACAGAGCTCAGCACCGGACTTGTCATTCGTCCGGAGTTGGGCGCGATGTATGGAGCGAATGCGGTTGCTGAAACACAGCTGGGACTGAAAGTTATTGACAGGCTTCCCCCAAACTCACTGATCATCGCAGATGCCGGTTTCGGGATCTTTCGCACTGCGTGGCACATCATGACAACTGGTCGTTGTTTTCTGATGAGAATCTCTCCCTGCCTCTTTAGCAGTCTGTTGAATCGCATGGAGAAGCAGGGGCAGACCTTCAAAGGCGACCGAGCCAAAATTACATGGCCTGTGACGAAGAAGAATCTCAGGAGCAGTCCATGGCTGCCCTCGACCGGGAAGATCGAAATCTATCTGCACCGGATTCAGGTTGGAGGGAAGTGGATCTATCTGATTGAAAATTTCGGAATGACAACGAAGACGGCGGGTGACTTCTATGTGCAGCGAGTCAACGTCGAGACCGACATTGAGAGTATCAAGGTGCGGCTGCGAGGTGAAAAACTGAATGGGACGGATGCTGATGTCGTGCAGAAAGAACTGGCCAACATCATCCTGCACTACCAGCTGATGACAGCAACTCGGATGGAGGCCGCAAACCAGCGCAACGTGCATCCCCGCAAACTGAGCTTCACGGAAATCAGGGACTGCGTTCGCAACTTCTTTGAACGTTCACTCGGCAGGACGAAACAGAAGGTACGCGCACAATTTCGGGCGACCAGCAGACTGGGGGTGAAGTGCAGGATCCCCGACCGCCCGGGTCGCAGTTTCAAACGCGAGTGCTACCACAAACGCCCTCGATGCGATCATTTCCCAGGACGGCCAATATTGCAAGCGGAAACTCCCGCCCCCGGGAAGGCGAAAGCCTCTTGAGCCAGGAAAGTCAAGGCCATTGGGCGGCAGTCCGCGGGCAACGGCGCTGCCGCGGCGTGCGTGGGAGGCTGGGGCGAAAGAAGAGTTGCCAATGAGGGACCATGAGCTCAGCTCCGCTCCGGATCGCTGGCCATGCGTCTCATCAGTCCCATTTGTCCCATCTTCGTCACGACGCAAAACGCCCCACCCGAGCCGCGCCCGTGAGGAAGCGGGATACCCCACCACGGGCTGCGTTTCGAAGTGAGAAGTGAGAAGTGGGGGCGTTGCTGGGCGTTTGACCTCTCACCCCCGACCCCTCTCCCCTGGAAGGGGAGAGGGGGGTTAGTCGAGTGCCCTGTCCAATTGTTCCGACAGTTCTCTTAAAGCCTCGCGCAGCTTTTCCTGGACGGCGTCGGATTGTTCCGGGAGCGCTTTTAGCAGGCCGGGGGTGAGTGCTTTGCTGAGCTTGTCGAGCATGGACGAGGCGCGTTTCCAGAATTGTTCCGGCGTCAGCTCGGCGCGTCGACCGCCAGGCTCCGGAGCCTCCATCTTTGGAGCGGCTCCACCGGCGTCCGCGCGGAACGGCGCATAGGTGTCGGTGGCATCGCGAGCCACTGCGTCCATGGTCGCGGCACCCGTTCGCGCGCCTCCCAACCCCGCTCGATCCCCCATCCCGCTCTGCACGTACTCGGATGGATCCATCACCCGGCTCAAGGGCACTTCTGACGTGTCGACGCCAAGGGGAGCGGCCCATTCCGAATATCCCTCAGCAGACTCCGTGAACAGGTCTTCACCCCGCTGAGCCCTTCGCCAGGCGCGCATTTCAGCGACGGTTGCATCGCCCTCCCGTGCCCATGCGAGACATTCCGGAGCATCGTCCCAATTGAGCGCCACGTAGAAGAAGGACCACTTGAGCCCCGGGAAGTCCGCGTGCACCGTACCAAAACGCTCCCACACCCGGCGACGCTGGAAGATCTGATCACCGCTGAGTCCCACCATCTGCCCAAAATCCCCATCCGTCCGGCCCTTCGCGTACCGCGCTGTCCACTTCGCAGCACACTCGCCGACCACCCAATTGCACTGACTGACTGCGTCTCGGGCCTGCTGGATCAATAACTCTTCAGATTCCGCCACGTGTTTTCTCCTGTCTCTTCAGTCGCTCCGGATCGTCCTGTCAACAACAGGCAGAGCGACCGTAATGGGACACCATCCTACGCCGTCCGCCCCGCAGCTTCCAGCACCCGGATCGCGAACCGGAGCAAATTGAGTCGTGTCAAGCCCGTAAACCCATCCATCAACCCTGGCTCCTCAGCCTCCGCAAAACCCCGATTTTCTCCTCTGAGATTTCCCTCAGAATTCTCTTCAGCACTCTCGACCAAATGCCGATACCTTCGCTACGATTCGACATGCACGGATAACCTGCACATTCCTCCCAGGATGCTCAGGTTTCCAGTCGGCAAATTCACTGGGGCGGTAGCCAAGTGGCTAAGGCAACGGATTGCAAATCCGTCACGCGAGGGTTCGACTCCCTCTCGCCCCTCTTTCCAAAGCGACGTTTTCGGTCCGCCGACAACGTCGCTTTTTTTTTTCGCCCAATTCCGGCGGACGCCCCATGCCCGCGTCGTCCCTCGAACTCAGCATCTTCCAGCGTCTCCGCGACTGGCAGCTGCAGTACCCCAACGGCGATGGCCCCCGTGACAGGCAGCTCGAACACGACATCTACACCTTTCTCTACTCCGAACTCCGCCGCATCGCTCCCCTTCTCCCGGGACTTGGTTACCACGCCAATCACCCCGCTGCCGATGTCTCCGCACGTTTCACCGAAGTGCTCAATCAGGCCTTCACTCGCATTCTCGAAAAATACCCCGATCGCCTGATGCGTTCCCAGTCCCGCAGGCACTTGACAGGGTACGTCTCCCGCACCATGTCCTCGCTCATGCTGAACCACTACCGCCACAGACGCGCCTTTCAAAAAGCCATCAGCTCACCGGAGGTGCAGTCCCGCGATGATGACCTCGTGCAGGACATCCTGTCCCGGCTCACCAGCACCCGCGCAGCTCACTTTGAAAATCGCCATGGCGTCCCGTTTGAATCAGCCCTCGAACTCCTGCAGCACTGGGAATCCTCCACCGACCCCGAACTCAAAGCCTGCAGCGAAGCCCTCAGACTACGCTATGTTGACGGATTGTCCTATGATGACATCGCTGCCACACTCAACCTGCCCCGCCCCGAAATCGAACTGCTGCTCCGCCGCGGACGCTACCGACTCAAAACACTGCGACTTCAGGAGCCGGAATCGTGACCAGCGACTCAACCACTCCGGGCCCCCCCGCTGATCCTGAATCTGCCAACAGCCCTTCCGGCACCAGCTCCGACAGCGGTCCCGTCGGCCCGCAGCTTCACCAGGCCCTCGGCCTCGCTCCCAATCCCGATTCCATCGACGAACTCGACGAAATCCTTCCGGCCACCCGCGCTGCCCTGCATGCCGCAGGACTCCGACAAATCATTCGCATCGCCGCCGGTGCCTTCGGTGTGGTCTGTCGTGCAACGGATCAGGTCACCAGCAACCTCCGAGCTGTCAAGATTCTGCTGGAACCGCAAAACACCGACGCACAGCGGATGTTCCAGCGGGAGTGCCGCATTCTGGATGCTCCGGAACTCCCGCCGGGACTCGTACCCCGCTTCTACCGCGCTGTCGAACCGCCCGATGGACAGCCCTTTATGATTCTCGAATGGATCGAAGGCGAAACCCTCGGTGATTACCTCGCAGCCCACCCCGCCCTGCCTGTCGCCGACCGCGAACAGCTCTGCCTGAACGTCTGTCACGCCTACGCCCAGCTGCACGCCGCCCATCTCCTGCAGCGCGATCCTTCCCTCAATAACATCCTCGTCAGCCCCGGTGGCCGCATTCGCCTGATTGATTTCGGCGGCGGCGGACGTCCCAACCCCGGCTATCGCAGCCTGCAGACACTCCCCGCAGTCCCCGTTACACACGCATTCGCCAGCGATGCAGTTCGCAGCAGGGAACGACGGCCGACAGCCGCCGATGAGGTCCATGCCATCGCCCGGATCTGCTTCACCATCCTCTGCGGAAAAATTGCCGCTCAGCATCCCCTCGAAGAACTCCCGCAACAGCTCGCCGACGCCCGCATCCCAGCCGACTTCCACTCCGTGATCCTCCACTATCTCCGTCAGCCACCACCAGACTCCGTCAGCCCCCCCGGCAACTCGTCCCCGTCCCTCGACTCCTGGCACGCCGCCACACTCGCCGGTCGACTTGATGCCACACTCCAGCAGCGGGCAACACAGCACCAGCTGCTGCTGCGTCGCCGCAGTCAGCGTACCGTTCGCGCCGCACAGCTTTGCCTCGGCATCGCACTCGCCCTGCTCCTCGCTTCACACCTTGTGCTCAACAGGAGCCTCACACAGGGGCGAAGGCAGGTGCAGCAACAGGAAGAACAGCTCCGGCGACACCGCGCGCTGCTCAAAGAACAGCTCGAAGCCGTGGGCGCGCAAATCGATGACTTCCGCCAGCGACTTTCTCCGCCACTCCCCCTGCTCAGTCAGCGACTTGAACTCCTTCGCCAGCGCCGCACCCGGCTCCGCGAAGAACTCGACACACTCCCGGCCTCCCAACTCCAGCAGCTCTGCGACGCACTCCTGCTCGAACTGCTCGAACTGCACCAGGACCACACCGCTGCACTCAGCTGCGAACAGCAGTTCGGCCGCTGGAAACGCCTGGCCGCTGCCACCCCGCAACACATTCAGCAAACCCCCGAATTCACCGCCATCCGGACACTCGCAGACACCGCAGCAACCGCCGACAACGCAGCACGCTGGGACACGGCCAGTCGCCGTCTTGCCGAAGCCTCCAGCCAGCTGGAAGACCTCCTGCGGACATCCGGGGAACACCAGCTCGTCACACCGCTCAGCCCCCAGCCACAATTCAGACTCGTGTTCACAGAAACGTCCCTCGATCCCCGGGACGTGGCACAAATTCAACAGCAGCTGGCGGAGTCGCTCCGGATCCCCATCACCCTGCAGAACTCCATCGGCATGTCGCTGCCACTCATTCCCGCCGGCGAATTCCTGCAGGGCTCACCCGCCACCGAACCCGGCCGCAAAGCCACCTTCGCCGGCATCGATCCGGAGAGACAGCGACGAGTACGCATCAGTCGCCCGTTTCGTCTGGCGGCCACAGAAGTCACCCAGGCTCAGTGGCAGACCGTGATGCACGATCAGCCCTGGCACGGACAACTCAATGTGGAAACCGGCCCCGATTACCCGGCCGCCTGGGCCACCTGGGCCATGCAGGTGGAATTCACGCAGAAACTGAGTGCTCTGGAGAAGCAGATTTATCGACTCCCCACAGAGGCCGAATGGGAATACGCCTGCCGTGCCGGAACGCTGTCTGCCTGGTCCTTCGGTGATCAACCCGCCCTGCTCAATGACTTCGCGTGGACCAGATTCAACTCCAGCGGCCGCGCCCATCCCGTCCGCCAAAAGCTCCCCAACCCCCTTGGCCTGTTCGACATGCACGGCAACCTGCTTGAATACTGTCTCGATCAGTTCGCCGAATACGCGGCCGGCCCGGTGTCGGATCCCCGCTGTGAAACCGGAGAAGGACGGATCAACCGCGGCGGCTCCTTTCGCAATGACCCTCTCAACAACACCTTCCGCTCCGCCTACCGCACTTATGATCCGGACCAGACCCGAAATGAAAGCCTCGGCTTTCGTGTCCTGCTGGAACTGCCATTCCCATCCGACATCAACTCACCGTGATAAGGCGTGCAGAGGCTGTCAATCCCCCGGTGACGGTGCGTGTCGGCGCGGCATAGTGCTGCGGGTGCCCACAGTGCTGCGGGTGCATGGCACCTGCCGGAGACCTGATCCGCTGTGGGCAGCGATCGATCTGCAGCGATTCAGGCCCGCTCATCGGTCGCTTGAAGAATCTCAAGCAGCTGCGGCAGTGAGATGGCGGTGATTGTGGTGTCCAGGGCAAAGGTGTGTTCGCCCGGGTGCACAACGTAGAGGTGGTCCAGTGCCAGATCCTGCAGAACGACACGCATGGATTTTGTTGTCCCCGGACGGTCCGAAAACTTGAAATCGATACCGAGTCGGCGTCCGTTGTGAGACAACAACAAGTCCAGCTCTGCGCCACTCTGCGTGCTCCAGGAGTACGCGTGGCGATCACCACAAACAGTGAGAATCTGTTCGAGGCAGAATCCTTCCCACGATGCCCCCAGTTTGGGGTGCGACTGCAGACCTGCAGGATTGGCGATGCCGAGCAGCGCGTGGAGCAATCCGGCGTCCCGGATGTAGACCTTTGGCGACCGCACCTGCCGCTTGCTGAGGTTTTCGAACCATGGCGGGAGCTGACGGACCACACAAGTGCTGCTGAGAAGATCCAGATAACGCCGCGCGGTCGGCTGAGAAGAGCCGAGTGAACGTGCCAGTTCTGCAAGATTCGGGACTTGTCCGTGACAGTGAGCAACCATGGTCCAGAAACGGCCGAGCGTGACGGCCGGAACCTGGATTCCCAGCTGAGGAATGTCGCGTTCGAGGAATGTGCGGCGAAAATCTTCGAGCCACTGCCGGCTGGCCCGGTCACTGGATGCCAGAAACGCTCGGGGAAAACCGCCCCGCCACCACAGCCGGGACAGCGCCTGGGCCCCCACTTCTGACAGCGAAAATCCCGTGACATCAATGAACGAGACCCGTCCCGCGAGGCTTTCACTGCCCGCTTTCATCAAATCGGGCGAGGCGCTTCCGAGAATCAGAAAGCGGGCCGGGATGTCCGGGCGATCCGCGAGCACTCGCAGGAGGGGAAACAGGTCGGGCCGACGCTGCACTTCGTCGAGAATCACCAGCCCACGCAGCGGCCGCAGCACCAGTTCCGGCTGGGCCAGACGAGCCAGATCGGACGGAGCTTCGAGGTCAAAAAAATGAACAGTCTGGACGGATTTCTGTGCCAGCATTCGCGCGAGCGTGCTTTTGCCCGTTTGCCGCGACCCCACCAGCGATACAATGGGGTTTTCGCGAAGACGCTGTTGAATCGTCTGCAAATACAACGTTCTCTGGATCCTCATATCATTGCAATACTAACGTCAGAGTTTGGAATTTCAAGAAACTTTTGACGCATCACTCCCGAATCGCCGGACGGCAGTTCAGGGGTGATGAAGCTCTCCCCCGGATTGCACCTGCGGCAATGTCGAGAAGGAATCGGCCGCGTCGCTGGACGCCCCTGCCACCGCTGATCTCAACACCGTCGCAGACAAGCACACGGCGCATGCCGACAGTTCATGCCACCCAAACGCCGAATATCTCCCACGGTCCCGTTCTCACAGTGGCTCTGTCCCGGCTTTGAACTCACGCAAAGGCGCAAAGAAACGCACAGTTGAATTTCACATCCCAATCAACTCTCAACCTTTGCGGCCTGGCGGCCTGGCGTGAGACCAGCAGTTCTGGCAACGGCTGACAGCGCCGCGAACCGAGCTGACGAAACGAGGTGCGTGTTATCAATGCCTCGATGACATTGCGAACAGCCTGCCAGGCAACAGCTGGCGTGACTCAGCGCGGCGAACGGAGTTCTTATTCCGTCACAATCTGCAGTCCGTTCCAGAACCCGAATTCGTTGGCCCAGTCGTTGGCTCGATTGAGCAGTTCAAGGCGGATTTCCTGGCCATTGAGGTCTGACAGATCCACACTCACATCGCGCCAGACAACTTTTCCGGCATCGTGGCGGACGTTGGACTGGTGTCGGGGCTGTCCGTTGACGATCACCTGCAGCTGCCAGTCCCCCTGGGCGTGTGAGGCGACCGAGATCACCAGTTTCACTTTCCGGGCGGTGGGCAGGACCATCCGGGCTGTGAGTTTGCAGGGTTGGCTGCGGGAGACGGGGTGGGTGCGAAGAGCGGGGCGACCGTGGTAGTCGGCGAGGATTTCGAGGCCCCCTTCTCCGGTGGCCGCGACTGTGACACCGGGGAGCAGCTGTTCGGTGAGCTGCGAAAATCGGGATGGATCCGAGGCTTGTCCGGGTTCGATGCGCGATCCTGGCAGGAAGCGGGCTTCGGGGTCTTCCGGGGGCCGATCGAGAGTGAGCCAGGCGAACAGGTCGTGCAGTTCCTCGGGTTGCAGCTGTTTTTCGAGGCCTTCGGGCATGAGTGAGAGCGGGCTGGTTTTCTGTTCTTCGACTTCGTCGCGGGGAATGACTTCCTGTTTGTCGCCCTGGACTTTGAGGACGACGCGCTGGGGACTGTTTTCGACGAGCAGTCCGGTCACGACTCGACCGGCGGTGGTGACGACGGTCTGAGCCTGGTAGGCGGAGCCGATGACGAGGCTGGGGTCGAACACATTGGAGATCAGCTGCTCGAACGAGGCTCTGCCATTGCGGGTGATATCGGGACCGACCTCGGCACCTTCTCCGTACATTTTGTGGCACTGGGCGCAGACGCGGCGGAAGACAGCGCGTCCGGCGACAGGGTTGCCGTGGGTGATGCGGAGTTCATTGCGCATGCGGCTGATGAGTTCCTGGCGGGCGGGATCGCGATCGGTGCGAACGGAGCCCCAGTGCTGCGTGACGAGTTCCTCAAGTTCGCGACTGCGAATACGTATCATTTTGGCGGCCTGATTGGCATTGATGGCGCTGGCCGGGAGTTTTCCATCGCGGACTTTCTGCATGAGGGCGATGGCGGAATCCCTGCGATCGGTGAGCAGTTCGACAGCGGTGGGTCGCAGGTCTTCCGGGAGCAGGTCCATAACGTTGAGGGCGACCTGCCATGCGGCAGCGGAGTCGCTGCGACCGAGGCTTTGCAGGATTTTGCGTCGCGCTTCTGCGGAGGCGGAGGTTTTGAGGAAGGTTTCGGCAGCGGCGGGGGCCGCATCCCAGTCTGTGGTGAGCAGGGCCTGGAGCATGCGGACACGCACGGGTTCCGGGGTGCTGGAGTCCAGCAGTTGTCGGGCTGTGGCGACGGCTGAGGGCAACCGGAGCACGGTGCCGAGTTCCAGAGCGGAGACGGCTGTCGGCTGTGGCTGGCCGCTCAGGGACGTGGCCGCTGTCTGCTGCAGGAGCGTTTCGAGCTGGCTGCGGAGCTGGTTGAAGGCTGCGTCGCGGACTTCCCCGGACAGGACACGGCTGGTGAGCAGTTGCAGGCACTGGTCTGCAGCCGTGGCGGTGGACGGCTGTTGCAGGAGCAGTTTGAGCAGGCCGGTGATGGCGGTGGTGTTGGGCTGTGGAGTGGAGAGCAGGCGATCAGCGGTGCGTGGAAGCAGTTCGAGGACTGCTGCGGGGTAGCCGGTCTGGCCTGCCCCGGAGCGTTCGACTGCGGCGACGAATTCGGTGGTTTGGGTTTCGAGCCGTGGATGGAGGTTCTGCCAGACGATCCGGGGTGTGAGCGGATCCTGTGTGGACTGTGCGAGGACGGAGACGAGGATGGGGACGACGGGCAGTCCGGGTTTGCGAGCTGCGGTGATGGCGGTCTGCAGTCGTACGGTCGGGTGTTGATCGGTGTGCATTCGGGAGATGCGGTCGATGACGGGCTGGCTGAGTTGCGGCAGATCACCGGCAGCGCGAACTGCCCAGCCTCGAATCACGGGATCGGCATCCTGCAGGAGTTCGAGGTGCAGAGATTCGGGGAGGTGCTGCATGCCGGCGAGGATACCCAGAGCGCGGAGGCGAGCATCGGTGGTGGCGGTGCTGCGCAGGAGGGTTGTGAGGAGTTCTGAGACTTCCGCCGCGGTGTCTGTGAAGAGGCGTTCGGCGAGCAGTCGTTGTGCGGTGTCGCGGCGATAACCATTGGGGTCTGCGAGCATGGCAGCGAGCTGAGCGCTGGTCGCCTTGTTCAGATCGAACACGCCGGCTCTGGGGACATCGCGATAGTGAATGCGATAGAGTCGGCCGCGAAGACGGTCGATGCCGCCGGGATCGCGGTTGGCATCCTGATAGCAGTGATAGCGATCATACCAGTCCAGAATACAGAGGCAGCCATCGGGGCCGGTTTTCTGAACGACCGGCATAAACCACGCGTCGTTGGCAGTGAGCAGGTCCTCTTCGGATGTGCCGCGCCAGGTGGCAGCCCGCTGTTCGATGCGGTCTGTGTTGATGCAGCCTCCGTGAATGTTGCCCATGTACAGACGCCGGCGCCAGGCTTCGGGATAGGCATCGCTGTCATACCAGTGAATGCCGCAGTAGGCGGCCTTCTGGTGACGATAGTCGACGATGCTTTCGATCTTCCAGGTGAAGGGCGGATAGGGGCCGCCCTGACGATGGTAGTAGCCGGTTTGTGTGAGGTGCCAGAGGTGATCGATGACGCAGGCGCTGACGAAGGCTTCACCGTGATCGTTGAAGGCAATGCCCCATGGATTACTGGTCCCCTCGCAGAACACCTGAAACTCACGCGTGCGCGGATGGATGCGAAACATGGCACAGGTGAAGTCCAGGGGGGCCTGACCTTCTCGAAAGTTGGGATTGGCAGGACCGTAGGTGACGTGGGAGGGATTGAAGACGCCATTCAGACCATACAGCCAGCCATCGGGTCCCCATGTGAGCGAATTGGGAAGTTCGTGGGTGTCATCGCGACCGAAACCTGTGACGACCACTTCCTGATGATCGCCGCGGCCATCCCCGTCCGTGTCACGGACGAAGAGGATATCGGGTGAGTTGGCGATCCAGACGCCACCATGTCCGACGGCGATGCCGCTGGGGATATTGAGACCATCGAGGAAGACGCTGGTTTTGTCAACCTGCCCGTCTCCATCGGTGTCTTCAAGAACGCGGATGCGGTCCTTTCCGGGACCGGGTTGTCGGCGGGGGTATTCGAGTGATTCGGCGATCCAGTAGCGGCCGCGTTCGTCGATGGTCATGGCCACCGGGTTGACGACGTCGGGTTCGGCGGCGATGAGTTCGACGGAGAAGCCTTCCGGGACGGTCATTTTTGCGATGGCTTCAGCGGGACTGAGTGGCGGGCCTGGCGGACGATCCTGGGCATGGGGGATGCGTTCATCCGGAGTGCATGCTGCCGGACAGGCTGTGGGGGCACTGGCTGAGATGAGAGTTGCGAGGATCAGAAGTGTGAACCGCTGCCACATGAATGTTTTCTCCGTCAGGTGATATGCCGCGAGGTGCTGCGACACGGGCTTCATCGTGGCAGGAAAGTGCGGGACTGGCAACTGAGTTTCATTTTGCGGGGGGCGCTGCGGGCAGCAGAAGCGAGGTGGGGTCGCTTTCCTGTCCCCAGCGATCGACGACGGAAATGCGGACCTGGTGAATATCGCGGGGGACCTTGATACCGGGGCTGGAGGCGGGTTGGGTGGCGAGTTTCCAGAGTGTGCCATTGAAGGACCAGACGACGATGGTGCGGAGATTTGCGTTGGTGGCTGATTTTTCAGAATCCGGCGTCTGCAGATCGATGCGTGCATCGGCGGGGTGGTGAGCGAGTTCCGGGGCGACTGGCGGTGGCTGTGGCGGGCGACGAACAGTCGGTGGCAGAGCCGGGGTGCTGTAGGTGGTGCTGCGAAGACGCTCGGCAATGTTCCCGCGATTCTGCTGCAGAGTCCGAAAACTGAAGTGCAGCTGACCTGGGTTTGGAGTCTGATTGCGGATCAGTTCGATCTGGCGAAGAATTTCGTCGGGGCTCCAGGATTTTTCGGGGGCGCCAACGCGACTGGTGAAGAGCCCCGGCCAGATCGGAATGTCGAGCGGGTTCTGCTGCTTCCATGACTTGAGGAGCACGGGGAAGCTTTGTGCCTTCTGACTGATGGGCCAGTACAGCTGGGGGGCAAGGTAATCGCACCAGCCTTCGCGAAGCCAGAGTGCAGGATCGGCAGAGATGCCGGTGAACTGATCGAAGCCGGTGATCCCGGGAGCGACGCCGGGACGGATGATGCCGAACGGTGAGATGCCGAAGCGAATGCCCGGTTTGAGGTGCTGTGTCTGTTCGTGAATCCGGCGAACGAGGGTGTTGACATTCCTGCGTCGCCAGTCTTCGCGGGTGAGTGTTCCGCCGTCCGTGACATAACGGCTCCATGAGTTTTCATCGGGAAACGGCAGTGGACGTCCGTTGCGCTGCACCGGGTACGGATAGAAATAGTCATCGACGTGGATGCCATCGACGTCGTAGCGTTCAGTCACATCGCGAAAGACACTCAGGATATAGTCGACGGCTTCCGGCGAGCCCGGGTCGAACCAGATGTACCGATCGTACTGAACCACCAGTTCCGGTCGGGTGCGGGAGATATGTCTGGCGGCGGGTGGCGTGGTGCCGACGTGAGCGCGGCAGGGGTTGAGCCATGCGTGGAGTTCGATGCCGCGGTGATGGGATTCCTCGATCCATGCAAGGAGTGGATCCCAGGCGGAATCGGGTTGTCTGCCCTGCGTTCCGGAGAGGTTGATGCTCCACGGTTCCAGCTGTGACGGGTAGATGGCGTCTGCTGCGGTGCGGACCTGCAGGATGATGGCGTTCAATCTGAGATCAACGGCGGCATCCAGAATGCGGCGGATTTCGTTGTGTTGTTCTGCGGCGCTGAGACCGCGTGCAGAGGGCCAGTCAATATTGTCCAGTGTGGCAACCCAGGCTGCGCGAAATTCGCGGGGAGTGGCGGGGGGATCGCTGCTCGGGTTGTGCGGAGCGGCGAGCAGTCCGGGGAGGAGGAGCAGATGAGCGAGGGTGATCGTCATGGGTGGGGTTGATCCAGCAGGCATTCGGAGCGGAAGGATTCGCCGTCGGCCGTCGGAGTTTACCACTGGATGGGCAGAGTGATGAGTAACTTTCTCACATTCCTGGAGGCAGCAACTGCCCACCTGCTTTTCCGGAATCCGCTGCGTTTGATCGGGGGTTGCATTTGATCTTGAGCAGCCTGGCTGATGAAATGCGGAGCTCCGCGGACCGGCGTCCTGTCCGCCGACATCTGACATTTCTGACGGAAGCCCAGACATGAAACTGTCCCTGCCGCGTTTTCTTCTGGCGGCACTGTTTTTGGTCCTTCTGGCCGTGCCCTCAGCGGCAGCGTCCGGACAGCCGCGGTCTGGTGCAGGGATGCCAGTAAGTTTCTCTGCGAAGTTGTCTGAGTGGCTTCAGCAGCACCCGCTGACAGACGCCGCCTGTGAAGAACTGGCCCGGCACGAGCTCGGCCAGGTACCGCTCACCGCGGACGAGTCCCGCAGTGCAGCGGAACTGCTCTGGGCCTCCCGTCGGGACGTGCTGCGAAAGGAGCGTCAGGCGGAGATGGATGCGCGGGAGATTGTGCTGGGCGATTTGCGGATGCCCTTCTGGTATCGCACGTTCGGCGAGGCTCCTGCGGACGGTCGCAGTCTGTATATCTCCATGCATGGTGGCGGTGGTGCGCCGGCAGCTGTCAACGATCAGCAGTACGAAAACCAGAAGCGGCTCTACCAGCCTGCCGAAGGCATCTACCTGGTACCTCGCGCCCCCACGAATACCTGGAATCTCTGGCACGAGCAGCACATTGACGATTTTTTTGATCGTCTGATTGTGAATCTGACTGTGTTTGAAAATGTCAATCCGAATCGCGTTTATCTGATGGGCTATTCAGCGGGTGGCGACGGAGTTTATCAGCTGGCACCGCGTCTGGCGGATCGTCTTGCCGCAGCAGCCATGATGGCGGGGCATCCGAACGAATCCCGTCCGGAGGGATTGCGGAACATTGGCTTCACGCTGCACATGGGGGCCAACGACGGCGCTTACAATCGCAACACGGTGGCGGCTGAATGGGGTCGACGGCTCAAGGCCCTTCAGGACCAGGATCCTCAGGGCTATGCGCATGAGGTCACGCTTCACGAGGGGCTTGGGCACTGGATGCAGCTCCGGGATGCGGTGGCAGTGCCGTGGATGGCAAAGTTTCAGCGCAGTCCGTGGCCAGTGAAGGTGGTGTGGGTTCAGGACGACGTGCGGCATTCCCGTTTTTACTGGCTGCGAACGAACGCAGAGCAGGCAAAGGCGGGGGATGAAATCACGGCCGAGGTCATTGACGGAGCCGTGCGCATTCGCAGCAGCAGTGCTGATGAACTGACGCTGCTGCTCAGCGACCGTCTGGTTTCTCTGGACAGCGCGGTGTCAGTGATCCATCCGAACGGGATGCGGACAGAGCACTCCGCAGCGCGCACGGCAGGGGTTCTGGCAGCAGCGTTGCGGGAACGCAGTGATCTGCCCGGCATGTACTCCGCTGTGCTCAAACTGCAGCTGCAGCGATAGGCAATGCATGGCAGAGCTGACAGCATTTCGCGAGGCGGTGGACGAGGGGATTCGGCGGGGCCTGCATACGGGTGTGCAGGTCTGTGTGCTGCTGGATGGTCGCGAGTATTTCGATGGAGCATTCGGTGAAGCCGAGCCGGGGCGGGGATTAACGAGCGCGCATCTGATGCCATGGAGAAGCGCCGGCAAACCGCTCACTGCGCTGCTCGTACTGAAGGAACTGCATTCCCGCGGCATTCCGCTCAGCACGCCGCTCGCCAGCCTGCTCCCGGAATCCATCGGCACGGATAAATCGACCTGCAGCCTGCATTCGCTCCTGACCCACACGTCAGGATTTCCACAGGTTGACACAGGCTGGCCGCATGTTGGCTGGGAGGAGTCCGTGCGGAGGGTTCTGCAGGAGCCCTGCGGGCTGCCATACGGATCTGCCGCCTACCACCCGCAGAGCAGCTGGTTTCTCCTGGGCGAACTGCTCTGCCGCTTCGCAGGCGGCCGTCTGTCATTTGCAGAGCTGCTGCAGCGCGATCTGCTGGAACCCCTGGGATTGACCGACGTTTACTGCGGTATTCCGGCTGAACAGCTGAGCCGGCTTCAGGAACGTCTGCCGTGGCTTTATGAGCGAGACAGGGGGCAGCTGATTTCTTCCACCTGGGCCACTCCGTCCTGGCTCACACGAAGTTCACCCGGGGGCAACCTGCGAGGCCCGGTCCGGCAGCTGGCACGATTCATGCAGCTGCTGCTGAACGATGGCGACGATGCTGCGGGGCGTCGTTTTGTGTCAGCTGAGGTGGTGCGTGCCATGACAGCGCGGCAGAGGGCTGGTGCGTATGATCAGACTCTGCAGCATGTGGTGGATTTTGGCCTTGGTGTCATCTGCAATTCAAATGCGTGGGGAGCAGAGACGCTGCCGTATGGTCTGGGGCGCTGGAGCAGCGTGGGGTCTTTTGGTCACGGTGGTTCCCAGTGCTCCCTGGCGATGTGTGACCCGGAGCGGGGATTGGCAGTGGCGTGGGCAGCGAACGGGTTTTGTGGTGAAGGGCAGCATCAGCGGCGGAATCGTTTGTTTCAGGATGCGTTGTACAGGGACCTTGGTTTTGCGCATGAGTGAGGTTTGGCATGGTGAAGAACTTTCGACGACGACTGCTGGACGGTGAAGTGCTGCTGGGGACGATGCTGACGCTCCCGTCGGCCGCCGTCGCTGAGATACTCGCCGACGCCGGATTCGACTGGCTGTTTGTGGACTGCGAGCACGGTCCGATGGATGTGGCGGCGGTGCAGGAGGTTCTGCAGGCGGTGGGTGATCGGTGTGCGTGTCTTGTGCGTGTTCCTGAAGGGACAGACGGCGAGATCAAGAGGATTCTCGACGCGGGTGCTCAGGGCATCATCGTACCGCAGGTCAACTCTGCTGTTCAGGCGGCGGCCGTTGTGCGAGCCTCACGATACCCGCCACAGGGGGGCCGTGGAGTGGGGATTGGCAGAGCTCAGGGGTATGGTCTGAGATTTTCGGACTATGTAAGCACTGCGAACGATGAAGTGGTGGTGGTGGTTCAGGCTGAGCATCGGGAGGCAGTGGAATCCATCGAGGAGATCGTGGCTGTTCCGGGAATTGACTGCGTGCTGATCGGCCCCTACGACCTGTCAGCCAGCTATCACAAAATGGGTCAGATCCACGATGGGGAAGTGGTGACGGCCATCGAACGAGTGCTCAGCGTGTGTGCACGGTCGGGGTTGGCAACGGGGTATTTCGGGGTCACTGCGGAGGCTGTGGAAGACTACCGTCGGCGGGGCTGTCGGCTGCTGGTGGCGGGGGTGGATGTGGCGTTTCTCAGCGGTGGTGCACAGCGGATGCAGCGTCAGCTGAGCGGTCCCTGAACTCGCATTTTCCCGCGGGGCACGGGTTGGTCCCGCGGCTTTCGCGCGTTAAGATACCAAAGGGCTGATCACCGCTGCCGGCAGTTTCCGGAGCTGTTTGTTTGAAGGGGCCGTGTTTGTGCCGCTGAAGATTGACACATCCGAAGAACCAACGCTGAATCTGACGCCAATGATTGACGTTGTCTTCCTGCTCATCATTTTTTTCATGGTGGGGGCCCGGTTCACTCAGGAAGCCAAAGAGCAGCAGTTTGACGTGCAGCTGCCAACAGCCGCTCCCGTCGAGACACTCGGACGCCAGCCGGATCCGCTCGTGATTACAGTCACGGCAACCGGCAGCACATCGGTGGCTGGTCGCCCGTATACAACACCCGAACTCCGACAACTGCTGGCAGAGGCCCGCGCTGCCTATGCAGACCAGGCAGTGATCATTCGGGGGGATGCAGCCGGAAGTTATCAGGCGGTGATGGACGTGATGAGCCTGTGTCATTCCGCCCGGATTCGTCGCTTTTCCCTTGCATTCCAGCCCCAGGACGGTACTCAGACAGGTGCTCCATGAATGATCTGCAGGGTGCCATTGAGCGATTGCTTCGCAGAGTTGTGCAAAGCGGGGACGTGCAAAGCGGGGATGATGTGGCCCTGCTGCTGCTGTTTTCGGCCATGCTGATTTCGCTGGCTCACCTGCTCACCATGATCGTCACGCGCTGGGGTGATCGGCACACGGCCATCAAAAGTTTTGTCGCCTCAATCCTCGTACACTGCGTGTGTTTCTTTGGGTTTCAGGTACTGGTCCCGCTGCTGTCGGCCACTCCCGGCGAACTCGAACAACCAGCGGCTGAGGCTGAGGTGGTCATTGATGTGCTGCCACCCGCAGCCAGTGCGGACGTTCCCGCGGATGCGGCCACCGAATCTGTTCCTCTGGTGGATCGTCCGAACCAGTTACCGCCGCAACTGGAGCGGATGACGCTCCCGGAGCGGGAGCGGGAAGCGTCCGTGATGCCTGAACGGGAATCCGGTCGCCAGGGGCCGCTGAGCACTGCGGCATCCAGCATCTCGCAGTTTGAATCGCAGGAAATGGAACGTCTGGAAGCCCCACGGGAAGCCACACCGGTCGCCACGGCTCCAGTAGCCCCGGATCCAGCCACCGATCTTGAGACCGTGTTCGCAGCCAGCATGGCGGATCTGAGTGTGGCGACAGCGCCGCGAATCGCCCCGTCGGCGACTGAGGCGGACACACGGGCGGAGCGGGTGGAGCTGACTGGCCCGGCGGAAGCCCCGGAACTTGATTTTCGGATGCTTCCCCTGAGCCCTTCCATTGCGATGGTGCCGGCCACCAGTGAAGAAGTCGCCATGCTGGCTCTTCCCAAAAACACCGAGCCGGACTTTGCAGAGCCCCGTCGCAGGCCCGCAGTCGCCCTTCCGGAACTCTCCGCACCTGTTCCTGCTGCGGGGATGGCGGCAAACGAGCCCTCCGCGAATCCGCGTGCTCTCCCCGGCATCCGTGCCCGATTGCCACGTCCATCACGCCCCGAACCGGAGAGGGTGGGCGTGTCGGCCCCGGTGCGATTCCGGGGTGAGGGTGAAATCGGCCTGAATTCTTCCGGACAGCCTCGGAATCTCGGGATCCCCGGCCCCCGTGTGGGTGCTGCGGGGACAGCCACGGATGCCCTCGCTTCGGCCGAAGCAACCATGGGCCGCGACCTGGCTCAGCAATCCGGATTCCGCCAGACGCCAGCAGAAGTGTATCAGCTGCGGGGAGCGGGACGGCGCGGCGCTGCCGTTCGCAAATTCGGCGGTTCGGATCAGTCTGAGCAGGCAGTGGAACGCAGCCTGCGCTGGCTGGCGTCGGTGCAGTCGCCCGACGGTCACTGGGATGCATCCGATTTCGGGGCTGGACAGGTTGAAAAAGACGAAACAGGAACCAACCGGGATTTCGCTGGCCGGGAGGCGGACACGGGTATGACCGGGCTGGTGGTGCTGTGTTTTCTGGGAGCTGGCTATACCCATGAACAGGGCCCTTACACGTCCGTGGTCGAGCGTGGTCTGGACTGGCTGTTGCGGCAGCAGGCAGCGGATGGCAACCTGTTTGGACAAGCGGAACCGTTTGCTCAGATGTATTGCCATGCGATTGCCACCTACGCGATCGCTGAAACCTTTGCGATGCTGCGGGCTGCTCCACCACAGTCTCTGGTGTCTGCCGAATCATCAGCTGAATCATCGCGCGTCACAGAAACACGATTGCGCCGGGGACTCGATGCTGCCGTGCGATTCATCATCGCGAGACAGGATCAGAACAGCGGTGGCTGGCGGTATCAACCCGGGCAGGAAGGTGATGTGAGCATGCTTGGCTGGCAGGTGATGGCGTTGAAAAGTGCCGAGCTGGGCGGCTTTGCAATGCCGCTCAGGGTGCGTTCCGGTGTGCAGGCATTTTTGAATCGTGCCGCGCAGGGAACTGCGGGCGGGCTCTATGGATATCGCCCTCCAGCCCGCCAAAGTGCTGCTCCTGATCCAGTCACACCGGCCATGACAGCTGAAGCTCTCTTCTGCCGGCAGATGCTGGGGCTCCGCGAAAATTCATCCGCCACCCGGGAAGCCCTTAGCTATCTGGGTGGCCAGCTTCCGAATGTGGCTCAGACCAACTTCTACGGCTGGTACTATGGGTCGCTGGCACTTCATCAGCATGGGGGACCGGAGTGGCAGACGTGGAATGAACGCACCCGGGAATTGCTCATTTCCGGTCAAATCCAGTCCGGCCCGATGGCTGGTTCGTGGGATCCCACAGACCTGTGGAGCCGCTACGGCGGACGTCTGTACTCCACAACATTCGCCACGCTGACGCTGGAGGTTTACTATCGTCTGCTCCCACTCCAACAACTCCAGGCGGGGCCGTCGGACAACCCTGGTCAGCCTCTGCAAGATCAGAGCCGGCCTTAAAACATGGTCGCAGGAATCTCGAAGGGTCGCTGAATGCGCGTCATCTTCTGCACTTCAGCGGCGGCTGTCATTGTAGGACGCCGGCGGGGGCTGACGGTTGAATTGCGAATTGATCTGCTGCAACTGGTCCCGATAAGTCTGCAGTGCCCGATCGGACTCGGCAGGGCCGGGGGCCATCGATCCCTCCGGTTCCCCGGAATCTGCCGTCGGCGAACCGGGACCATCGACTGCCCCAGGCCACATGTCCGGATCAGCCGGGGCTACCGCTGTGCCTCGCCCGCCAGAGGGCGCCCCCGCGGCGTTTGCCGTCCTCGGGCGCTGCGCACCACCCCACGCGGGCACTACGCCACCTCGATCGTTTGTGTCCGCGTAACCGGCCGGCACGATGGTGCGTTGCGGAGTGGCAGGATTTCTCTGTGGTTCCACAGGCGGAAACAGCGAGCCTGGACCAACATTCAGTCCCTCGGTTCTGAATCCGGTATTGGCACCAGAGACCGGAAATCCACTCTGTCCTCCTCCGGATTCAAACACACGCATGCGGTCGGGAAGGCTGCGATTGAATCCCGCCGGCTGGCCATAACTTTCGGCCCCGGCCGTCGTGCCTGCTGAAGACGAGCGAATGGGTACGGGAGGACTGACTGAGACGCCGGTCACCCCGGAGCCGGCATTCGAGGACCATGTCTGGCCATCCGATACGGTGGGTGCCGTGGCAGACATCTCAGGTGCACGCCGTGGAGCCGTGGGTGCCACGGTGGCTGACCGATCGGGGAGTGTCAGTCTTCCTGATGGTCTGTCCGGACCTTCCGAACGGTCCGTGGACAGTTCGCCGTACAGTTGCGGGTCTGCCGTGGAATAGGACGGGGGCGCAGTGCGCTGTGGCCCGTAGTCAGCATTTGAATAACCGGCGTTTGGATAACCGGCATTTGGATAACCGGGGATCGGATCAGCAAAGCGGTGGAAGTCTGGATTCGGATCGCCCTGATTTGAGTACCTGGCGCTTTGGTAACCGGTAGCCGGGTCGGCGGGACTGGGATAGCCACCGCCAGGATAGCCTGTACTGGGGTAGTCTGCACTGGAATAGTCTGCACTGGGATAGCCTGCACTGGGATAGCCTGCACTGGGGTAGCCCTGGTGCGCAGAATAGGGGTCTCCCTGTGCTGGTGGCATTGGGTTTGGGGCAACGGGAAAATGAGTATTGGCATAGGGTGCGGAGGAACCGTTGTGTGCGTGTGGCCACGATTCGGCGTTGGCCCACGGATCCTGCTGTGGATAAGCGGGTGGGGATTCGGACTGGCTTGCGAAGGCGGGCGGGGGCAGTTGGTAGGTTGGCGCTGGACGGCCTGAGACGGTGGATGCTGGTATTCCGGAGTGTGGTGTGTTTCCGGGGAACCAGGGCTGTGGAGCGCGAGGGTCTGGTTCGGCGGTGTATCGTCGCTGTTCAGCGAGTGCTCTTTCTTTGCGTGCGATTTCCTGGACTTCTGCGAGGCTCAGATCCGGCGCCGGCTGGCGGGACTGCGGTTTGGGAGCTGCGGCAACGGTGGTATCCGGGAACGCCTGGCGTTCGAGCGAGGCAAGGATGCTGGCGGTTTTCGCAGAGTTTCCGAGTCGCTGGACAAGACGCTGTTCGGCAGCTGTGCGATTCCCCTGTCGGAGGTCGAGCAGGGCCAGATTCATGTGTGCGCGTTCGTAGCCGGGCTGAAGCTCAATCGCCTGATTGAGATACCGAGTGGCTTCGGCATAGCGATTCTGGAGCACATAGGAATAACCGATATCGGAGAGGAGAACAGCATCTTTCGGACGAATGCGGAGCGCCTGTTTGTAATGGTATTCGGCATCGCCCCAGTCTTCATCGAGATCGGCAGCCATGGCGAGGCCGTGATGAGCATCCGGATGATCGGGCGCTTCATTGAGGACTTCGCGGTAGAGTCGTCGGGCTTCTTCCAGGTTTTCTGCTCTGAGCGCTGTCTGAGCGTCGCGAATCAGTCGGGACTGGCGTTCGACGGCCACCAGCTCGGCGTCATCATTTTCCATCGCTGATTCGGAATCGCTGTCAAATTGTTTCTGGCTGTCCGCATTTTCAGATTCTGTTTCCGAGTTCGCCGTACGACGTTCCTCGGCTCCGGGCCGGAACCGTGAAATCCATTTGGGTTTCCAGGAGGCACCATTGCAGCCTGTGAGGACACTCAGGAGCAGCAGCGGCAGAATTTGCCGATATTTCAGCATAGAGGTGACTCCCGTCCCGACACTGTCTGTGCAGTTCACCTGTAGTCACCAGTGGCTCGGGACAGATCAAAAAACCTCAAAAAACATTGGGATTTCAGGATTTCAGCAGCTGCAGAGCGTGGTGTTCTGAGGCTTCCGAAGGCGACCGGCCGCTTTTAGCGAAAGCTGCGGGAGCGTGTCGAGACCGATCCTGGGGACTCAGGCGTGAAGCAGGCCGAGGATACCCAATCCGTAGAATGTATATTCCGCATCAAGCTGCTGATCCCACGACGCACCGCGAAAACCGCCGGTTCTGCACTCGAGGTGTTGTTCCACGTAGCTCAAAATCCGCTCCCGGGGCAGAATGTCGGGAAATCCAAGGTTCTGTGCGGTGAGCAGGCCGGTGAAAGTGGACAGTCCGTCGGCGAACGGAATACGAGTATTGGCCTGGAACCCCCCTTCTCCTCCGGCAACATCGCTGAGGAATCCGGCGACATCTGCCGCGATGTCGGCGTCCATGGCATTGAGCATCGAGAGCAGGGCAACAGCAGCAGCAGTCGGGTTTGTTCCACTTCGCCGCATGGGCGCGATTTCCACAAAACCGCCATCATCCCGCTGGCGGTCAAACAGGAACTGAATCAGCTGATTTCTTCGCGGAATCGATCGTCCAAGGATTTCAAAGATCAGCGCCACCAGAAACGACTGATACGTACTGCCGATCGCTCCTTCGGCACTCTTGGCAAACCCGCCGTCGGCTGTCCGCAGTTTCAACAGGCATTCGACGAGCCGATCCGGGAGTTCAGGAGGCTCTTCAGCGAGCAGATCCGGGCCGCCGGACGCCTGCACAACCAGAGCGGAGTAGAGCCAGCTGAGCAGATCGATGGCGTTCAGCTGCAGAAGTTGGGTTTTGCGGAGCCAGTCGGCAAGGGGGCCGAGGCAGTCTTCAGAGAGCCCGCCGGTCACAGCGAGGGCACGAACCGCGAAACCCGTGTAGTAGAGGTCCGGCCCGCCTTCACGTCCTGGAAACCCGCCCTCGGTTGTCTGAATCCCGAGAACAAACCGACGGTGGAGTTCGCGGCGTCCGGCAGGCAGGCGACGAAGCCCCGTTTGGACGCGATCGGCAAGTTGGAGGAGATACATGAGCAACCGGTATGGAGAGCAGATTCGGGAATTCGGAGGAACGCTGAGCCGCTCCGGGGAGAGCGTAGCGGAGCAGGTTAAAAACGCCAGTGTTCGGCGGGCTGTTGCATTTTGGAACGCGAATGTTGACAGCTCTCATCAAAATCGCTTGTCTGGAGCAACGCATGCTGCCGGCTGGCATCCTCCGGTCAGAACATGGAAAAACAGGCAAATCCGGAACCTCGGTGTCTTCACCGGGGATCAGGTCGCGGAGAGGGGAAAAAAGATAAACAATCACAAAACTGTTCCGCAGCCCGAATAAGATCGAAGCAGATCCCGCCGTTCCCGGTGGGGAATCTGGAATAAGGGACTTTATCGATGAAAAACTTTCGACTCAATTCGACCGGGACAGGGCGACCTGCGGCCGATCGCCGTGGTTCGCGGGCGTTTCTGCAGCAGGTGGCACAACGGCTGGGTGCCGCAACGGTGGAAACTGCCGTTTGCCTCCCTTTTCTGCTCGTTATGGTATTTTCGTCGGTGGAATTGTCCGGGGCTGTTTTTCTGAAGCACAGCGTCAATCTGGCTGCCTATGAAGGAGCCCGGACGGTGACAAGGCCCGGGGATAACGCAGCGACTGCCGCCAGCCGAGTCGGCCAGATTCTCGCGTCACGCAGGGTCTCGAGCTACACCTACAGCTGCAATCCCCCAGTCACATCCACCACCCCGCGAGGCACTCCAGTGGAAGTCACGGTGACCGCCCCTGCAGGCAGTCTTTCCCTCGGGCCGCTCAGGCTTCTTGCAGGACGGACGATGTCGGCAAAGTTCACGATGGCAAGAATGTGAAAGCAGAGCGGTTTTTGTTTTTCAGCTGAAGGGTTCGAACTGTGAATCGTCCCATCCACTCCCGTCTGATAACTTTTGGATTCACCGGCAATCCACGGCGCGGTGCCGCTCACGTGATGATTGCCCTGATGCTCTTCGTCTTTGCAATCATGTCGGCGTTTATGATTGACTATGCCTACATGCTGCTGATTCGCGGTCAGGCCCGGATGGTCGCCGACTCTGCTGCCCGGGCCGGCGCAGAGGCACTCGTACGCACCCGCGACCCGAATACCGCCATTCAAACGGCCATTGACATCGGTGGTCGTAATCAGGTGGCCGGCAGGGCTTTCCTGCTCTCGCCAGGCGATGTTGTGCTGGGTCAGTCGGTACCGGCCGCTGACGGCACCTGGAATTTCAATGCAGGAGTGATGCCCTACAACAGTGTACAGGTCACTTCCCGGGTTCGACGCGATGCACCCTTCGGTGCGGCACCGATGTTTTTTGGCGGTGTCACGGGTGTCGATGATTTTCAGACCCGAGGCGTAGCGACGGCGGGTGAGCAGCCCATTGAAATCTGCCTGTGCATCGACCGGTCACTTTCAATGATCTACCGCCCCGTCACCGGATCCCGCTATCCGCCGGGCAATGATCTGCTTTATCCGGCTATTGACTACGGGTACAATGCGGACCTGCGTCAAAGGCATTCGCCCCCGCATCGCAGCGACAGTCGCTGGGCCGCAATCAGATCGGCTCTGAACATCTTTTTCACGGAGTGTGGCAAGGCCGTGAATCCCCCAAGAGTTGCCCTCGTCACCTTCTCCAGCGCAGGGACTCAAACCGAAAAACCAAAATACTCCTACACCACCACGGACGTTGACGTCCAGATGCCAACCGGGGCTGGGGTCACCTGGTCACAGAACCTGACGCAACTGCAGGGGGCACTCGATTACCGCAGCTTCCGACCACTCTTCGGATTCACTCAAACGAGTCTCGGTCTGCAGGCCGCCATCGACGTCTGCACCGGGGCCAGCGGTCGTGTTCAGGCCAAAAAGGTCATTATCCTGATGACCGACGGCGTTCATGACCCGGGATTCAGTCCTCTCTCGGTTGCTGCCAATGCAGTTGCCGCCAATATCACCGTGCACTGCGTGAGCATGCTGACAACATGGCAGCCGGACCTGAATCAGGTTGCCAGTATGACAGGAGGCAAGTACTACGTGACCGGAACCAACACAACGACCTCCGGCGACGCACAGAACCTGGCAGAACTTCAACAGGCATTCAGAGAGCTCGCGAATCAGATTCCGATTGTGCTGATGGATTGATGACTTTCAGCAGTTTTTTCTTCAAATTCTCCTCAACCATTTTGCATACGTGTGGGAAAACCGAACTCCCCGAAAACCGAACTCCCCAACCTTACCCGCCACCCTTGAGATTGCTTCTCTTGGGCACTGCAGGGACCGGCAAAACAACAACAATTAAGACTTTATTACA
>JBJTOM010000207.1:0-3463 GCA_046074585.1 Planctomycetota bacterium | reverse complement strand
TGATCGCTGCAACTGCCCAAATCACCACAAACCGAAAAATCGTTCCAACCACAGGCAAAGGTGCATGGCATCGAAACGCACTCGCCAGCCCCGGAACTCGCACGCGTCAGTCCTTCCCCGCTTCCCACTGCGAACTTTTATAGGGCGTCCGGGTAGCCCGCTTGCTCACGAGCGCGGCCTGGAGGTTGCGTTTTGGGCGGGTTGTGTGATGGGCCACGTGGGACGCAGGGGGCTCATGAGACGGATGGCCCGCGTGACGAAACAGGGGTGAGTTCCAGGTTCCTCGTCGAAGGGTACCCAGTCCCTCGGGGCTTCCCACGAAGGCCGTGGCAGTGCTGTTGCCCGCGGACTGCCGTCCGACGGCTCAGCAGCGCGTTACCGGGGGATTGACATCCACTGCACGCCTTGTCACGTGGGGCGGCGTCCGAAAGACGACGTCCGGTTTTCTTCACACCGTTTCGGCATCCCAGGGCGACGAATCCCGGGAAATTTCGTGGGCGAATCGTGCGTCTGGAGGCGTCCGACTCCCTCATGGTTGCGGCTCGATTTTGGGGAGCTGTTTGCGGGCCTGGGCTGCTGCTGTTCTGCTAATGCGGCAGGGAATAAAATACGGGGTCGTGTTTCGATCGCAGTCGGCAGGCCCAATTGCCGGTGGCGAGTTGTGTTGCCGAAGTCGCCTGGCCGGGAATCGAAACGGTGACCGCGCCTCCCGCTGCCGGCAGGAACAGGCGGGGTTCATTCGTGGCTGCGAAGCCGTCTCCAGTCGTGAGCCAGAAGCGTCGGAGCTGGCCGTCAGCGAACTGGCAATCGATGGCTGTGCCCACAGCCGAACGATTGCTGTCAGGGCCAATCAGTCGCAGCTGCACTCCGGGATGGACGGCCGGGGTCTGATTCTGAAAGAGCCGAACCGGGCCATCATGCCGGACAGCGAGCAGATCCACGCGGCCATCGGCGTCGAAGTCGAGGCGGCTGAGCCCCCGGCCCAGCTGCGGTTTCGCAAAGTCGCTGCCACACCGCCCGGCCATGTCCAGAAACCGCCCGTCAGGCAGTCCCCTGAGCCCACTTGTCGGCATCTTCCATGGCCGTCCGGAAGCAGAGTAGTCGTCGATGTCACCGTTGAGAATCACAAGATCGGTGAGTCCGTCGTTCTCTGCATCCAGTGGCTGCACGCCGAAACCCAGCAGGAGCAGGCTGGGGGGACCAGCCTGTGAACGCTGCGAAAAATCCCCGAACAGGCCACAGTCCAGCGACTGGTAGAGCGTGTTGACTTCGCGGTAGAAGTTGGTGACGAACAGATCCGGGAGGGCATCGGCATTGAAGTCCGCAACGGCCGCTCCCATCCCCGCATGGGCGCGGCCGGATTCCGGCACGGCAACTCCAGCCGTGGTGGCGATGTTCTGCAGCCGCAGTGCATCTGTTTCGCATGTGAACAGCGAATTGGGGAGACCGTCATTGGCGACGAACAGATCCAGCCGGCCGTCACAGGTCAGATCGGCTGCGAGGATCCCCAGAGCGCGTCCCGGAACGGTCGCCAGCCCGGATGATTCCGTGATGTCTTCGAAGTCACCGTCTGCGGAATTGCGATAGAGCCGATTGACGGCCGGTCGCAGCTCCCGCGGATCACAAATCGCATAGTGGCCTTCGCTGTTGATACAGCGACGATCCCAGTCCTCCACGTAATTGAGCACGAAGAGTTCCGGAAATCCATCCTGATCGAGATCGGCGAAGCAGGCACCGCTGCTGCAGCCGGTCTGAGCTGACAGCGACGCTGTGGTGGCGTCTGAGAAACTGCCGTCGCCGTTGTTTCTGAGCAGTCGACAGGTTCCCAGTCGCGTGACGCACAGATCAGTGAAGCCGTCACAGTCGAAATCACCCGCGGTCGCTGCCAGTCCGTGCCCCGTGCCACCGGCTGCGGACCCTGCAGAACACTCCACAAATTCCCTGCCTCGGATGTTGCGATACAGACGATCGCTCCCGGACGGCCCCTGGGGCAGAAACACATCGGGCCAGTCATCGCAGTCGAAATCCAGAATGGCCGAACCACCGCCGATGGTTTCCACAATGCTGCGGGATTTGCTGCCCCCGTTGTCATACGCGAAGTCCAGGTGGTATGCAGCCGCCACGTCGACGAATTCCCAGGCCGGCCCGGCGACACTGGCGTCTGCAGGCGGGGGGGGTGCGGCCGGATCGGGGGTGGTGAGCGGTTTTTTGAGAACGGGCAGGGGCGGGAAATCGGCGGGCAGTGCGGCAAGCTGAGCGGTCGTGGCGGACGCGGGCGACCGGGGTGGGCTGGCGGTCGGGTCCGCAGGTGTGCGAAGGGCGAGTTCGAGGGCCTGGCGTTGCCGGGCGAGCAGTGCGGAGGCCTCGGGTGTGGCGGGGGTGAGCGTTTCGGCGGCAAGCAGCCATTTTCGGGCCTCATCTGCAGCGTTCATCTGCAGCAGCAGACTGCTGATTTCCAGATACAGCGGCAGTCCCATTTCGGGAATCGCGGCCTGGGGGCGAAAGACGCGCCAGGCGAGCAGTTCGAGCTGATCGAGGCTGCGGGTGATGGTATGCTGGGCGGCAGCAGCAGCGGGCTGGCCGGCAGCGTTCAGAGCTTCGGCCAGTTCGTGGCTGGCGCCGGGCGACCACGGCTGCTGCTGCTGCAGAACTTTCGCAACGGCAAGTCGTCGTTCGGGGACAGTGGTCACGAGCGGATGGCGGAGCGCGGCTTCGAGGGCGTCGGTGGTGGCCGCTGTCCGGAGGATCAGCTGGTCCATGTAAGGGCTGGCGAACTGAGTGTCGCCGCTGCGGGCCTGAAGCAGCAGTCGCAGCTGCTGAACAGCGGGGGATGCCGCCTCGATGGCGGAGTACTGATTGAGCATCTGCAGGGCAGCGGCGGGCTGGCCGGCGGCCAGTTGCAGCAGCAGCAGGGCTCGGAGGCTGAAAGCATCGGCAGGATCGGCGGCGAGCGACTGTTGGAGGCGGGGTGTGGCTGTCTCTGCGGGAATCAGTGGTGCGGCGGCGAGCAGTCGCATGGCCAGTTCGGCGGCATTGAGTGGCCGGAGAGATTCGAGGCGAGCGAGTGTCTGCAGAAGCGGGGCCGTACGCTGCTGAAGGGCGTACAGAGGGAGCAGGTCGCGGAGTGGCGGTGCCCAGAGCGGATCCAGCTGAGAAGCTTCGAGAAACAGCGTTTCGGCCGCCACGGCCCGATGCTGCTGCAGTGCAATCGTGGCCTCAAGGAATCGCGTTTTGGCAAGGACATCAGCGGGGGCAGCGGTGATCTGCCGCAGCAGTTCGAGAGCTTCCTGAAGCTGGCCATCCTGCTGACGTGCGGAGGCGGTGTGGAGCAGGGCTTGTGGGTTTTCGGGGTCCAGTTCCAGCGCCTGCTGATAGTAGCTGCGGGCCGCGGTGGCACGGCCTGCAGCGGCAGCCTGACCAGCACGCTGGACCAGGCTTGCGGCGCTGGCGCGGCGTGCGGCTG
>JBJTOM010000206.1:0-6393 GCA_046074585.1 Planctomycetota bacterium | reverse complement strand
TAAGCGGGGCAAATTGAGATGTTTTCATGGCATACCCCGTGTTTACGCCCCTCAGCCCGGTTGCGTGAGGCAGGCCAGCATCCGGTGTGCGGCCGATGTCAAACGGCCGGTGCGGCTCTGGTGCGTTCCCGATGACGTATTGGCTGCGCGGGCACGCACTCTGACCGGGGGATAGAAATCCATTTTTTTGACGGCACCCGCCGTCAAAAAATAGAGCAGGAGAACGGAGAACGGAAAGAGGAGACTCTCGACTTTCTTCCTTCTCCTGCGGTCTCCTTTCGACTTTCTACTCTCTCTATCTCTCTCCCGCATGCCACTTCTCACTTCCCACTTCTCTGCACACCGTATCATCGCCCCGCAGCGCCGTTGCCCGCGGACTCCCGTCCGGCGGCTCAGGAGCGTTACCGGGGGATTGACATCCTCCGCACGCCTCTGCAACTTCGCACTTCCCACTTCGAAACGCAGCCCGTGGTGGGAGTATCCCGCTTCCTCACGGGCGCGGCTCGCGTGGGGTGTTTTGCGTCATGGTACAGATCGTACAAATGGGACCGATGAGACGCATGACACGCATGGCCAGCGCTCCGGAGCGGGGCTGAGCTCCTGGTCCCTCATTGGCGACTCTTCATTTCACCCCAGCGACACACGCATGCCGCGGCAGCGCCGTTTGCCCGCGGACTGCCGTCCGACGGCAACTGGCTGGTTCCCCGCGTTGCCACCCTCGGGAAGTCCGCAACCTGACCAGATCCATCGCCTCTTACCATCGGCTGGCGTGCTAGGATGACCGGACAGGCAAGGGCCTGCAATTCCGTGCCGGACACTCAAAGGGTTCCCCGATGTCAACCCCACTGCTGAAGTACAACGCCCAGGCCGCTCAGGCTTTGCTTCCTGCCGGCCGCATTCAGGCTCTTCGCGATGCCCTCTGTGCCGCTCGCGATGAAACGCTCAACGACGTCGAGCTCTGGCAGGCTGCTGCTCCCATTCCCCCTGAAAAACAGCCGCTCGATGCAGCCTTCATCCAGTGGCCTGAAGAGCTGCTGGCTGATCTTCGCGCAGCGGGTCCGGGAAGTCTGGTGGCCCGCATTGAAAACTCCGCTCACCGCCTGCAGTCGCTCGCAGATTCCCTCGTGGTGCTGGGCATCGGCGGCTCCTACATGGGCATGCGGGCCCTCCACGAAGCGCTCGGCAACCCGCTCCACAATGAATACACCCGGGAAGTCCGGGCTGGAATTCCCCGACTGTACTTCGATGGCTGGAATGTCGATTCAGACCAGCAGCGAAGACTCCTCGAACTGCTCGATGCCCGCGCTGCGGCTCACCCGGAAACACCATCCGGCCGCACTGCGCTGATCGTCATCAGCAAGTCCGGTGGCACTCTGGAAACCGCAGCCGCCTTTCGCATCTTCAGAGAACTTGTGGAACGCCGCTTCGGCTCCAGAGCCTCCGAACTCATCGTTCCCGTCACCGGCGAAACCGGTCGCCTCCGACAGCTCAGCCAGGCGGCCGGCTACACCGATACCTTTTCCATTCCCGAAGGCATCGGCGGCCGATTCTCGGTGCTCACCGCCGTCGGACTGCTCCCGGCCGCCACCGCGGGACTCAACATCCGCGCCCTCCTGCAGGGGGCTGCCGATATCACCGACCACTTCCGTTCTGCTCCCTTCGAGTCCAACGTGATCCTGCAGTTCGTGGCCGTCTGCCACGCCTGCGAACGTGACCTGGGCTGCCACCTCAGAATCCTCTCCACCTGGGGCAGCTGCCTCGAAGCGCTCGGCTTCTGGTACGACCAACTGCTCAGCGAAAGCCTCGGCAAACACGAACGTGGTGCCACCCCGATCACCGTTGTCAACACCCGCGATCTGCACAGCCGGGGTCAGCAGCATCAGGAAGGGCGTCGCGATAAACTCATCACCAACCTGCTCCCCGGCGAACCTCGCTTCGCTCCCCTTGCTCTGCCGTCCCACCGCTTTGACCAGGATCGCCTGAATCAGCTGGCCGGAACGCCTCTGCCCCGGATCCTCCAGGCTGCCGTCTCAGGAGTCAACGAAGCCTACGCCGACGAACGGCGCCCCACGGCCGATCTGGGGCTGCCCACACTCTCCGAACATGCCCTCGGACAGCTCCTGCAGATGCTCATGCTGGCCACCGTCGTCGAAGGACGACTCACGGGCACCAACCCCTATGGACAGCCCGGAGTCGAAGCTTATAAAAAGAACGTGCAGAAGAATCTTGGTTTCACCTGAAAGTCGCACGCCATGACCACCACGATCACGTACTACGGACACAGTGCATTCCTGCTCCAGACCGCCGGTCGCTCCGTGCTCATCGACCCCTTTCTTACCGGCAATCCCCAGGCGCCCATTTCCGCTGCGGACGTGCCGGCGGATTATATCGTCATCAGCCACGGGCACGGAGACCACGTCGGTGATGCCGTCGAGATTTCCAGACGCACTCACGCCATGGTCATCTCCAACCACGAAATCTCAATCTGGCTGAAGAAACAGGGCGTCCAGCGCACGCACGATATGCATATCGGCGGCAGCCACCGCTTTTCCTTCGGCACGCTCAAGCTCACGATCGCCCACCATGGCTCGATTCTTCCCGACGGCAGCTGCGGCGGCAGCCCCGCCGGACTGCTCTTCCACACCGACGCCGGCAACATCTACCACGCCGGAGATACCGGACTGTTCGGCGATATGGCTCTCATCGGTGAAGCCGGACTCAAACTGGCGATTCTCCCCATCGGCGATAACTACACCATGGGACCCGCCGATTCACTCCGAGCCATCCGCCTGCTCCAGCCGGAAATCGTCATGCCCTGCCACGTGAATACGTTCCCGGTGATCGAGCAGGATGTGGCGGCATGGAGCGATCAGGTGCGTAAAAACACCAGTGCCCGCCCGGTCGTGCTCCAGCCCGGCCAGCAATTCATCCTCTGACCCCCGCCCCCGCAGACTTCCTGGCAGGCTCTTTTCTTCCCCTGATCTCTCGGGTAGACTCTCATCCCGGCGCCCCGCTCCAGCGCGCCTGGTCCCCCCGTCCCTACCCCACACCGTCAGGTGCCCGCCATGCGAATCCTCCACCTGCTGTTCAGCCTCTGCGGCCTCTGCAGCCCGCTCCTGACACTGCCCGTTCAGGCTCAGGACGCCGCTGCCAATTCCGCCCCCTCCGCGATCGACTTCAATCGCCGCATCCGCCCCATCCTCTCCAACCGCTGCCTCGCCTGCCACGGTCCGGACGAAAGTCAGCGCCAGGCCGGTCTGCGGCTGGACGAAGCCACCAGCGCCACAAAAACGCTTGAATCCGGACACACCGCCATCGTCCCCGGACAACCCGACGCCAGCGAACTGCTCCGTCGCGTGCTCAGTTCCAACCCCGATCTCCGCATGCCCCCACCCGAATTCGGCGCCCCGCTCACGGCCGACGAACAGGCCATCCTCAAAGACTGGATCCGCCAGGGGGCTCCGTTCGCCAGACACTGGTCCTACGTGCCCCCCGAACGCCCCCCCGTGCCCGCTCTGCCGGCTGACCTTGCCAGCCAGGCCCGCAATCCCATCGATCACTACATCCTGCAACAGCTCACAGCCCGCCGGCTGCAGCCGACTCCCCAGGCCGACCCGCAAACGCTCGTCCGTCGCGTCTTCCTCGATCTCATCGGACTTCCACCCACGCTCGAAGAAGCCCGCGACTGGTCCGCCCGTCTCCAGCCAGCCCCCGCAGACGGCACCGCCCCCGTGTTCCGCGCCGATGTCTACAGCGAACTGGTGGATCAGCTGATGTCCCGCCCGCAGTTCGGCGAACACTGGGCCCGAAAATGGCTCGATCTGGCCCGCTACGCCGATTCCGCCGGCTACGCCGATGACCCGGCTCGAACCATCTGGCCCTGGCGCGACTGGGTGATTCAGGCGATCAATTCAGGCATGCCCTTTGACCAGTTCACCATCGAACAGCTCGCCGGTGACCTCCTTCCCAACGCCACCGAAGACCAGATCATCGCCACCGGCTTTCACCGCAACACCATGACCAACAACGAAGGTGGAACGCAGGACGAAGAATTCCGCAATGTCGCCGTGGTCGACCGCGTGAACACCACCATGGCGGTGTGGATGGGGACCACATTCGCCTGCGCCCAGTGCCATTCCCACAAGTACGACCCCATCACGCAGGAAGAATACTTCAAGGTCTTCGCCATCCTCAACAACACCGAAGACGCCGACCGCGGGGACGATTCGCCGAAACTTTCGCTGTTCACACCCGAGCAGAAAACCCGCCGCACAGAACTCACCACCCGACTCGCACAGCTCAAAACACAGCTTGAAACCCCCACCCCTGAACTCGCACAATCCCAGGCACTCTGGGAACAGCGACTGCAGGCACCAGCCGACTGGACACCGCTGAAACCTGCCGCGGCCCGGCGAACCAGCGGCCAGCCGGTGACTCTCGAAGACAGCGGCGCCGTCTTCCTGCCCAGCTCCGCCGATAAGGACACCACGGCCGTCGAAATCGACCTGCAGCCGCTGGCCGGCATTCCCTCGCTGACCGCACAGGGACTCGCCGCACTCCGCATCGAAACTCTGCCCTCCGACAAACTGCCGGCCGGTGGAGCAGGCTACGGGGGCGGCAATTTTGTGATCACCGAAGTCCGCGCCCAGTGGCTCCCCGCCAACAACTCACAACCCCCCGCCCGATTCGTCCGCCTGGATCTTCCCGGCGACGGAAAAATTCTGTCCCTCGCCGAAATTCAGGTCTTCTCACGCGGCTCCAATATCGCCCCCGGCGGCGACGCCTCCCAAAGCTCCACCGATTTCGCCGGCCCCGCTCAGCTGGCCGTCGACAACAACACCGATGGCAACTACGAAAAGAAATCCGTAACCCACACCGCCATCTCCAAAGATCCCTGGTGGGAACTCGATCTGAAGACCCCGGCACCCGTCGAAAAAATCGTCGTCTGGAACCGCACAGGCAACGGGATCCATTCGCGTCTGGCCGGCGCCCGACTCCTGCTGCTCGATGCCGACCGCCGCGAAATCTGGTCAACCACCCTCGACCAGGCCCCCAACCCATCCGCCGAATTCAGCCCCTCCAACCACCGCGACATCCGCTTCATCACAGCGGCCGCAGACTTCAGCCAGGCAGCCTTCACCCCCGAAGAAGTGCTCGACGGAAAAGCCGAACCCGATAACGGCTGGGCCGTCGGGGGTGACGCCGCTCGTTCGCACGCCCTGACACTGGTCCCCGAATTGCCCATTCCGGTCAGCAAAGGCGGCACGCTCCGCATCGTGCTCGAACAGAACTCCCCTTACGCCGGCCATCTGCTGGGCCACTTTCAGCTCAGCGCCACACCGCATCCCGCCGCCATCGAACGGGCCCGCGTCCCTGCGACTCTCCTGGCCGCACTGCAGCAGCCCGCAGATCAGCGGTCCGCCCAGGATTCCGCTGCCCTCGCCGATTTCTTCCGCCGCAACGCCGCCCCGGAACTGGCGGCCGCACGCACGGAACTTGCCGCCCTGCAGAAGGAATCTGATGCCATGCAGCCCGGCGCCTCCGTGCTCGTCATGAAGGAACTCACCCCGGATCGCCGCCGCAAAACACAACTCCAGTACCGCGGGAATTACCTCGATCGCGGCCCCGAAGTGCACGAAGGCGTCCCCGCCATCTTTCCTCCGCTGCCACCCGATCAGCCCACCAACCGACTGGCACTCGCCCGCTGGCTCGTCAGCCCGGACAATCCGCTCACCGCCCGAGTCGTCGCCAACAGGTACTGGGAAGACATATTCGGCCGCGGCATCGTCGGCACCAGCGAAGAATTCGGCTCCCAGGGCGAACTCCCCACACACCCCGAACTGCTCGACTGGCTCGCCGTCGAACTCCGCGAATCTTCCTGGAACACCCGCCACCTGCTGAAACTCCTCGTCAGCTCCGCCACCTACCTTCAGTCCGCCCGCGTCACTCCTGAACTCGCAGCCCTTGACCCCGACAACCGCTGGCTGTCCCGCGGTCCCCGCGTGCGGCTCAGCTCCGAAATGATCCGCGACCAGACACTCGCCGTCGCCGGACTGCTCAGCCACAAAATGTTCGGCCCACCCGTCAAGCCACCACAGCCCAGCATGGGACTGTCTGCAGCCTTCGGAAGCTCCACCGACTGGCAGACCAGCATGGGCGAAGACCGGTACCGACGCGCGCTCTACACCACCTGGCGGCGGAGCAATCCGTACCCCTCCATGGCCACCTTCGATGCTCCCAATCGCGAAGTCTGTACCCTCCGCCGCAACCGCACTAACACCCCGCTGCAGGCCCTTGTGACACTCAACGATCCCGTCTGCATCGAAGCCGCTCAGGCACTCGCCAGACGCATCCTCCAGCAGCCAGGCGATGACCCGCAGCGACTGGCATGGG
>JBJTOM010000205.1:0-15662 GCA_046074585.1 Planctomycetota bacterium | reverse complement strand
GAGCACGGTGTTCGACGCCCGCAGGGTGGATTGGTTTGAACAGGCGATCCGAACCGGACTCCAGCTCGATCAGGAGGCACCAATGCCAACGTGCTATGATGCGTTGATTGAACGGGGAATGGAAAAGGGTATCAGGCAGGGCCGTGAAGAGGGCCGCGAAGAGGGCCGTGAAGAGGGACTCGAGCTGGGGCTTGAAAAGGGCGTCGTGATCGGTTCGATTCGCACCCTGCAAAAAGTTCTGCAGCAGCCGGTCACTTCCCAACAGGAACTCCGATTGCTGTCTGTCGCCGACCTGAAGCTTCGGGCCCAACAGCTGCAGGGGCTGCTTGAAGACAGGTCGGTGTGAACCAGGACCCAGCCACGGGCGGTCCCGAATGTTCCGACAAAACAGAAACTCGGTTTCTCCTCTGCTCTGCGTTTCTACCTGTGGCCGCTGTGCTCGCTGGTGCAGATCAATGTTCCTGCATCACGCCGCGCTGGGTCCAGGGGACTTGAAGCTCTCTGGCATCCACTGAAACGACCGGCCCTCCCGGGCTCTTCACCCATCTGCTCAGAGGATTCCAGAGAACCTCAAGGCCATTGGGCTCCCGCCCAGCCGCTTTCACGTGGGTTGCTGGAGCACTTGGAATTTGCCGGAGTCAGGACTACAGTCCTGACTCCTGACATCAACAACCCTGCTGCGACTTTGCCCCGTGGGAGACCGACGATGCGGTGGATGCTTGTGTGCGTGCTGACGATAACGGCTGCTGCGGGGGCCGATGAACTGGTGCGGTCTGTTGAACAGCAGCGTGGGGGGCGACATTGGATCGACCAGCCGACGGATCCGCCGAAGTCCGCTGAAGACTCCGCTCAATGCTTTGCACTGGAAGACGGCTACCGCATCACCCTCGCCGCCTCAGAACCGCTCGTCTTTGATCCCGTCGGCATCGATTTTGACCACCGTGGCCGCATGTTTGTCGCTGAATATTCCGATTACCCCTCCGGCCCCGCTCAGCCCGATGCCCCAGCTCTTTCCCGCATCGCTCTGTTGGAAGACACGGATGGTCAGGACGGCTTCGATCGTCGTACGGTCTTCGCAGACCACCTGAAGTTCTGCCACAGCGTGATGGCCTTTGGCACGGGCGTTCTCGCCTGCACGGAAACTCAGATCGTCCACCTCCCGGACGACAACGGCGACAAGATCGCCGATCGCGTTGAAGTCTGGTTTGACGGTTTCATCCCGGCGCATCCGCAAATGCAGATCGGTTGCCCTCGCCGCGGCCTGGACAACTGGATTTATTTCACCTACGGGCACGGCAAGGTGCGCTGCGTGCGGCCGGGCTTTGAATCAAAAGAGGCCGTGGACATTCCGCGGGTTGATTTCCGTTTTGATCCGCGTTCGATGCGTTTTGAGGCGGTGTCGGGGGCGGGGCAGTTCGGAAATACCATCGATGCCTTCGGGCACCGGTACTTCAGTTCCAACCGCAACCCGATCATGACGGACATGTTCACGCTGGCTCAGACCGGATTGAGCCCCTTTGCCGGCATTTCCACTGGTCACGCGGACGTCGGGCCATCCGGCGAAAAAACTCGTGTCTACCCTGCGGTGACCATGAAAAGCAACTGGCTCTCCCACGCGGGCACTCACACATCTGCCTGTGGCGTTACCGCCTATCGGGGCGGGTTATTCGGAGAGCAATCGGATCATCAGGTGTTTGTGTGCGAGCCGGTCGGACATCTGGTGACGCGGTCGGTTGTTCAGCCGGACGGTGCTGGTCTGACGGCGGTGCGTGGCCGTGAGCAGGCCGATTTTCTGACATCGACGGACACGTGGTTCCGCCCAGCCAGCCTCGCCACAGGCCCCAACGGTGAACTCTATCTGGCTGACATGTACCGGCTCTGGGTTGAGCATCCGAAGTTTGTGCCGGACGACGTGGCGAAGAAGATGGACTGGCGGGCCGGGGAAGATCGGGGCCGCATCTGGTGCATCGTTCCGGATTCTCATTTCAACCTGCCGGCGCCCTTCACTGCCCCGCAGACCGACGACGACCTGCTGCAGCTTCTGTGCGACCACAATGGCTGGCGCAGAATGCTCGCCCAGCGGCTCATTGTGGACGGCCGCCGGTCAGACCTCGAAGCACGTCTGCGACAGCTGCTGCAGGCCCGTCCAACAGGCTCGCCTGCGACCTCCAGCCCGCTTGCCAGACTGCACGCTTTGTGGTGTCTTCACGGCCTGCAGACGCTCGCCCCGGACGATCTGCTGACAGCCGCCTCTGACCCGGTCCCGGCGGTCCGTCGCGACGCCGCAAGACTGCTCGCCGAATTCGCCGCAGCCACTCCGGCCTCATCATGGTCTGCCGAAATCACCAGGCAGCTCGGGACGCTTGCAGCCGACGCCTCGCCGGAAGTGGCCTTTGCGGCCCTGCTGCGACTCCCGGCCGACGCCCCGAACGCCACTGACGCTGTGCGTGCCGCTGCGAGCAGTGGGGATTTGTGGCTGCACCGCGCTGTGCTGCTCGGAGCTCCGCAGCTGGCGGCGACTGCCGCGGAAGAAGTCATCCGAGGGTCCGCGGGCGTCAATGCAGCCCCGCCCACTGCCTTTCTGCGACAGCTGGCGGCCACCGCTGCGGCGCGTGGTGGCCTGCCGTCGATCGTACGGCTTGCGGAACTCGTGAACGCCGCCCAGGTGTCCGGCGAATGGTGGCAGACCGCAATCGTGGCCGGACTTGCCGACGGACTCCCCCGCAGCACTGACGCCACGCTCCCCAGGTCGCTCCCGGCACTGCTTGCTGATCCCCCGGCAACCGCGCGGCAACCGCTGCAGGCTCTCGCCGGAATCCTTGCAGCCGCGGCGGCGACGGTGATGGATCGCGCGCGATCAGACGCGGATCGGCTGGCCGCCATGGAACTCCTCCCACAACTCCCTGCCGCACAGTTGCTCGACACAGTCACCCCGCTGCTGGCGGGTGGGGAATCGGCGGCCTGTCAGCGAGCCGCTGTGGAAGCGCTCCGAAGAAGTGGCCGGCAGGAAGCTGCGGGGCTGGTGATTTCTGCGTGGCCCGAGCTGTCTCCCGGCGCTCGTTCTGCGGCACTCGATCTGCTTCTCGCGCGCCGCGAATCCACCCAGGAACTGCTCAACCAGATGCGTGCCGGAGCCATCCCGGCATCGGCCGCGTCGATTGAACAGCGATTGAACCTGCTGAAGCACCCGGAACCCGCCCTGCGCAGTCTGGCGGAAGAGCTCTTCGGGGGCACGGTTTCGGCGGACCGTCGAGCGGTTGCTGAGCAGTATGCGGGGGCGTTGCTGACCAGCGGAGATGCCGCCGCGGGGGCACAGGTGTTCCAGAAAACCTGCAGCAAATGCCATCGCATCGGCGGCGTCGGCGCGAATGTGGGACCGGATATCAGTGACACCCGAGCCCGAGCGCGGGATGCACTGCTGTATGACATTCTGGACCCCAACCGCCGAGTGGATCCGCAGTTTTCGGAGTACGTGGCAGTGACCACCGACGGCCGCATCCTGAATGGTCTGCTGGCCGCAGAAAACGCTCAATCCGTCACACTGCGTCAGCCGGAAGGCCGGGAAGTGACAGTTTCGAGGGAAGAAATTGAAGAACTGCGGGCCACCAATAAATCGCTCATGCCGGAAGGCATTGAGCGGGACGTCACGGTGGAGCAGATGGCGGACATTCTCGCGTTCCTGAAGAATCGCTGACCCCCCCTTGCTGGCTGTTTATTCCCGCTTTCAGGAACACTTCACGCTGCCGTTGTCGGCGGTGCCACGCGGGCGGTTTCGCGGTGGCGGGATCACAGCGTTGCCGGAGCGGGTTTCGTCACAGAAGTCATGAAGTTACTGCAAAATCCTGTCGAAACCCGACTGGCTCCGGCCGATTGCAGTTCCCGCGGATCAACCTATAATCCCGCAGGAATCCTTGAACCGATCGGTGGTTCGTGGGTTTGCTGGGTCATTTGGTCGTTTTAACCAGGAGGAGCGTGCCACTTGAACGCTCTGCTTCGGATTCTCAGTCTTCCGGCCTGCCTGTTGTCATCTCTGCCCGGTCTTCGGCCGGTGCTCAGGGCGTTGTCCACGTCTGTGGGTCAGAAATTCCTGATGGCGGTCAGCGGTCTGTCGCTGGTGGGCTTCCTGGTGGTGCACCTGGGCGGCAACCTCCAGTTATTTGCCGGCGAAGACGTGTTTAACGCGTATGCTGAAAAGCTGCACAGCCTTGGACCGATCCTTGCGGCCGCCGAGGTGGGGTTGTTTTCGATGTTCGCGCTGCATATTGGACTGGCGTTATCAACGTCGTCGATGAATCGCCTGGCGCGGCGGTCAGACTACGCGATGAAGCAGACGAAGCAGGGACTGTTTGTGCTCCCATCGGGCGGCGCGTCCGCATGGATGATGGCCACAGGAGTGCTCATCGGCATTTTCCTGGTGACTCACATTCTGGACATGAAGTTGAAGAAGGGATTCGACGTGGATTATTCCGCGGCGATGGTGGACGGCGTCCCCGCAAATTCCTATCAGGCGGTGCGAGCCGTATTGTCTCATCCGGTTCACGCTGGAATTTACGTTGTCTGCCTGATTGCTCTGGGAATCCACCTCAGTCACGGCGTCCGCAGTTCCCTGCAGACGCTGGGGCTCAATCACCGCAACTGGAATTTCCTGCTCAAAGCAGCGGGTATTACAGCGGCCTGGCTGATTGCCGGCGGATTTATCAGTCTCGTCGTCTGGGCGCTTGGATTTCAGGCATAAGTGGCAGTTGGGATAAGCACTTGGAATTCTCTGTGAGAGCTGAGGTAGTGCGATGTTTCGCGTGGCAGGCGACACTCTGAACTCCCGGGTTCCCGAGGGTCCACTTGAACAAAAGTGGGACAAGCATCGGTTCAACCTGAAACTGGTCAATCCGGCAAACAAGCGGAAGTACAGCATCATTGTTGTCGGCACGGGACTCGCGGGCGGTTCAGCAGCCGCATCGCTGGGAGAACTGGGCTACAACGTAAAGGCGTTCTGTTTCCAGGACAGCCCTCGCCGTGCCCACAGCATCGCTGCTCAGGGCGGCATCAATGCGGCGAAGAACTATCCGAACGACGGGGACAGCATCTGGCGACTGTTCTACGACACGATCAAGGGGGGGGACTACCGAGCACGAGAGGCCAACGTCTACCGACTGGCTCAGGTGGCCAACAACATCATCGACCAGTGCGTGGCTCAGGGTGTTCCGTTCGCGCGGGAGTACGGCGGGACGCTTGCGAACCGCTCCTTCGGCGGTGCCCAGCTGTCTCGTACGTTTTATTGTCGTGGCCAAACCGGCCAGCAGCTCCTTCTGGGAGCATATCAGGCGCTCATGCGGCAGGTTTCCGGCGGCAAGGTGAAGATGTTTGCCCGTCGCGAAATGCTCGACCTGGTCGTCGTCGACGGAGCGGCTCGCGGCATCATCGTCCGCAATCTCGAAAACGGCCATCTGGAGACGCACACCGCCGACGCTGTGGTGCTCTGCACAGGCGGTTACGGCAACGTGTATTATCTGTCCACCAACGCCAAGGGCTGTAACGTGACAGCGTCATGGCGTTGCCACCGGCGGGGTGCGTATTTTGCCAACCCCTGCTACACTCAGATTCATCCCACCTGCATTCCTGTCAGCGGCGACTACCAGTCGAAGCTGACCTTAATGAGTGAGAGCCTGCGGAATGACGGGCGGGTGTGGGTGCCGAAAAAGCCCGGTGATACTCGCAGTCCCAGCCAGATTCCGGATGACGAGCGCGATTATTACCTTGAGCGGCGGTATCCGTCGTTCGGCAATCTCGCGCCGCGGGATATCGCGTCACGAGCGGCCAAGGAACGCACAGATGCCGGATTTGGCGTCGGCGGATCCGGACTGGCTGTGTATCTTGATTTCCGCGACGCGATCACGCGGGATGGTGAAGACGTTGTGAGGAAGAAGTACGGCAACCTGTTCCACATGTACGCCAAGATCACGGCCGAGGATCCCTACAAGGTACCAATGCGGATTTATCCCGCTGTGCACTATACGATGGGCGGGCTCTGGGTTGATTACAACCTGATGAGCAATGTTCCGGGATTGTATGTGCTTGGCGAAGCGAATTTTTCTGACCACGGTGCCAACCGGCTGGGTGCCAGCGCACTGATGCAGGGCTTGTCCGACGGTTATTTTGTGATCCCTTACACCATCGGCGATTATCTCGCAGGCACGAAACTGCCGAAGGTCGCTGAGGACCATCCGGCCTGCACAGCCGCCCTGAACGATGCCTCCGCACGACTCACCAGACTGCTCAGCATCAACGGCCGTCGCAGCGTCGACTCCTTCCACCGTGAACTCGGATTGCTCATGTGGGACTACTGCGGCATGGCTCGCAGTCGCACCGGCCTCGAAGCCACGATTCCCCGCATTCGGGCCCTGCGGGAACAGTTCTGGCAGGACGTGCGTGTGCTCGGCACCGGTGATTCGCTCAACCAAAGCCTGGAAAAGGCTGGTCGGGTGGCAGATTTCATGGAATTCGCTGAGCTGCTGGCGGTGGATGCGCTGCACCGCGAAGAAAGCTGTGGCGGGCACTTCCGGGAAGAGTATCAGACGGCTGATGGCGAAGCGGCTCGTCGCGACGACCTGTATAGCTACGTGGCGGCCTGGGAATCGTCGGCCGACAGCAGCGAACCTGTGCTCCACAAAGAGCCACTGATCTTCGAAAATGTGAAGCCCTCAACGAGGAGCTACAAGTAACATGAGTGCTGAAACATTGAATCTCACCCTGCGGGTCTGGCGTCAGCCAGGCCCGAATGCTCCCGGAGCCTTCCGGGACTATCGACTCAACGGCGTCAGCACACACATGTCCTTCCTGGAAATGATGGACGTGCTCAACGAACAGCTCATCGCAGCCGGCGAAGAGCCTGTGGCGTTTGACCATGACTGCCGCGAAGGCATTTGCGGAATGTGCAGTCTGATGATCAACGGACAGGCTCACGGGCCGGACCGTGGCACTACCACCTGTCAGCTGCACATGCGTCGATTCAGCGACGGGGAAGTGATCACCATCGAACCGTGGCGGGCTCAGGCGTTCCCCGTCGTGCGGGACCTGGTGGTGAATCGTTCGGCATTCGACCGGATCATCCAGTCCGGGGGCTTTGTTTCCGTCAACACGGGCAACGCGCCGGATGGCAACAGCGTGCCTGTTCCGGGTCGCCAGCAGGAAGTGGCCATGGACGCCGCGGCGTGTATCGGCTGCGGTGCGTGTGTGGCATCCTGCAAAAACGCCTCCGCGATGCTCTTCGTATCCGCCAAGGTCTCACAGCTGTCGATCCTGCCTCAGGGTCAGCCAGAGCGAGCGACACGCGTGCTGAATATGGTCGCGCAGATGGACCGCGAGGGGTTCGGTTCGTGTACCAACACGTCCGAATGCGAAGCGGCCTGCCCGGCTGAAATCAGCGTGTCCCACATTGCCCGGCTCAACCGCGAATACCTCAAAGCCCTGGTCTTTGCCGAATAGCAGCCCCTTGCGGAAATCCAGCAGAATTTGCCGCTGCCTGAAAGGAGATGTCATGACGGATCGACAGTATTCGGCCTATCAGCAAAAGGTGATTTCGCGGTTCTACGAGAACCGGGATCAGATGGATGAGCAGCGGTTGGCCGAACTGGTGACCAATCTGTACCTGTCGCCTCCGAAAAAGCAGGCAAAGATGTGGGAAGCGGCGGAAGAGATCATGACGCGGATGAAAGTTCCCGCCTCCCGAATTGCCCATGTGATTCAGTCGAAGGACGCGGCTGTTCTTGCGAAGGTGGTGGAAGAGGTGCAGAAGGGAACATTGCGTCGGGAGAAGTAACGAACTTACCAGGTTTTCCTCCGAAAAACCAGAATTTTCCGTCCTGTTTCGGATTCCGTGATTTGCTCTGACCGATCTTCCCTGTAGCATACTTCGCTTCGTCAACAACCGGCATCCGCAGTCCGGCACGGGCGCACCGCCGAAAACATTGCTCTTCCTGGATCTAAAGGGTTTCCATCATGGCAAAAACTCATCGTAAGCTCAAAAAGGCGAACCACGGTCAGCGTCCGGCCAGCTCCAAGGCTCGCCGCGCCAAACGCAAACACGTGAAGCTGTCCTGACATCCGGACTCCTTCGCGGGCCGGTTCTTTCGGCTTTGTAACGAAACCTGCCCTGCAAACGGGCAGGTTTTTTTTTCGAGGGTCGGCGTGTTCTTTATCCCTGACAGGATCTGGCATGTCTTCCGTAGCTAAACCATCACAGCTCTCGCTGCACGAAAAGCTCACTCGGCTCGCCCAAAACCTGTGGTGGAGCTGGGATCCGGACGCCACAGACGTCTTCCGGCTGATCGACCCGCCACTCTGGGAATCTGTCAGCCACAACCCTGTGCGACTGCTGGAAGCCTATCCTCCGGAACGTCTGGAAGAACGCGCGCGCGAGGCGGTGCTTCACAGCCGCATTCACTGGGCCTATCGTCGATTTCTCGACTACACAGAGCGTTCCGACGCCTGGGGATCCACGCACGCCTCAATCCTTGGTCAGGGGCCTGTGGCCTACTTTTCAGCCGAATTCGGGCTGCACGAATCCCTCCCGATCTACTCGGGTGGCCTCGGCGTCCTGGCCGGTGACCATCTCAAAAGCGCCTCGGATCTCGGGTTGCCTCTGGTGGGAGTGGGGTTGTTCTATCACGAAGGCTATTTCACGCAGGCAATTGATGCTTCGGGCTGGCAACAGGAGTCCTACCCTCGGCTCCCCAGCGACCTGCTGCCGCTTCGCGAAGTTCAGGGCGCTGCCGGTCGCCTGCTGATTTCCGTCGACACGCGTTCCGGCAGCATTTTTGCGCGAGTGCTGCAGCTTTCAGTGGGACGGATCCAGCTGTACCTGCTGGACACCGACATCGTAGAGAACACGGAAGCTGATCGACAGCTCACCGGACGGCTCTACGGTGGCGACCAGCGGATGCGGATCCGTCAGGAACTGCTGCTGGGAGTGGGGGGTGTCCGGGCTCTGCGAGCGATGGGGATTCAGCCAAGCGTGATCCACATGAACGAAGGTCACTCAGCCTTTGCGCCGCTGGAAGTGATTCGCCAGCGGATGCATGACGGGGGACTTTCTTTTGAGCGAGCGCTGCGGCTGACGGCCGGTGGCAGCGTATTCACCACTCACACGCCAGTCCCGGCCGGTCACGACCGGTTTGATCAGGTGTTGATGGACGAACATCTTGGCCCTCTGGCCGACACGCTGGGGCTCAGCCTGCACGCCCTGATGGGTCTGGGGCGCGTGGATCCGCAGAACGGCGGGGAACACTTCTGCATGACAGTGCTCGCCCTGCGGCTCTGTCGCATTGCCAACGGAGTTTCCAGTCTGCATGGCGTGGTCAGTCGCGAGATGTGGTCGGGGCTCTGGCCGTGGCGCAGTGTTGAGGAAGTGCCGATCGGCCACATTACCAACGGGGTGCATGTGGGAACGTGGATGGCGCCGCAGATGCGGGTTCTCTACGACAGAGTGCTCCCGGAAAACTGGTACCAGCGGTCGGGAGAGGCGGACGTCTGGCGGGGTTTTGAGCGAGTTGAGCCGGGCGAACTCTGGGAAGTGCATGCCGCCCTGAAACTCCAGCTGATCAATTACGCGCGGCGCGAGGCGGTGGAACAGGCACTCCGCCGAAGCGAAGAGGCTTCGGTGATTCGTGACCTGCAGAATCTGTTCGACCCGCGGGCACTCACCATCGGCTTTGCACGACGGTTCGCCCCGTACAAGCGGGCCGATCTGATTCTCCGTGACCTTGACTTCCTCGCCCGACTCATCACCGACGTGGATCGCCCCGTGCAGTTCATCTTTGCGGGCAAAGCGCACCCGGCGGATGACCGCGGCAAACAGATGCTCCAGCAGATCTTCAGACTGGCGCGTCAGGAACCATTCCGGGGACGCGTGCTGATCCTTGAAAACTATTCCATCGACATGGGGCGGTATCTGGTGCAGGGAGTCGACGTGTGGCTCAACAATCCTCGCCGCCCGCTGGAAGCATCCGGCACCAGCGGCCAGAAAGTCGTGCTCAATGGCGGACTCAACTGCTCCATTCTGGACGGCTGGTGGGCAGAAGCCTACGACGGTCAGAATGGGTTTGCCATCGGCAACGGGCGAATTCATTCCAGCCAGGATCTCCAGGATGCTCGCGACGGCGACGACCTCTATCGAGTGCTCACGCAGCAGGTGATTCCGATGTACTACAACCGTGACCGTGATGACCTGCCGCAGGAATGGATTTCAAGGATGAAACGTGCCATCCGCACGCTCGGCTGGCGGTTCAATGCCGATCGGATGGTCATGGATTATGCGCAGCATGCTTATGTCCCGGCCGCTGGTGGTTTAAGCTGCTCCATCGTTTCGATGCCCTGAAATCCGTTTCCTGTTCAAGTCCTGAAAGAGGTGTCCGATGCTGCATTTGACAGGAAGCCGCAAACGGCTGTGCAGCGGCGTGACGCGCCGGGACCTGCTGCAGATTGGTGGCGTGGGAGCGCTGGGTCTGTGCAGTGGCCAGGCGGCTCTGTCGGCCACAGTTCGCGGTGCTGCCACCGGACGTGCAACGCCGGGGCGGGCCAAAGCATGCATCTTTGTCTTCCTGTTTGGTTCTCCCCCGCAGCACGAAACCTTCGATCCCAAGCCCCTGGCGGCTCGGGAAATTCAGGGGGAATTCAAAGCCATCGACACCGTTCTGCCCGGACTGCAGATTTCTGAAGGGCTTCCGCGAATCGCTCAGATCGCCGACCGCCTGACTGTGGTGCGTTCCATGACGCACGAGTACCCCATTCACTGCTGTGCTTATGTGATGACCGGCATGCCCACCTATGGCATTCCTCTGGAAACCGCTCCTCGCGATCCTCAGCAATGGCCCTTCATGGGGTCAGTGGTCGATTACCTGGACTCCCGCACCGCTCAACAGCCCCCGGCTCTGCCGCGGAATGTCGGCCTGCCATGGAAGTTCTGTTCCAGAGGCACATCCACAACCCAGGCCGGCCCTTACGGCGCGTTTCTGGGTGATGGATTTGACCCCTTCTGGACGGACTTCTCCGGAACCGGAACGAACCACGTCCCCAAACTCAACGCCGACTCCCAGGCGGAGCTCGTGCTGGACCCGCATGCCGGCATCACTCCCGATGGCCGCTTCGAACTTGCGTCCGGCTGCGAACTCCCGCAGTCGATGTCGCGGCAGCGTTTCGACGCCCGCCTGCACCTGCTTAGACAATACGACCGCACCCGTCCAATTCTTGAGAATGTCGCGGAAGCCGGCCGCTGGAGCGATCAGCAGACACGAGCACTCTCATTGATTGGTTCGCACCAGATTCGCCAGGCACTTGACGTTCAGCGAGAGGCGGAAACCACACGAGAGCGTTACGGAATGACACTCTTCGGTCAGTCCTGCCTCGCCGCCCGCCGACTGGTGGAAGCCGGGGCTCGCTTTGTCTCTGTGTTCTGGGATCCCTTCGGACCGCATGGTGCCAGCGTCTGGGATACGCACTCCAATCACTTTCCGCGTCTGCGAAACTATCTGCTCCCGGTGTTCGACCAGAGCTTCTCGGCACTGATCGGTGATCTCGACGAACGCGGACTGCTCGATGAAACGCTTGTTCTGTGTACCAGCGAACACGGGCGAACGCCGCAGATTGATTCCGGACCGACGGGCGGTGCCCGGCATCACTGGTCCCGCGCCTATTCCTCCGTGTTTGCAGGTGGCGGCATGGCCCGTGGTCGCATCGTCGGCGCCACAGATGCACTCGGTGGCGATGTCGCGAACCTTCCGATCAGTCCCAAGGACATGCAGGCCACGGCCTATCATCTGCTGGGTTATGGCGAAGAAACCACGATCCCCGACAAAAACGGTCGCCCTCTGCGCATCTGCGGAAGTGGCCAGGTTCGACCAGAACTGGTGGAATGATCAGCGGCAGGCAGCTCGCACGCTGCCCTTACGCCGCGTCGCGGGGTGCGGTGATTTCCGGCTGTGAGCCGGCAGCAGTGGCCATCGGGATTTCGCGGGCAGTCAGTTGTTCAATGAGGCTGCGAATGGTGCGTTCCGCCTGCAGTCGTTCTGACTGCCAGGCTTCCTGGGCACGTTCCATTTTCGCCCGCAACTGTTCGAGCTGTGCCGAGAGCTGATCAGCGACAGACGTGCCGGACCGGACTCCGATTTCTTCTTCGCGGCTGGCGAAATACTGTTCCAGATCACCGCGATCGCGACGGAACTGCTGCTGGCGTTCTGCGAGTTCACTGGCAGCCGCTTCGATCTTGTCACGTTCCGCGAACAGTTGCAGTCGCTGCCGTTCAAAGTAGGCGGCGACATCGTGTCGAGCCTGCTCCAGTCTTGCGCGAGCGGACTCGGGGGCGACCGCATCGCGGATCAGGGCATCGCGCGTTTCTTCAATCACCAGCCGTTGTTCGAGGATTTCAGACTGAGTCTGATCCAGTTCTGCGCGGAGGCGTGTCAATCGCTGAGAGCGTTCTTCGAGCCGCCCGGTGAGTTCCGTGAGCGCGGTTTCCTGCTGACGCATCCGACGCTGTCGATTTTCAATGTCGCGAACGACGGCATCGCGTTCTTCTTCGCTGCGCTGCTGTTTCAGCCGCAGATCAGACAGCACAGCGTTGCGGGACCGCTCAAGGACTCGATTTTCACGATCCAGGGAATCCTCACGTTCCTGCAGGAGCCAGCGGAGACGATCGATTTGCCGCAGTCTGAGCCGATGCAGTTCAAGGAAGCGAGCACGTTCGGTGCGAAACAGCTGCTGTTCGCGGCGAAAGCCACGCAGCTCCTCCTCGTGATCTTCTCTGGCCCGCGCCAGATGTTCGAACTGAAATCGAAAACGCCGCTGCAGATTGCTTTGTTCCGTGAGCAGTGCCTGACGTTTCTTTTCCACTTCCTCGCGTAATCGCTGCTGTTCGGCCTCCACATGCTGCCCGAACTGTTCGCGTTGTCGCTGCAACTCCTCTGCCTGCTGCTGAAGCTCCTGAATCATGCTGTCGTGCTGCTGCCGACGCTCGGCATCGCGACTCTCAAGCTTCCCGGATTCCTCGGCAAGCGTCTGACGCAGAAGTTCGGTGAGACGGTTTTTTTCCTGACGGAGTTCCGCCTGGTTCCGCGCAATGTACTCAGAATGTTCGCTGCGATCGCGTTCGTTCTGTTGTCTGAGTCGTTCGCGTTCGGCATCCAGTGCGGCGCGATCCTGGCCCAGTTTCTGGCGTTCTTCATCCAGCTCGGCCCGCACCGACTGCTTCAGCAACACCCGCTCTTCCGCCAGCAGGCGCTGGGCGTTGCGGATTTCGGCCTGTTGACGCTGAACGAGTTCCTCCTGCTGACTCAGGCGACTGGATCGCAGTTCCAGCTCGGCAGTGAGTTCGCGATGTTCGCTGCGGACGCGGGCCACTTCGGTCGCAAACTGCCCGGCTCGGAGTTCGAAGGCAGACCGATCGGCATCGAACTGTTTTTGTTCTGCAAGGAGATCTGCCTTGCGCTGTCCGAGTTCAGCAAACCGCAGTTGCAGCGTCTCGGCTGCTGCAGATGCCTGCAGCAGCACGCGAAATGCGTCTGCCTCGAAAGCCTCTGTCAGAGGAGGTGAAGGCGGAGCTATGGGTACGGCCGGGAGCGGCGCAAAGACCCGTTCGGGCTGCGAAACAGCCTGGATATCGGCCTCTGCAGGTTGCTCTGACATGTTCGGGACTCCCTTCCCAAACCGACCCGGTCGTTGTGTGACCTGAAATCAGCCACCGATTGCCTTGTTGATCGCCTTTTCGAGGACGTCTTTTTTGACAAGGCCCACAACTTTCTCAGCTGGCTGGCCGTCCTTAAACACAATCATACAGGGAATGCTTGTGATGCCGTATTTGCTGGCCACCTTTGAATGCTCGTCGACGTTCAGTTTGCCGATCTTTGCCTTGCCGGCAAAGTCATGCGCCAGTTCGTCAATCGTCGGCCCCAGTCGCACGCACGGACCACACCATGGAGCCCAGAAATCCACAAGAGCGACCCCAGGGGAGTCGAGGACCTCAGACTGGAAGTTGCCGTCAGTAAAAACAAGAGCTGCCCCTGCCATGAACATGTTTCCCAAAGGAGATGTGATCGTGTTGTCCGATTGACCATGTATTATCCGGGAAACGGGTGACACTGTCAACGCGGGTCACAGTCAGAACGGCCCCTGCTTCCCCTGGGTCGCAGATTGCCCCTGGAGCCATCCAAATCTCATATTCCACCCAAACGTCCGATGGTCCGTAAACACCCCGGCAAAAAACTGCGAATTGCAGGATTTTCAGCTCAGCCGGTTTGTTCGGCAGAATTTTTCGATAATCTGACCGACGCAGCAGAATTTGCAGCAAAAAAAACGCATGAAAGACGTTTTGATATGCTCCAGATCGGTTGCTCTCAGATGCCCTGCCGGAGACATCTGACTGCAGCCTGACCTTTCCCTATCCATGTTTTGTCCTACTCGGAGATCCAACAAGTGAGCGAAGCGTCCCAGGAAGAACCTCGTGGCACCGAAAACCAGCAGATTCAGGAAGTCATCGTCAATGACTCCAACGCCCATGCTGGTTATGCCAACTTCTGCCGCGTGTCCAGCACCCCCGAAGAACTCATTCTCGACCTCGGGCTGAACCCGACCCCGTACGCCACAGGCAAAGTGGAAGTCCGCGTGACTCACCGCATCATCCTGAACCATTACACTGCCAAGCGTCTGTGGAGCGCCCTGTCGATGGCCCTGCAGCGTCATGAGCAGGCCTTCGGAGTGCTCGAAACCGACGTCCGCAAACGCGTCCGTCTGCCGAATGGCTGATTTTTGACTTCCCGTGCGGCTCCCGCTCGCACACTGTGACCAACATGAGGCTCGGCGTCCGCAGGGACTCTGAGCCTCATGTCTTTTCACCCCCCATTCCTCCAACTCTGACGTCCGTCACAGGGTTCTCGCATGACAGCTTCTGATCAACCCGTGCCCCGCCCTCCCGATGATGGTCCCCACAGTCAGGAAATCCGTCATTCTCACATCGGCGCGCTGGTACCTCAGCACGTGGCCCGTGGCGTCTTTACCACCGGCGCCGTGGTCCTCCAGGGTCAGCATGAATTCATTATCGACTTCCTGCTCAGGATGCAGCAACCGCAGCAGGTGGCCTCCCGCGTTGTCATGCCACCCGCCGTCGTCGCTCAGTTTATCGCGGCACTGCAGGACAATATCCACCGCTATGAAGATCGCTTCGGCCCGGTGCACCTTCCCCAGGTTCCTCAGCAGCCCCAGCAGCAAAGACAGTCCGCCGAAGAGCTCTACGAAACCCTGAAACTGGCCGAAGACGTCCAGTCCGGTGTCTACGCCAACGCCGTCATGATCGGTCACTCGCCCACTGAATTTTCCCTGGACTTCATCACCACTTTCTTCCCCCGCTCCGCAGTCTCTGCTCGAGTCTTTATGGCCACAGGAAACGCCAAAAGACTCCTCGACTCGCTCCAGCACTCCTTCCAGCAGTACCAGCAGCGGGTCCGTAACCCTCCACCGCCTCCTCCGGCGGCTGACTATGAAAAGCCCTCTGGTGACTGGCCACCGGGACTCTGATTTTCCTGGCTCGCTCCGCTCAGCCGCAGGACGGCAGACCGCGGGCAGAGGGCTCGGCAGACGCACGGGTACACGTATTTTTCGTGCACACGTAGGCGGCCCAA
>JBJTOM010000204.1:0-4414 GCA_046074585.1 Planctomycetota bacterium | reverse complement strand
CGTCGGCATGCCTGGAATCCTGAAACCGTTCGGCTGTCGGCACCTTGATCGCCACGTCCCGCTGGAGCTGTTCGTCCCATGCAAGGTAAACACGCCCGAACCTGCCCTGGCCAAGAAGCCGGTCCAGGCGATAGCGGCCGTTGAGTTTTTCGGGGGTCACTTTGACGATGTCGGTGGCTTTATCGGCGGCCATTGCAGGACCGGCCGACGACAGTCGAGACCGAAGCGTGTCTGCGAGGTCGGGGAATCGCGTGACAAGCTCGTCCATGCTGGCCGGCCGCCCGGCACGGGCACGTGCGCTGACTTCGCTGATTGCCAGTTCCAGTGTCCAGGGAATGCCGGCGGGCAGACTGGGGAGGCGTGCGAGGTAATCTTCGACAAGCCACGGGGCAGCGGTTTGCCAGCGGCGTTGCTGATCCAGCGTGAGTGCCTGCAGGAGTTCGTGGGGACTGGGCGGGTTCGGGGCTGTGGCTGTTGACAGCGACGACCACCAGGACACCAGATCCGGCGGTTGATTGCCAGATGCCCACAGACGTTCCAGTTCGGCAGCAAGTCTGGACATGGGATTCAAACCCAGAGTGTTGATCGCGGGAATACAAACGCCACCGGGGGTATACTGGGCAGGATCTGCAGAGAAAACAACCGGGTACTGTGTTTTGGGAGATTTCGGAACACGCCATTTGCGGGGCGCCCGGCCGAGAACACGCGGGAAAACGTCACCCCCGAGCCGCGCCCGTGAGGAAGCGGAGTCCCCGGTTACCCCAGCGGACGTGAGGGACCGAAACATAACGCCTCCTGAGCCGCCGGACGGCAGTCCGCGGGCAACGCCACTGCCGCGACATGCGTGGGACGCTGGGGCGGAATGGAGAGTCGCCAGGGAGGCACCACGAGTTCAGCTCTGCTCTGTCGCGCGGGCCATCGGTCTCATCGGTCTCATCGGTCCCATGACACAAAACGCCCCACCCGAGCCGCGCCCGTGAGGAAGCGGGGTCCCCAGTCAAACCCATATGACGCTTCGAAGTGAGAAGTGACAGCCCCTTCTGGCTTTTGGCTTTTGGCTTTTGAATTTTGAATTTTTTGACCCCTCACCCCCGGCCCCTCTCCCCTGGAGGGGAGAGGGGGGGGGGAAGCAGATTCAGTGCCCGAGGTTTTCGAACAGGTAGAGTCCGGATTTGCCGGGGCATACGAGGTCGAGGTCACCGTCGGCGTCGATGTCGACAGCGGACATCTGCAGTCCGGTGCCGGCGGAGCCTTTGGGGAAGTCCTTGAGTGCCCAGCGGTCTTTGGCATCGGCTGGCGCGTTGACGGCGGGGTCACCGTGAAAGATGGTGCTGCGTGTCCACTGAGCAGTGGCTCGGTTGTACTGAAAGGCATAGACCACAGACGCATCCGTGGCACCGGCTTCTGTTTCATGGGCATACACGCGTTTGCCGGTGATGAGTTCCGGTTCGCCTTCGCCGTCGAGGTTGGCGCGAAGGAGTGTGTGCACCTGCGAGAAGGTATCGTCGATTGTTTTCTTCTCCCACGTGCGTTTCCCGTCTGCTGCGGTGACCTGCCTGAGCCACTGCAGGCCGAAGGCGTGGCCGTTGCCCCACACGACATCGGTCAGTCGATCCCCGTCCACGTCATAGCCCAGAATAAAGATGCCGGCCGCTCCCAGCTGGAATTCGCTGTGAAACACCCAGGCAGCAGTCGCGTCTGCCGGCTGTTCATACCAGCCTTTGGGCGTGATGACATCCATCCGCCCATCAGCATTGACATCGCCCGCACCAACTCCATGTCCTGCGCCCTCGCGACCACACTCGTGACGTTTCCACTGCACAGGGTTGCGTGACGTCAGTTCATAGAAGACGACGACATTGCCGGGGTTGGGCAGGAATTCGGGCTGAGCATCGCCGATGAGATTCACGAGTTCCCCGGTTTCCATGTTGCCGGGCAGATCGATTTCGTGTTCGGTCCATTGCGCCGTGGCATCACCGCCGGGGTTCTGCACCCAGCCGACGCGTTTGCCGAAGTAATTGCAGGTGACAATATCCGGTCGACCATCGCCGTTGACGTCCATCACGGCGTCACAGAAGTCTTCGTAGTAATGGGGATTGGGAGCACTTGCGGGGACATTGCGGACCTGGTGCCGTTTCCATGACGGAGCTTCGTACCACGAATCGCCGCAGAAGATATCGATGCGGCCGTCCCCATTGAAGTCTCCGGTGCCACAGGCTTCGTATGGTGACTGGTCGTTGATGGCATGCTGCTTCCATTTGAGTTCCGTGGCGGGCTGAGCGAGCGCGGGGGAACAGCAGAGCAGCAGCAGTGTCAGTGGCAGGGAGAGTGGCAGGGACAGAGGGACGGATCGCAGGACACGGGAAGCATTCATGGAAGCGATTCCTGAAAGATCAGAACGGGTGGTAGCAGGGGCAGGCAGTGCTGCGTGGAGTGTCTGCAAAACGAGGCGCGGAGGCAACTGAGAAGGTCTGCCTTCGGCGAAGCTGCAGGGCACCGAAGATTGACAATTGGCAGCGTATCCGACAGGCTTTATTGTCTCTGCCCCCCTGCCCTTCCCTTTCTGTGAACGCCATGCCCGCTCCGCTGCAGCTGACTGCCGATGACTTGCACGACCAGCAGCTGCTTCGGCAGGTGCGTCCTGCGGACTGGATCAATCCATCGCCGGCCCCGCGGTATCATCTGGTGGTGCTGGGTGGCGGTCCGGCGGGTCTGGTGACAGCAGCCGCAGCCGCGGGCCTGGGAGCTCGCGTGGCGCTTGTGGAATCGGGACTGCTGGGAGGCGACTGCCTGATCCATGGTTGCGTTCCTTCCAAAGCGTTCCTTGCAGCCGCCCACCACGTGACCACCGTGAAGCGTTCAGCCGAATACGGGGTGCGGATTGATGGTGAGGTGCAGGTGGACTTTGCAGCGGTGATGTCGCGGGTGCGGCGTCTTCGCGCGGAGCTCAGTCCGCACGACTCCGCCGCTCGCTTTCGCAGTCTCGGCGTGGATGTGTTCTTTGCTCGAGGCCGGTTTTCCGGACCGGACAGCATTGATGCCGACGGAACGCAGCTGAAGTTTTCCCGAGCGGTGATTGCGACGGGCAGTCGCCCTGCATTGCCGGAGCTCCCGGGACTCAGCGATGCCGGGTATCTCACCAGCGACACCCTGTTTCAGCTGACAGCGCTTCCACGGCGTCTGGCGGTGATCGGCGGGGGCCCGATCGGTGTGGAGATGGCGCAGGCGTTTGCATCCTGCGGCGCCGCGGTCACGCTCATCGAATCCGGCCCGCGGATCCTCCCGCGCGACGATCCCGACGCCTCTGCCCTGCTCCACAAACGGCTCAGCCACACACATGCCATCCGCATGCTCACACAGGCGCGAATCACGTCTGTGACCCGACAGGGTTCCGAACGGGTGCTGTCAGTGCAGGCTGCAGGTGCTGACAGCACAACAGTGGTCTGCGATGAACTGCTGGTGGCAGCCGGCCGGATTCCTCGAATTGAAGGGCTGCAGGCGGAACTGGCTGGCATACAAACCGATCCCCGGCGGGGCGTGCTGGTGAATGATCGGCTGCAGACGAGTAACCCGGCTGTCTATGCCGCCGGCGACATCTGTTCAGACCTCCGCTTCACTCACGCTGCCGACTTCCTCGCACGGATTGCCGTGCGGAACAGTCTGTTCGGAGGCCGAGCGCGTGCCAGTCGTCTGCTGATTCCGTGGTGCACCTGCACCTCACCCGAAATCGCGCATGTCGGACTCACCGCCGAAGCCGCTGCCGTCGACCCGTCAGTCAGTACACTGACGCAGCCGTTTTCCGGCAACGACCGCGCTGTTCTGGACGGTCAGACGGAGGGATTTGTGCGGGTGCATGTCAGACGCGGTTCCGACCGGATTCTGGGAGCCACCGTGGTTGGGGAACGCGCGGGCGACCTGATCAGCGAAATCACCGTCGCCATGACAGCAGGCTGCGGGCTGAAGCGTCTGGCCACCGTGATTCACCCCTACCCCACCCATGCCGACGCCATTCGGCGACTGGGGGACCAGTACAATCGTGCCAGACTGACGCCGTTGGTCCAGCGATTATTTCGCACATGGATCCGCTGGCGATTCTGACCGCGCTCCCGTCGGCCCGTCGGCCCGCCACCCGCCACCCGCCACCCGCCACCCGCCCAATGGCGGTGACTTTCTGGCAGAATGCTGTGCCGGGAGGGCGAAGCTCCTGCTGAGCCGCATCCCTGCCACGAGCACTGCAGCGATCCCTGCTGCTCCGTAAAAACGCCGGCAATCGCTCGCAGCGCGCACCTGGATTCGGTGGCTCGGCAGGAGCCTCGCGTTGGGATGGTGAAACGGTGGTAAGGACACTTGAGATCGTCTGTCGGATTTCATGCAGACGCGCCGGCGGGCATCTTGCTGTACCAACTCTGACCTC
>JBJTOM010000203.1:0-7030 GCA_046074585.1 Planctomycetota bacterium | reverse complement strand
CGGCCGCGTCCTTCGTTCGCGCCCGGCCAATCGCGTCAAAACCTTCCATCGTCAGGCCCAGGTGATCAAAGTGCCGATGACACATGGCGCACTGAGCATCCGAAACATGGGCCGCCAGAAGTTCACGCTGGCTGCGATCCGCCTGCTGCTCATTCTCAGGCAGCTCAGGCACATCAGCGGGGGGCGGCGGAAAGTGACGGCCCAGCAGATGATGCACTGTCCAGAACCCGCGCTTGACCGGACTGGATCGCTCACCTGCGGAGTTCTTCGCCAGTACCACACTCATTCCGAACAGACCGCTTCGGCCTGCCTCGCGCAGGCCGGATACAGGAATCCATTCATGAGACACAGCAGCCAGATCCTGGGGGCCGGCGCCGGCTGCTGACAGCTGGCGGCGACGCCGCTCCGCCGACTCCCGATACCGCTGCTCAAGCACGCCGCCGTAGTGCGCAGCCAGACGTGCATTCAGAAGCGAGGTGTCACCGGTGAGCAGTTCGGTGACGGAACGGTCCTGCTGAATCAGCCACGTGGCCGTGCGAACCGGTTCCTCCGCCATCGCAGCACGCAGGTCGTCGTCGTAGCCCGGGAAGGCCGCGGCATTGATCGGATCCTTCTGACGAAAGTCGCGATACCGCAGCCACTGCCCGAAAAACTCTTCGGAAAACGCAGAAATCCGCGGGTCAGCCAGCATTCGTCGGGCCTCTGCTGCAACGCCGTTTGCCGTCGCCAGTCGCCCCTCGTCGGCCGCCCGTCGCAGGGACTCATCCGGGAGCGAAGACCAGAGCGTATAGCTGAGACGACTGGCGAGGTCTGAACCATTCAGGGCAGAAACGCCGGGACCGTCAGCGGGAGTCTGCCAGAGGCAGCAGAAGTGCGGCGAAAGCAGCACAGACGTCAGGACGCCGCGGAGCGCCTGTTCCACCGCTTGCCCCTCGCTGCGGAAGCGAGCGTACAGGCGTGTCAGTTCGGTCTGTTCGCTGGCTGTGAGCGGTCGTCGCCAGGCCTTGTCAGCAATCCGCATGAGGTCCGCCAGAGCCCTGGGTTCGGATGCTGACAGCCGTTCCTGCTGCAACCGCAGTCCCCGACGAATCTCTGAGAAAAACCGGAGCACCATTTGTGCGCGGTCATCCCGCCCGACGCCGGTTTCAGGATCACGCTGCAGTCCAAGCTTTTCAAGATAAAGCGTTTCGAAGCGGTCCAGAACGTCGTCGCGCACCAGAGCGGGGTCTTCTGAACGCAGAAACTCAAAGCGTTTATCGTGCAGCACCTCACGCTCCGCACGCTCAAACCACACAAAGCCCCGCAGCAGCGTTTCTGCACTGGTGTTGACAAAGTCGAGCTCTGTCCAGAGGGCTTCAAGGGTCGCTTTCCCCGAATCACTGAGCACCAGACGGACTAGCGGCTGATCGTCCCGGAAGAACCCTTCCACCAGATGAAAACCAGCCTCCAGCCCCCGACCTGGATCCACATACACAAACCGATCCGGAAACACCTCGCAAAACCGTTCAGCAAAAGGACGCAGACTTACCACACAGGCACTGCCGGGGTTGGCGAGCACTTCAGCGTCGGAGCTGGATGCGGCAACCAGGGAGTCTGCGGATGTCGCGCCCATGCCCAGTTGAGCGATCACGGCTGCATTCCCCTCACCCAGTTCCAGCGGCAGGAGCAGTCGCCGTCCCGCGAGCTGCCGGCGTTGATCAGCCGGCAGAACAATCTGCAGTTCGCACGGCGCGATCACCCCCAGCGAATCCGCGTCAATGCCCGCAACCTGTGGCCCCGGCCCCGTGCCGAATGAAAGCGGGGCTGGCTGAGCGGCCGATGCCTGTTCCAGCACATCCCGGAGTGTCAGAACCTGGTGCTCTGTTGCTTCCTGGTCGTTTCGCGGGAGCCGATCGGCGCGACTGAAGAGCGGGCGTTTCAGGAGCACTGAGCCGCCGGTCGTGCCGAACTGCGGAGCCAGTCGCAGCACAACAATCAGAGGCTCATCCGGACTGTTGTTGGGGGGCGCCGTGATCACCTGCGATTTGATCAGCACCGATCGCTTGAGCCGGTCAGGGCTGTACTGCATTCGTGCGGCAGCCGTCCGGGCGCGGAAATCGAGGTGCTCGATGGGCCAGTTGCCGGCGTTGGCTTTAATGAGTTCCCCCTCGGGAGCATGCAGCAGACGTCGGTAGTGACTGATCAGACGGATCAGCTGGAGCAGTTCCGGCGGAACTGCTGAGCGGGAGAGCGGGGTGGCGGCGGAATCGGGAGCGGCAGACGGCCGGGGGGCAGGCAGCTGCTCCCAGGCCGCCCGCAGGTCCTCGGGGCAGCCCTCCAGTTGCGGGAGTGTGCTGAGGAAGTCGGTGAGGATCGTGAAGTAACGCGGGCTGAGCTGCTGTGCCGTGGCAAAGTCCGCAGCTGTCTGGCCCTGAGCCGCCTGGGGATGAAAACGATAGTGCCAGGCAGCTGTGATATAGTCGGCAATGTTGATGTCATGCTGACGGTAAAAATCCATGACCGCATTCTCTGTCAGTTTGCGGCGTTCGTTGCTGCTGGTCACAGCAAACGGCGCGAAACGCAGTCCCGTTGTGTGCAGCACCAGATGATCTGCAGTGAGCTGTGCGGCAGACAGATACTTGCGGACCAGCCCAGGACCAATACTGAGCGCTTCACCGGTGTTGTCAAACCCTTCACCGGCAGCCGGGTCAGCCGGGAAGTCGCGCGTGGGGCGAATGTCAATTCCTGTGAGATCCCGAATCGAACGGTCGTATTCGGAATGCGACAGGCGACGCGCCGGTACCAGCCCGGGATCGCCCGCCCGACGACGCGCTTCGGTATCGAGAATGCTGCGGATGGCTGTGGCAAGAGCAGCAGATTCGGTCGGGGCAGGCTGCGGAGCGTCCGCGGGCGGCATTTCACCGCTGCTGACAAATTCAACCACCGCCGACCAGCGACGAAAATTGTTGATCACGTCGCGCGGTGAACTGAACATGGTGAAGTCCAGATCTCCCCGCGCCTCCGTGGAATTGTGACAGTCAAGACAATATCGCTGAATATATGGCTGGACAGTCAGCGTGAAATCATCCCCACGGACCTGCCGCACAGAACATGCCATGCACACCACGAAGACCAGCAACGGAATCCGCAGGAGCACACAGTGGCCGACGACAGCTTTGCAACGGGCAGGCAGAGACATGGACTGATCGCTTTCGAAAAGCGGCAGAAGCCAGCGGGGGATGCCGGAGGAGGGAGGGTGAGCAGGGAGGAGCTGCATTGTACTGGGTGGTGGGCGGCAAGTCACGATTTCTCATGCGGGAAACGTGAGCAGATTCAGGATTTCGAGGTACTGGACAAGCCGCAGCGTCGTGTCGGCCGTCGAGCCGGGTGTGGCCTGAGCCCTGGCGGCCAGTTCAATCATCCGCGCCGGCTCCAGGCGGTCCGCTCTCAGCAGCTCTTTGGCCTGCTGCCGCACTTCCAGCGATGCCCCGATGTCCTGCAGCCACCTGTCCAGATGCCCACCAAGCCGCGCTGCCGCCGGATGGCCACTGACTCGCCGAAACCACCATGCCGCGTTATCCGGATCCGGCTCCCGACGGTGCATAATCCCGTGCAGAACGTCCGCGGTCCGCAAACCACCACGACCTTCCATCGTCTGCACGATGGCATGCGACTGCGTGTCAAAATCCTGCAGCAGCAGCAGCCCGGCCTCGATGCAGGTACAGTCGTCTGCCGGCCGGCCCAGCTGCGGAAGGATCCGCCTGATCGCTCGACGCAGTGACGCAGCATCCCGTTGTGGATTGCAGGCCACCGGCCCCGGTATGCCGCTGCAGTTCGGACCCCGCTGACAGATCTCCAGCAGCGCACCTGACTGCAGCACAGCGTCCGCCAGACGCAGCGTTCCCGCAGCAGTCAGGGCCGACCGCGGCATGAGCACTGCATCAGCAGCCGTCAGCCGATGCAGAAACGGAACCAAAACCTCGCTGTATTCCGCCTGCAATGACTCCGGAAGTGGCGACCGGGCTGCCAGAATCAAAGGCCGCTCGCGGGAAATGGCCGTCGCCAGGGAACGTTCGAGAGAAGGAGAGCATGCGGCAGACAGTTGCCGAACCAGACCGATGTCGTCAGCCGCGAGGTACAACAGCCAATCGGTGTCGCCCGCAGCGCTGACCAGGGCCGCACAGGCAGGAGGAAATCCGGCGAGTCCCCCTTCAGGGCTGCGCGGCGCCGGCTGACCGGGAACTGTCAGCAGTGACGTCGCGGCAGGTGCACAGAAAATCTGTGTTTGGCGGGGCAGCAGGGCAAGCATGACTGCGAACTGTCTGGAAAATTGTGTGACAGGACAAGTGCTCCGCCACCGCAGCCGCCGGATTTGTGAGATCTTCCCGGGGAAAAAATGGGAAACGAATCCGGAGGGCGAGGCGGGGATACGGCTCGGCAGGAGCTTCGCCCTCGGATGGTGAAACGGTGTTAAGAACACCGGAAGTCGCCTTTTGGACGCCGCCCCACGTGACAGGGCGTGCAGTGGATGTCAATCCCCCGGTAACGCGCTGCAGAGCCATCGGACGGCAGTCCGCGGGCAAGATCGCTGCAAACGCGACCATCGAGCCGCGCCCGTGAGGAAGCGGAGTAGCAAGCCAAACCCTATGACGCTTCGAAGTGAGAACTGAGAAGTGAGAACTGAGAAGTGGTCAGGGGGATGTCGAGGCGTTAGTCCTCAAACGAGCGAACTTGCTTGAGAATCTTGCGCAACTCGCAGGAAAAACCAGAGAATTCCCTGCGAAAACGCGTACTTCGGTGGTGAACAAGAGTCCGAATGGCATCGCCACAGGGAGGATCACAGGTAAGACGGAAGATCGCGAAGAAAGTCGCCAGACGCAAGCGGCGTGAACTGAAGAGACTCGATAAGGCAAGGGCACAGAGATTTGTGCGCGGCCTCGATTCCACGCCTGTGCTTGCCGCAAATGGAATTCGTTACGAACTCTCCCAAAAGGTCCAGGCGATCGCGCATGGTGGCATCGGCATGATGTTCAAGCCTGCACAGAACGTGGGACTGGTCGATGCGATCGACAATCGCCTACGCTTGTTGAAGGTGCACGCGCCGTATCAGGATTCTGACCATGTCATGGCGAATGTGCTGAATATGTTGTGCGGGGGAAGTCGGCTTGAAAATCTGGAATTGCTGCGCAACGATGAGGCGTTACTGAACGCCGTCGGGGCCGACTCAATACCCGATCCAACGTCCGCGGGCGATGACTGTCGACGATTCAATGAATGCGCGATTGATGCACTGACATCGGCGATACATACTGCACGGCTGAACGTGTGGAGTCGACAGTCGCCGGAGTTCTTCAGTGAGGCGGTGATCGACGTCGACGGTGTCATCGTCGGGACAACAGGCGAGTGCAGGGAAGGCATGGACATGCCTTTCAAAGGCGTCCGGGGCTGCCACCCTTTGCTGGTCAGTTTTTGCAACCCCAGGGAGGTGCTCGTGATTGTCAACCGGCCCGGCAACGTCCACAGTGCCGAGACAGCGGCAGGCAAACTGGATCAGGCAATTGCACTCTGCAGCGTGGCCGGGTTCCGGCAGATCCGCATGAGAGGTGACTGCAAGTTCAGCCAGACCGAGCATCCTGATCGTTGGGACGCTCTCGGAGTGAAATTCACATTTGGCTGCGAAGGTCGCGCGGTTCTCAAGGGAATTGCTGAGGATTCGCGGGCGTCTGCGTGGAAACCACTGAAGCGGACGAAGCGCGAAATCCAGACTGTTGAACGAGCGAAACCGCAAAATGTGAAGCGAGAGATCATTTGTCGGTGCGGGTATTTGCACGTCGAACCTGGGCACGAGGATGTGGCGGAGTCTGAATACAAACCAACCGCCTGCGACTCTGCGTATCGGATGATCGTCGTTCGCAAGACCATCACGACGGAGCGGGGTGATTCCGTTCTTTTCGATGAGATCCGATATCTGTTTTGCATCAGCAATGATCCGCCGTCCGTGGCACCAGAGCAGGTTGTGTCCCACTGTAGTAAACGGTGCGACCAGGAAAATCTGATCGCACAGCTGAAGAGCGGCGTTCGCTCGTTGTGTGCCCCGAGTGACAATCTTCTCAGCAATGGCGCATCTGTGTTAATGACATCACTTGCGTGGACACTCAAATCGTGGGCAGCACTTCTGCTGCCGATTGCACCAGGTCAGAAGGCAAAGCATGAGGCCGAGCGTACGCAGATGCTGACGATGGAGTTTCGAACGTTTCCGGATCAGATGATTCATCTGCCGTGCCAAATCATTCGCCATGCTCGCAAAGTGATTTATCGTATGCTGAACTGGAGAGATCTCACTCCAGCATTCATCAGACTCTGCGACAGCCTGCAGATTTGAACAAGCGACGTCGATCTGGAAGCAGATCGACAAGAGAGCGGCAGGCCGGACGCCTGCAGCAGACGGAAGCCCATAGCCCGCTGACAAAATGGATGTCCGCTTATGCAGAATAGACGACGGTTGAGTTGCTCCGCGGAGGGTCGCGGATGGGTCGCCACGCACCAACGCGAAGCGTCAAGACCCCAAAGGTTCGCTTGTTTGAGGAGTAGTCGAAATCAACTTCACCGTCTCGTGGTTTGCTGCCGGAAGGGGCAACGCAATAGAACTTAATAGTTCCGTACTGACGATAGAATCCGCGCTTGTTTCTTGCGTCAAATCCCGTTCATTCGGCAGTATCGAGAACTGGGCCCGTATAAGGAAGGGCGTTGTTCGGTGGAATGTTTGGCCCGGCGACTGGCCAGACCTCCCAATATGGCAGTGTATCGAAGCCGCACCCCGCTTGTTGGTTCTGTTGACAATCGCAAATCATACACGACATCGTAACGTTCTGAATGAAGAACCCGTGTCCCAGGGCCAGCGTGCACTTTGGGGTTTTTGGCCCATTCAGGAAGACTTGCGCCCGGGTCAGATATTCCCCACGATTCGACGGTTGGAGACGGAAACAAATCCTGTAGTGCGGCGCCCCTGTGGCAGCGAAGGAAAAGAAGATTGAACTGAGCGAGTTGTTTG
>JBJTOM010000202.1:0-24232 GCA_046074585.1 Planctomycetota bacterium | reverse complement strand
TTTCAGTTTTCAGTGTTCGTTTTTCAGTGTTCGGTTTTCAGTGTTCGGTTTTCTTGTGTTCCGCCGGAGTTTGAGGGAAGGGGTTGGGGGGGGCACTTGTGGGATGTCTGATGTCTGGCGGACGGCGTGAGTTTTGGTGGTGCTTCGGGGTTGCGATTCAGGGGAGTGGCCAGGTGTGCAGTTGGCCGGATGTGTCGCCGGCAACGATAGTTTTTCCGTCTGCTGCGATGCTGACTCGGGTGGGGAACAGCCGAACGCCGGGGGAAAGTGAGGTGGTCGCTGGTTGGGAAGTTGTGAGAGGGATGGCTTTCAATTCCTGTCCGTTTGCTGTCCAGAGACGAACGGTGCCGTCACGGCCGCAGGTGACCAGTTCGCCCTGAGGGCCAAAGCGGCAGTCGAGGACACCGTCTTTGTGAGCGTTGGGTTTGGTGGCGAGTGGCCAGCCGTCCTTGACGTCCCACCAGACGACCGTACCGTCTTCACCGCAGGACGCCACCACTGCTGAATCGCTTCGCCAGGACAATGCGCGTACCGACTTTTTATGTTCTGACAGTGGGAGAATGACACCACCTGTCTGGCCATCCCAGAGATGAATGTTGCCGATGCGGTCGGCTGTTGCGAGGTATTTGCCGTCGGGGGAGAAGGCGACGGCGGTGACCCAGTCGGTGTGTTTGTCGAGGGTCACCTTGAGGCTGCCGTCTTCGGTGGAATAGAGTTTCACAAGACGGCTGGTGCAGCCGATGGCGACCTGTTTTTCATCGGGCGCAAGATCAGCGGCGATGATGGCGTCGGGTTCGTCTGCAACGCTGGCCACCGATTTTCCTGAGGCGACATCGAAGAGGACGGCGGAGCCATTCTGGACGGGTTTGCCACCGGCGGCCAGGAGCAGGCGTCCTGAGCGGCTGAAGGTGAGTACCAGCGGTTCGCCGTCGGGAAAGGGGATTGCGCCGAGCGTTGAGCGGGTGGCGGGATCAAGGAGGTCAATCACCTTGAAGCCGCTGACCGCGAGCACTGGCGCGCGGGGGCTGGATGCAAGTGCAAGAACGGGGAATGGGCGGAGGGTGGGCGTGCGAGTGACGGGAGGGAGGTCTTTGGGGACGGGGCCAGGGCCTGCATCTGTGGTGGTGCCGGCAGGTTTGAAGCCGAGTGTGCGCATGGAGGCTGCGGAGCTGCCGGCATTTTCGCGCAGCCCGGTTTCGATCCAGCGAGTGATCAGGGCGATGGATTCGGGTGGCAGTGGATCCGCATTGGGTGGCATGCGTTCGCCGTCTTCGGTGGATGTGAGCACCTGGATCAGTCGGCTGGACGAGGCGCGACCAGCGACCACGACTTCGCCACCACCGCTGCCCTTGATGGCTGCGGAGTAGCTGGCGAGATTCAGTCCGGCTTCCTGTTTGCCCTCTCCGTGGCAGGCCGCGCAGCGGCGGCGGAGGATGGGGCCGACGTGATCATCCCAGTTTGTCGGCTTGTCTGCAGGCTTGCTTTCATCGCGGGCGAGGGCAGTGGGGCTGAGTGTCAGCAGGACGAGCGAGAGGGCAGCGAGGGAGCAGCAGGGCAGCGTTAGTGGCATGGGATATCAGTGATTGAAAAGGAATTCGGTGGAATTGAGCAGTCCGGCGAAGATGTCGGCATAGACGGCATCGGTTTGACCGTCGTGGAGAAGTTGCAGCAAGTCCTGACATTCTTCGGGGGTGGGGCGACGGGCGAGGACGCGGATAAAAATGGCGTCGATCACGTTTTCGGGGGCAGGGTTTTCTTCGATGATCTTTTTCAGCACTCCATGTGAGGCCGCTGCCTGGACTCGGGGGCCGACAGTGTCACCGACCAGCAGATGCATCACCTGGGAGAGTGAAGGGTCGGTTTTCGTATCGCAGGCACAAACTGTTTCGCGGGCTGACTGGCCGAAGGTATCCAGCACATAGTCGCCGGTAGCGGAGTAGTAGTGGTTGCGGTTGATGTAGTTGATGGCTTTGGTGCCGGCCGGGGCATTGGGGAAGGACCGCGGGATTCCTGTGACGGCCACAATGGAATCGAGCAGCACGTCGGCGCGCAGCCGGCGAAGACGCGCATGTGAGAACTGTCGCTGATCGTTGCGGCCGGAGGGCGTGGGTTCGATGGAGAGCTGATACACGCGGGAATTGCAGATGTCGCGAATCATTGGTCGGAGTCTGCGGCCGTGGGCTGCGAACCGCGTGGCGAGGGCTTCAAGGAGAGGCCCGTTGGCTGGTGGATTGGTGGCTCTGAAGTCATCCACCGGCTCGACGATTCCGGCTCCCATGAGGTGGGCCCAGAGGCGATTGACGATGTTGCGGTTGAAGAGGTTGTTGGAGGGTTCGCGGATCCATGCTGCAAGTGCTCGACGCGGATCGCCGGTGCCTGCGACCGGTTCGATCGCACCGGGAAGTTTTGCGGGAACGGGGCGACCGTCGACGGCATGCATGGCGGGTGGAGCGGAGGGATCGAAGACCACGCGACGATCGCGGCTGTCACTGCCCGTTTTGCGCTTGACACACGTGAAGAAGCTGACGAACCCGTAATAGTCGTCCATGGTCCAGCGATCAAACGGGTGATTGTGGCATTCGGCACACTGCATACGAACGCCGAGGAACAGTTGTGAGAAGTCTGCGGCGAGCTCTTTGGGATTGAGCCGGTAGTCCTTGATGAGCATGGTGTAGAGGCCGGTCTGGCCGTCGGTATTTGTGCTGCCAACGGCGGTGGCCATGTCGGCAACCACATCATCAAACGGGCGGTCTGCGGCAATCTGATCGCGGAGCCATGAGAAGAAGGCGTTGGCGGGCTTGTGAGAATCTGCTCGGCCGGTGTAGTCCTGGCTGTTGATGCGGCAGAGTTCACCCCAGAGGGCAGTGACATAGTCGGTGAATTCTTCGCTGGCGAGCAGTTCGTCGATTTTGCGAGCACGCTTGTCGGGGGACTGATCGCCCAGGAACGCCCGGTATTCCTCCACGGTGGGTGGCCTGGCTGTCAGGTCCAGTGTGATGCGGCGTAGAAACGTTTCATCATCACACAGTTCGGCGGGCACGATGCGGAGCTTTTGCAGACGGGAAAAGACCAGCGTATCGATGAAGTTGTTTTCCGGGGGATCGGGCCATACGAAACCGGTTGCGGCTGGGAGCACGATCACTTCAGCTGCCACGGTGAATCGACTGAATCGGGCAAACACGGCAGTGTCGCCCGGACCTTTGGCGGTGACGCGTCCGTCAGTTGCCACATCGGCGACACCGGGGTTGTTGGTGCCGAAGAGTGCGAGTGCGGTGACGTCGCGCGTGGACCCGTCGGAGTAGCTGGCGGTGACCACAAGGCGTTCTGCGGACTCTGGTCTGTCGAAGACGATTGACGGCTGGGCAACGGTGATGCCGGTCACGTCGGGCACGGCGCCCACATCATCGGGGGCCCCGGCTTCGATCCACGCCAGCAGGGTGCGGGCGAGGTCGCTGTCGCGTTCCATTCGGCGACCGCCGGTATGCGGAACAGCTCCGGTGGCCTTGAGCAGCAGCAGACTTTCCGAGGGAACTGCGGTGTTGATGCGACGACCGGGAATTTCTTCAACGGTCCGGCGATAATCACCGGCGGCGTCATAGCCGAACAGCGAAAGCATAAAGCCGTCCTTGCCGCGAGCGGACCCGTGACAGGTTCCGGAATTGCAGCCGGCGCGAAAGAAGACGGGCATGATGTCCCGACGAAAGCCGGGAACGGGAACGTTGGGCGGGGATGTGGCCGTGGCCGGGATGGCAGCGACCGCGGGCAATCTGCCGGAGTTGGCTGCCGCTGCCTGAGGTGTGGTGAGGGTGGTCGTTGGCGGCCCCTGGGCTGCGGCGAGGATGCCAGGGGAGAGTGCGACCAGTGCGAGTCCGGTGAGGATTTGCAGAAGCAACGGGCTGAGATTGCGGGGATTGGTGTGCATCATTTTGCCAGCCTTGGGTCAATTCGCAGTTTACCGGCCCCGGTGCGCAGGCTGATTTCCTGGGCAGCGCCTTCGCCGGCGAAACGCACGTCACATTTGAGATCGCTGACGAGGCCGAGCAGGGCATCGTCGGTGGCTTCCAGTTCGACGGAGACTTCGGTGGAGGTGCTGTCGATGGTCGGTTCGGGGCCTGTGGCGAGGATTCCAACGGGCAGTCCGAGCATGCGGACGCGGGCCTTTCCGGGAAATGGTCGCACCTGTTTGACGCTCCACCGATACGCCAGACGCTCGCCCCGCCGGAGAAACTGCGGTTCGCTGGCGAGCGTAACGAACGGCTCGGCCACTTCAACGGACACAACGGGTGAAGAGACGCGGATCCGTTCTGCCCCCTGGGCGCTGTCACCGCTGACGGAGCCGGCTGTATGGCCTCCGCGGGGTTGCGTGGTGGTGAGCATGACGTACAGCGGGGCGGTACCGAGCTTTGCAGCGGCTTCGGCGGAGAGAGTCAGGCTGGCGGAGGTGGCGCCGGCTGGAATGACTTCGGCCGGTGATACGCCCACGCCGGGGGGCGCCAGTTCGCACTGCATTTCGAGCGGTTCATCGCAGTCTGGCTGGCGGATAATGCGGACGGGAATGGTGAGTTCTGAGCCGCGCATGAGGGGTTGTGTGGGGGGATCGAGTTCGACAGAGAACCCTGCCGGTTCGCTGACGGCGGCTGCGAACCGATCCACGCGTATATTTCGCCAGGGGTAATGCGAATAGGAAACGCGCTGGAGATTCTGCTGGTTGACGGTGACAAAGCTGACATTGGGGTCGGTAGACGTGGCGGTCAGCTGAATCAGTGATGCAGCGAAGGGAGCGGCGTTGTCAGCAGAAAACGTCATGGGCCAGACGGACTGCAGGCCTGGCAGTGGCGGACACGTCATGTGCAGCCCTTCCGGAAGGCCCTCGACGCCCAGTTGGAGCGGACCGCTGATGCTGCTGCCCTGTCCTGGGTAGAGTGAGAGTCGGACGGTCCAGAGACTTCCGCGGGGAATGGAGAGGGACGTTCGTCGTGGTCGTTCGGGTTTGTAGCCTTCCCAGGAGAGGCCGATATGGAGTGCGTTGACGGGGGGAGCGACTTCGATGCGGTAGACGTTGTTCGGGCCGCCAGCGCCGCGGGGGTCCCAGAGTTCCAGGAGGTAGTTTCCGCCGGTTTTCGGCGTCCAGATGACGGAGGGATCAAAGGCGTCCGGAAAATCTCCCTGGGCGCCGAAAATATCGCGATCGGCGAGGGAGGCATCGTCGCTTTCAAGTTCCGGGGGACCGGGGTTGCCTGCGGCATCGAGCGGGCGAATGCGGATGGAGGGATCAACGGCGGACCCCAGAGCGCTGGCCCAGACTCGCACCTGCAGGGTCTGGCCTTTGGTCACGGTGAGCTGGAAGCGGTCTGTTTCATCGGGTGTGGCGAGGATCCCATTGAGGGCGCAGGGGAGTGCGGGGACGGTCGTGACGGGCTGAGCGGGCGTTTCGAGCAAGTTGGGGAACGGGCTGGACCGCAGCAGGAGCGGCAGAGGTGCTTCGGCGCGGTGTGCAAAGATACCGGTGACTTCTGGTATGACGAGTGTTTGCGGGACGGTGCCGAGCGGATCGCCGAGCAGCTGCACTTCAAGTGGTCTGCCAGCCGGGCCTCCTGGTGGATACGCGGCGAGCGGTCGGAAGAACGACCCGAGGTGAATGGCGTAGGCGCGTTCTTCAGGGACAAACATGGATCGCCGCAGCACGACCGTGTAGTTGCCATCGAGAGGCAGTCGGATGGAGAGCAGGGGGTCCTGACGGTTGAGCGACGAGTCGTCGTTGACGGCGATACGTTTTCCGGAAGGGTCGAGGACGGCGACCACGGTATCGTAGCCTTCGGGGATGGGGTTCCAGCGGAGATCATCGCCCATTTTCACCATGTCGACTTCGATGGAGAGCCTTTCACCTGTGCGGCCGGCGATGCGGAAGCAGTCGATGTCATCGGCAGCGCTGCTGGAGAGTGTGCCGCGGACGGTGGTGCCTGGGGAGACGGTGATTGCGGTCTGCGGGGAATCATTTGAGTTCGCGTTGGTTTCGGCTTCGTCGATGACGGGGAACGGGCTGACGTGCACGGTTCCCATGGATGACAGGCCGACGGCTGTGAGCACCCGAAAGGGATATTCGCCTGGGCGGCAGTCGGCAGTGACTTCGAGCTGGCAGGTGAGCTGCTGTTTCGCGGGATCAAAGTGACTGTTGATGCAGCGGATGCCGGCTGCGGGGGTGCTGGGGTGGCTGGGGACGGAATCGGCAGTGGAGTGTGGGTAGAACAGCAGCGTGGAGGCTTCGTGCCGCCATGGGGCGATGACGATTTCGCTGGTGGTTCCGCGGCCGATCAGTCGGGGTGTGACACCAGCGATCCAGGGATCTGCGAGCGTAGGCTGGAGGGCAAGGAGGAGCAGCAGTGCTGGCGCGACGATTCGGCGGCAGAGGGTGGGCATGAGATCCGGCTTTTCGTTGCAGAAGCGAGGGGAATTCAGCCAATCAGTGGAGTGACGACTTCGGCATCGCGAATGATTTCGATGGGGCGAGTGCCGAAGGCGACGATTTCCCGATTGGCATCAATCCCGAGCTGGTGATAGATGGTGGCGATGAGGTTTTCGAGGGTGACGGCATCGCGCACGGGTTCACCACCAGTGGAGTCGCTGGCACCATGAATCAGCCCGGCTTTGAAGCCACCACCTGCGAGCAGCATGGAGTAGCAGCGGGCCCAGTGATCGCGTCCGCTTTCGCGGTTGATTTTTGGGGTTCTGCCAAATTCGCTGGTGACCCAGACGATGGTTGATTCAAGCAGTCCGCGTCGATCGAGGTCGCTGATCAGACCGGCGAGCGCGTAATCGAAAGGACGCATCTGATCGCGGCAGGTGTTGCGGACATCGCTGTGGCAGTCCCAGGAGCCGTATTCGAGTGTCACGAAGCGAACACCGGCTTCAACGAGTCGGCGGGCGATAATGAGCCGTTCTGCGAGTCCTTTGGGGTGCAGTCGATTGTCGGGGCCTTTGATGTCACCGGTGATTTCGCTGCCGTAGAGTGCGAAGGTTTCGTCGGTTTCGCCATCGAATGAGAAGGCCTGCTGGGCGTAGGTGGATGTGAGCAGTGAGTAGGCGCGGGAATGAAATTCGTCCATCGTATCGAGCAGCACGGGATTGGCTTCCAGATCGCGAATCCGTTTTTCGACAGCATCGCGTACCAGACGGCGACGCTGGAGTTGTTCAGTGGTGGTGCCCGGCGGCAATGAAAAATCGCGCACCCTGAAGTTCTTTTTCTGCGTGGCGGGATCGCCGCCGGTTTCAAAGGGACCGTGAATGCTGGGAAGAAAACCCGTGCCTCCGGCTGATGCGTTCTTGCCGGGGATGGCGATGTAACAGGGCAGTTCACCACGGGGCCCAAGTTCATGGGATACAACAGACCCCAGTTGGGGGTAGTCGATGACTGTGGAGGGAGTGTAGCCTGTGTAGAGGTGATAAGTGGCCAGGTTGTGGTCAGGAATTTTGCCAACCACAGACCGCACAACAGTGGTTCGGTTCGCGATGCCGGCCAGCTGCGGAAGATTGTCGCTGAACACATCGCCGACGCGAGTCTTCACGACACCAAACGAACCGCGGTATTCGACAGGGGCTTCGGGTTTGGGGTCAAAGGATTCGTGGTGCGGAAAGCCCCCCGGCAGATTGATCTGAATGATGCTTTTGGCGCGCGCTTCCAGCTTTTTTCCCGAAGTGACGGAGATGCCGGATGGATCGTCGGCCTGCAGTCGCAGCAAATCAGCAAGAGACAACGCAAGAGCACCGCACACGCCGGCCTGGAGGGCCTGTCGACGGGGGACGGTGCGAAAGGCTGTACAGCCCTGACTGGCGGAAGAAGCGGGCATGGCGGGAATCCAGAGATGGGGGAACGGCGGGGACCAGAGTTTACTCAAATTGCAGCGAGGAGAAAGCCCGAAGTGGAGAGTGACTTGAAAAACTGCCCAACCCGTGCGAGAACGCATGACGGATTTCCAGTCCCTCGTCATTCCACCGCGGTTTTCGAAACCCACACCGAGAGCGTTCTGTGGACAGAAGCCTGAATCTTCAGATCACTCCCTGGTTTTAATAATTACCGCCCTGTAAATCCTCACGACCATTTTGTTCGCCGCCGGAAAGCTTGATTGGTTTGCACAGTCGATCAGAACGGGACTGCAGATCAAATCGGCGTGGTGGTGCCATCGGGAGGGCGAAGCGCGCGTTACTCGCTGAGTGTCCCTTTGGAGCTGGGGATACCGGGTTGTCGGGGATCGATGGTGACCGCCATACGGAGTGCCCGGGCGAGCGACTTGAAGAGGGCTTCGGAAATGTGGTGGCTGTTGGTGCCGTGATGCAGGATGCAGTGCAGATTCATGAGTGCGTTGGAGGCGACGGCCGTCCAGAATTCCTGGACCAGTTCGCTGTCAAAGCTGCCGATCTTTTCGGTGGGAAAGGCAACTTTCCAGACAAACGCCACACGACCGCTCAGGTCGACCGCTGTGGTTACGAGCGTTTCTTCCATGGGCAGGGTGAAGTGGCCGTAGCGGTGGATGCCGCGTTTGTCACCCAGGGCCTGGTGCAGACAGCGTCCGAGGCAGATGCCCACATCCTCAACCGTGTGATGCTGATCCACATGCAGGTCACCGCTGGCATTCACAGACAGGTCAAACAGGCTGTGTCGGGCGAGCAGAGTGAGCATGTGGTCGAGGAAGCCGACACCCGTGGAAATCTGTGACTGCCCGGTTCCGTCGAGTGACAGCTGCAGGGAGATCTGAGTTTCCGCGGTGCTGCGGCTGATGGAGGCGGTACGGGGCATGGGACAATCCGGCTGAGTGAGGGCGCGGGTATGGGGAGGGGTCGGATTCGGAACGAGTCGAGCCAGCTGATTCTGCCGAAAATCTGCAGCGGGTGCAGGGCGGATCGGCGTGCGGCACAATGGATTTCCGGGGAAAAGGGTATCAGGAGCGGTAAAGTCGTCAGGCTGTGGAGGATTCCACGTGGTGACTTTGCAATTGTTGCCACGGAAACGGAAAATACCCGCTGTGCCCGGACAGCGTGTTTCCGGGGTAAAACTGTATCACCTCTGGATTGAACGACTGGCATGTCTGAACGTTTCCTGCAGTGGTTCATGCCGACAGCGGGACTGCTGCTCCTGCTGAGGACACTGCAACTGCGACGGCTGCTTTTGGACTGGACCATCGAACTCAGCCACCGCTGGTCGGCCATCTCTGCCGGGTTCCTCGTGGCAGCAGATCTGGCGGCGTCCGGAATCCTGACTGTCGGTCCAGGCTGGCGCGGGATGCTGCAGTACCTGGCGGCCATTCTGCTGCTCGCGCCTGCCATCTGCACCCTTGGTGCCAGACGCCCTGGTGCGGGTCCGTGGCAGTGGTTTGTGGTGCTGCCGATGATCCTGGTGCTGGTCTGGCCCGTATTTGCTCAGGCCACCGGCACGGCAGGTCGCAGTTTGGTGCAGCTGAGTAACCCTCAGTTGTGCGGGTTTGGCCTTGCGGCGCTCATGGGGCTGGGGCCAGGCCTGGGAACTGCCGCCACCGGCGCCGTGCTCCTGCGATTCTCTGCCACAGTTCTGGCACTGCTGCCCCTGCGGAGCAGCGGCGTGCTGGCGGAGTTGGCCGCGCGACTTGTACCACTGGTGCTGCTGCTGGAATCATGGATTCAGGGGCATCTGATCACGGGCCATCTGCAGCGTTTGCAGCAGGCCGGAACAACTGAACAGCGAGCGAGGGAAGTCTGGCTGATGTTCCGGACGCTCTACGGCAGCATCTGGCCGCGTCGTGTGCAGGACCGCATGCTGCAGTTTGAACAGGGCGAGCGGTGGACGGTGACGCTGACGGACGGAGGCTTCCTGCGACCGGACGGCCAGCCTGTCTGCGAAGACGATTTGTCCAGGCCGCTGGAATCCTTTCGGTGGCTGATGGGCCGGTTTGTGACGGCTGCATGGCTGCAGCAGCACTTGTCGGAGGGTGGCGCCGGGAACAGCGGCCCGACGGTCGGCTAGAGCGGCGTGCAGGGCAGGCCGAAGGTGGCTGCGACAGCGGGGTTCGCGACGCGACCGGAAATGAGGTTCACTGCGGCGGCAAGCCCCGGTTCGCGGCGACAGGCATTGAGCAGTCCTTCGCGGGCCATCAGGCGAACCCACGGGAAGGTGACGTTGCAAAGGGCGTAGGTACTGGTTCGCCCGACAGCTCCGGGCATATTGGTCACACAGTAGTGCACGATGCCATCGACGATGTAGGTGGGGTTGGAGTGTGTGGTTGGGCGGGACGTCTCGAAGCAGCCACCCTGATCGATGCAGACATCGAGAACCACGGCGCCGGGTTTCATGAGTTTCAGGTCTTCGGCGGATACCAGTCGCGGTGCACGGGCACCGGGAATGAGCACTCCGCCGATGACGAGGTCAGCGCGGCGCAGTTGTTCACGGATGTTATGGCGATCACTGAACAGCGTGTTGACGTTGGCTGGCATGATATCGTCGAGGTAGCGGAGTCGGTCGAGGTTGACGTCGAGGATCACCACGTCGGCCTGGAAGCCGGCAGCGATGCGGGCGGCATTCTTGCCGACGACACCCCCGCCGAGGATGGCGATGTGGGCGGGTTCAACACCGGGCACTCCGCCCAAAAGGATTCCTCGACCTTCCTGCGGACGCTCAAGGAATTTTGCACCCTGCTGAATGCTCATCCGCCCCGCTACTTCGCTCATGGGCGTCAGCAGCGGCAGGTCGTGGCCCTGTCCGCGGAGCGTTTCGTAGGCCACGGCCGTGATCCCGCTGGCGAGGAGGCTTTGCGTGAGGTGTTCGTTGGCGGCGAGGTGGAAGTAGGTGAAGATGATCTGCCCCGGGCGGAGCAGTGGCCATTCTGCGGGGAGCGGTTCCTTGACCTTGACGATCAGGTCTGCTGCTGCGAAGAGTTCGGCAGGGGAGTCCACGAGGATGGCGCCGCAGGCCGTGTAGGCGTCATCCGGAATACCACTGCCCAGACCTGCCCCGCGCTCCACAAAAACCTGATGCTGTTCACGGGTGAGTTCTTCGACGCCGCTGGGAAGCATGGCGACACGATATTCGTCTGCCTTGATTTCTTTGGGGAGGCCGATCTTCATGGGAGTAGCCAGGGGCGGGGTGAGAGGGTATGAGCTGCCGATGACGAACGGTCAGCCAGTACTGGCGGGGGCTGCCGGTGGAAGCAGTAGCCGATCCAGTCGCGGGCGGAAGATCACCAGCAGCAGCAGTGGCAGGTACCACAGCACGTATCGTCCAATGTCGTCGGGATACCACATCTGGGCCGCGACAATGAGTGAAGTGGAGTTGGCGAGGAGACCTTCGAGGTTGCGCTGACGGGGGATGGCGGTCATGGCCGTGAGCATCATGAAGAAAACAGCAGCCATGATGATGCGGATGACCGTTTGCCCGGTTGATACTTCGCCAACGACTGCTGAGGAATCGAGGAGTCGATAGACGGTCCAGTTGACATTCAGCATGAGTTTGCCGGTGAACGAAGAGGCATCGCTGGAGATCAGGAGCAGCGTGGTGATCAGCACTGCGGCCACAGCGAGGACAGAAATCAGAAAGCGAACGCTGGCGCGGCGACCATAGGAAACGGCCCAGAGCGGCAGCAGGAATGCGGTAAAAAAGAGCGTGCCGCAGGCCAGACCCAGCAGAATTCCCGAAACAGTCGGACGTCTCCAGGAGGCGAAGGCCCAGATCAGACAGGCGGCAGGCAGCACGTGCCCCAGTTGGTGCACCGAAGCGGCTGTGCAGGGCAGCAGCAGATACAGGCAGCACATGGCCACACCGATCTGGTTGCTGGCAAAGTGCCAGCGGCTGACGGCGAGCAGACCGGTGAGAACGAGGGAATGGGCGAGGATCACGAGGATGCGGGCGCTGACTTCGGGGCGTCTGGCGGCGAGTCCCGAAACGACGTGACCTCCTGCACCGACGAGGGCACCGGTGGGGGAGATTGGCAGGTTTTCGGCTGCACTGGTGGTTTCCGGCGCTTCGGATGCGACTGGCACGTTGCGACGTTCCAGAAGTGCCTTACCGGTAATGAGCATTTTCTGGGTTTCGGCCGGGGGAGGCCGGAACGCTACATGTGCCATGAGAATCGCGAAGGCGGGGATGCAGAGGAAGACGAGTCCGGCCGTGTTGAGGTTTTGATCCAGCTTTGGGCGGCGTGTCAGACTTTCGTCGACGATCAGCCGCAGGAGCAGGAGCAGGGTGAAGACAACAAGGCAGAACGCTCCCCAACGATGCATGTCGGAACCGTTGGCTGAATTGCCCACGGGGGCGGGAGCGGGCGTCTGTGGAGCGGCCACTGTGGGTTCATCGGCCGGAGTATAGATGAGCGAAACCAGCAGAGGCAGTGCTGTGGGCAATGGACTTGACGTCAGGCGGCTGGTTCTGGGGGAGGCCGCGTGTTCCCTGGAAAACCGGGGGAAATCAATGGTGGCTGTGAGACTTGTGGAGAGGCCGATGAGCAGCAGCAGGTCGAGATTGCGAATGGAGAAGAAACGCGAGAAACGGAAGTAGACGGCGAGAATGACCAGCCCGACGTACGCCCACCACGTCGGGTCTGAGAGGTCCATTGAGAGGAAGGCTCGGGTTGGCATGGATGCCTTTATGAGCACCTGAGGAGGGGAGTGTGGGGAGAACGCAGCGGGCTACTGTTTTCCCTCAGTGCGGCGGGACCACCAGGGAAGTCCGACTCCGCCATCCATGGTCAGCGTAGTGCCCGTCATGTACTCGGCTTCGTCGCTGAGCGTGAAACAGACGCCGTGTGCCATTTCCTCGGCGCTGCCGAGTCTTCCCATGGGGAGACTGGCGGCACCCTGGGCGAGCTGGTCTTCGGTGAAGAACTTGCGTTCGCCCGGAGTGTCGATCCAGCCAGGATGAAAGACGTTGACGCGAATGCCTTCACGAACGAGTTCAATCGCGGCAGTCCGTGCCATGTGATCGATGGCCGCCTTAGCCATATTGTAGGCCATGGCAGTGGGGAACGGGATAATCGCGTGCGGGGAGCTGATGACAGTGATGCGTCCGCGACCAGGCTGTTTCAGCATTTGCTGCGCGGCAGCGCGAACACCATAGAGCGCTCCCCACATACTCACTTCGATGGTGCGGCGGAAGCCCTGCATGTCAGCGTTGACGAGCAGTTCGCGATCGCTGTAAACGGCATTGGAGACGAACAGATCCAGGCTGCCAAATGCGGACGCGGTCCGCTGCACCATGGCCTCGACGGCGGACTGATCGGAGACGTCGCAGACGGCGACTTCGCCACGCACGCCCAGACTGCGGATCTCGCTGGCCGTTTGTTCAGCAAGGTCGCGACTGCCGCTGCAGTTGAGCATGACGTTGGCGCCGCCGCGAGCGAGGGACAGAGCGACCGCGCGGCCGATCCCCTTGGACGAGCCGGTGACGAGCGCGTTTTTCCCCTGAAAGTTATACTGCAACACCTGAGCACGTCTCCTTGCAACGGAATGCCGTAATGAGCCACCGAGATCTGCCGGGGCTGAGCGAAAACGAAAGCGGAAGCGAAACTATGGTCGAAGCGGGTGCAGGAGTCAAATCTGCGAGAGTTGGATCGAGGTCGGCAGCCGCTAGAAAATTCCCAGGGTATCACGAGCTTCGTCGGTCATCCGTGCGGGTGTCCATGGCGGTGACAGCGTGATGGTGATGCTGGCTTCATCGACATCTTCGAGCCGTTCGAGCGCCATTTTGGCCTGCTGCACGATCTGGGGACCGGCGGGACAGGCGGGGCTGGTGAGTGTCATTTCGACAGCCACTTTGCGGTCCGTCTGGTTAATGGAGTACACCAGTCCAAGATCCACAATATTGACCATTAATTCCGGGTCAATGACCTGGCGGAGCGCTTCGATCAGTTCGGTATCGGTGGCCATAGGATACTGGTTCCCGGGGGGTGGCTGAGAAAAACTTCAGGGCGTGGCCCAGACGGCTCCGTCGCGGATTTCCACGCGGAAGACGCGAATAGGCTCTGTGGCCGGCATGCAGAGTGCCTTGCCCGTCCGCAGGTCAAAACGAGCAGCGTGGCGGGGACAGGCGATGGAACAGTCGGAGACCTCGCCGCTGGTGAGTGGCTGGCCGTCGTGGGTGCAGACGTCTTCGATCACGTGCCAGGAACCGTCCGCAAGTCGCAGGACGAGAGCCGGAATGTCATCAACAAACACGCTGCGACGCTGGCCGGGCAGAAGGTCGTCGGTGCCGATTATGCGTTCCATAAACCTTTGGGTCTGAAAGGGTGTGAAGAAGTGTCGGGGAATTCGCTCTGTGGCGGAGTGGCTGCTGACGAGCATGGTCGCCTGCTAAAGTAAGACTGTCTCGATACCAAGTTTACTTTGGACAGTGCGACTGAGCGTTTCGCGGACGATTTCGATGGGTATGCGGTCATAGACCTGCCGAAAGAAGCCTTCTACGATCATATGCATGGCTTCTTTCCGCGAGATACCGCGGCTCATGCAATAGAAAATCTGTTCGCGATCCACTCGACCAGTGGTTGCGCCATGAGTGCAGCGCACGTCGTCGGCTTCAATTTCCAGTCCCGGGATGGAATCACAGCGGGCGTCGTCGCTGAGCATGAGGGCATCGCTGCGCTGGTAACCGTCTGTCTGCTGGGCGGCAGGGTCGACCTTGATCATGCCCCGCCAGACGACCTTTGCGTCATCGCGGAGCACCTGTTTGTAGAGCAGATCGCTGCGAGTTCCCTGCTGGCGATGATGCTGCTGCGTGTACCAGCTGATTTTCTGTCGGTGACTGGCAAAGGTGACACCGTTGACCTCTGCTGTGGCGCTGCGGCCTTCCAGGCTGACGTCCTGATGGATGTGGGCGAGTCGGCTGCCGAGTCCTGCGGCCGTCCATTGCAGCGAACCGCCGGAGGCTACGCAGCCTGCCTGATGCGCGAAGTGCCAGGACTTTTCGTTCCAGTTCTGCAGCTGGACGTATCGCAGGCAGGCGTCGCGTCCGACGATGAGTTCCACGCAGCCGACGTGCAGGCCGGCGAGATCCGGGGAGGCGGAGGCAGTTTCTTCGAGCAGGGTTGCGCGGGCACCGTCTTCGAGGACAATCAGCGTATGTGAGAACTCTGCGACACCGTCTTTCGTGTGAGCGATGAGACTGTGGAGCGGCAGGGCCACTTCGACGTTGCGAGGCACATACAGCAGCGTTCCGCTTGTCCAGAACGCCGCATGCCAGGCTGCGAAGCGATCGGAATCCGGCCTGACAGCCTGCTGCAGAAAGCGTGGTTCCAGCAGTTCGCGGTGCGACTGCAGAAATTCAGAGAGGCTGCCGAAGAGAACCCCTTGAGCACGCAGGGATTCGGTGAGCACGGCGGAGTCCGCGTGACCGTCACGATGCACGATGGCTCCGCCGAATTCTGCGCGGTCTCTGAGCAGTGCGGCAACAGCTGATGGGTCGGAGGGCGTCGGGGACGGGCGAAAGCGGGAAGCGTTGAAAATCCGCAGATCAATCCGTTTGAACTCTTCCGGGTCAAGGTCTGTGCCGAGCAGTTCCTGGTAGGTCTCAAAGGCCGCGCGGCGTTTGGCTGTGATCCACTCCGGCTCATTTCGGGTGGCGAGGAACTGTTCGAAGACTTCGCTTGAAAAACCGATGCGGCTGATGTCCGCGGTGGCTGCGGTCATGGGATCAGGAATCCTGTAACGGGTGAGCGATCAGCCGACGGAACCTTCCATCTGCAGTTCGATGAGACGGTTGAGTTCGACTGCGTATTCCATGGGGAGTTCGCGGACGAGCGGTTCGACGAAGCCGGTGACGATCATGGCGGAGGCTTCGGCTTCAGACAGTCCGCGGCTCATCAGATAGAAGAGTTGTTCTTCGGCGATTTTCGACACGCTGGCCTCGTGCTCAATCGCTACGTTCTGCTCTTCCACTTCAATGTACGGATACGTATCACTGCGGCTTGCGGGGTCGAGAATGAGTGCATCGCAGACGACGTTGGAGCGACAATTGACGGCGTCTTTCTGCACCTTGACCAGCCCGCGGTAGCTGGAGCGACCACCGCTGCGGGAGATACTTTTGCTGATGATGCGGCTGGAGGTGTTGGGAGCACAGTGGACCATTTTAGCGCCGGCATCCTGATGCTGCCCTGCACCTGCGAAGGCGATGGAAAGCGTTTCGCCGCGGGCGCCGGGTTCCATCAGCCAGATGGCGGGGTACTTCATGGTAAGCCGCGAGCCAAGGTTACCGTCGATCCACTCCATCAGCGAGTCGCCGTAGGCCATGGCCCGTTTGGTAACGAGATTATAGACGTTATTGGACCAGTTCTGGATGGTCGTATAGCGGCAGCGAGCCCCTCGTTTGACGATAATTTCGACCACGGCGGAATGCAGACTGTCACTGCTGTAGGTGGGAGCAGTACAGCCTTCGACGTAGTGCACTGAGGCGCCTTCGTCGACGATGATCAGGGTGCGTTCGAACTGCCCCATGTTCTGGCTGTTGATGCGGAAGTAGGCCTGCAGCGGAAAGTCAATCTTCACGCCTTTGGGGACATAGATAAACGATCCACCGGACCAGACGGCGGAGTTGAGTGCGGCGAACTTATTGTCGCCGGGAGGAATCACGGTGCCAAAGTATTCGCGGAAGAGCTCCGGGTGCTGCTGCAGAGCGGAATCGGTATCGGTGAAGATCACCCCCTGCTTCGCCAGATCTTCGCGAAGACTGCCGTAGACCACTTCAGATTCATACTGTGCCTTCACCCCGGCGAGGTACTTCTTTTCTGCCTCGGGGATACCCAGTCGGTCGTAGGTGCGGCGAATGTCTGCGGGGACATCGTCCCAGCTTTTTCCCTGTTCGCTGGCGGCCTTCATGTAGTAGTAGATGTTGTCGAAGTCCAGTTCGCTCATGTCACCACCCCAGTTGGGCATGGGGCGAGACTGGAAGATTTCGAGCGATTTCAGGCGAAACTCGCGCATCCACTGGGGTTCGTTCTTCATTCCGGAGATCTGGGATACGATTTCCTTATCGAGTCCCTTGCGGCTTTTGAACGCGTAGAAATCGGTGGAGTCATGGAAGCCGTATTTGTAGTCACCGATTTCGACGTCGGATTTAACCGGAGCATCTGTGGACATGGGAGCAATCCGGGGGCGGGGGGAGGAAGACGTGGGAGAATGGGAATGAGTGGGCGCCGCGTGCAGACGTGTGACTGAGATCACACGGAGGCGGTTTCGGCTGGAGCGTTCTGAGCGGCAGCGTCGGGGTGACGTGCACGGATGTCGGCGTAGCCGTTGGCGTGGAGATCGTGGGCCAGAGCAGACGAACCCGTTTCGACGATGCGACCGCCGAGCATGACGTGGACGAACTGCGGCGGATTGGATTCGAGCAGTCGTTCGTGGTGTGTGATGATGAGCACGCCCATCCTGGGGCCGGAGAGCCTGGCGAGTCCCTCGCTGACGACGCGAACGGCATCGCTGTCCAATCCACTGTCTGTTTCGTCAAGGATGGCAAAGCGTGGCTGCAGCATTGCCAGTTGAAGAATTTCCATGCGTTTCTTTTCACCGCCAGAGAAGCCATCGTTCAGGTAACGTCTGGCGAATTCGTGATCCATCCCGAGTTCGGTCATGCGATCGCGAATTTCCTTGCGGAATTCTCGCATGCCGATGAGTCCTTCGCCTTCCTTCCGGTCCGGGTTGCGAATGTTGGAAACCGCGTGACGCAGGAAGTCGGCCACCTTGACACCGGGGATCACAACGGGGTACTGGAAGGCAAGAAACATGCCCAGGCGAGCCCGCGCATCCGCCTCCATTTCGGTAACGTTCACCCCGTCGATTTCAATGGACCCTTCCGTGACCGTGTAATTGGGGTGGCCTGCGAGCGCGTAGGCGAGCGTGCTTTTTCCTGAGCCGTTGGGCCCCATCAACGCGTGCACTTCGCCCTGGCGAATTTCCATGTTGACGCCACGAAGAATGGGCGTTTCGCCGACAGAGACGTGCAGGTCCGTAATACGCAGAAGGCTGGTCATGATCAGACGATTCCCGGAAATCCAGACGCAGCGGCAGCACAATCGCGACGTGCGAACGGATGTTTCAAGAGTGGAGGAGGATTCAGTCAGCGCTGAGACGCCGCGGTGGTGGCACACCGGAGTGGCCACGGAGTGACCGCAGCCTGATTGTTGACAAGGGAACTAGACGTTCAGGGCAGAAAAACCCGAGTGATGGGGGACAGGCAGGACGGATTCGCCGCGAGTGACTTTGCGGGCTTTAATCTTGTCCTGAATTCGCATCAGGCCTTCGAGCAGGGCTTCCGGGCGAGGCGGACAACCCGGCACGTAGACGTCAACGGGAACAACCAGATCCACGCCCTTGACGACATGATAACCGTGCTTGAAATATGGCCCACCCCCCACAGTGCAGGCTCCCATGGCAATGACGTACTTGGGATCCGGCATCTGTTCGTACAACCGCCGCACGCGACTGGCCATTTTGAATGTCACGGTACCCGCGACAATCATGAGATCCGCCTGGCGAGGCGTAGCGCGGAATGCGCCAGCCCCGAAACGGTCAAGGTCGTACTTGCTGGCACCTGCGGCCATCATCTCGATCGCACAGCACGCCAGACCGAACGTCATCGGCCAGATGCTGGACTGCTGACCCCAGTTGAGGGCCTGTTCGATGGTGGTGGTGATTACGTTTTCTTCGAATCGACCTTCGATCCACGTCATTGTTCACTTCCTGTTTGGATTTCAAATTCCTGCGCTGACTGACCCCGCAACCTGCCACAGCTTCGGGAAACGCAGCCAACAATCTAACAGTCCGCAAAAGTGTTGCAATCTTCAGCCAAAGATTCCGTCTGCTGAAGAACCTGAAATTCACAGCATCCATGGCCGTCACGACACCGGGATCGGAATTCCAGCGGAGCCCCGATCGCCTGAGAAAGCACCTGTCGCTCCAGCTGGCAAATCCCCTCGTCCTTTTCCGCAAGCTGCGGAAATGGACAACAGGTTTCCCGAAGAATCGGAAGACCGTCACCATGTTCCACCTGCAGCGGAAAACCGCTGGCTCGCATGTGTTCAGCCACCAGATCCGCCCGACGGTCCACCGAGTCGGATTCGGCGAACTGACAGCCAAACTGGCCGGCGAGAACGTTCTGCACACGCTGCAGCAACTGTTGCCGAACCACAGTGTTGTCCAGCTCGGAAATGGCCTGCCACAGCACAACAGCCAACTGCCGGTAGTTTTCACCTAAAGCATGCAGACCCTCTGATGTCACCCGGTACAGATGTCGTGGACGACCTCGCGTTTGACTTTGCAGAGCCGCAACGATCAACCCCGCACCCTCAAGCCGGGAAATCCGCTGTCGCACGGCCGTCCGCGTCACCCCCAGCAGGTCGCAAATCGCCTGCACGTCCGCGCCCCCAGCACTGTGCAAGTGCTGAAGCAGTTCGCGGTCCCTGGGGTCGAGTGGAGAAACATGCATGACAGTTCAGATCATCCCGATCAAAACAAGAATCTCATTGCCCCGCAATTGTACGCACAATGTGATTTTTGGCAATTTGATGTGCCAAAAATGATTAAAAGTGAGATCGGAACGTCCGCGGGAGCACTCCCGGCCGTCGCCCAACTTGAATTATGGCCCCTCCACGCAAAAATCCCCTGTCGATCCCCACTTGACTTCAGGTCTCCATCCCTCCCGCGGCACAGCCGATCGAGATTGATTCCATGACAGACAGCCCTGTTGCCAACTTATCTCCTGCGCCCGACCCGGATGCTCCTGCGCTCGCTTGCGGTGCTTCTGCCCCGCCACGACTTTGGCCGGCATGGCTGATCTCGGTTTCACTGGCAGCGGCACTGGTCCTGACGGTCACCCCGTCCATCGCCAACCGACCGCGTTTTTTCCTGATGATGGGCGGGCCGGTGATTGGAGGATTCCTGTTCACTCTCTGGCTGCTGCTGCTGAGTCGACTGCGGGTTCGCGACCGTTTTCTGCTCTTTTCTGGATGGGTGTTTTTTCCTCTTTTGTCGATGCGTCTGAGCGATTCAGATCCTGCCCTGCGAACGGCGATGCTGATTTACGGGGTGCCGTTGGCAGTGTTTTCGGTGACGGGCGGGTTGACGTCTTCCCGTCGAAGTGAAGCCGCATGGCGAACGGCGTTCGGCTGCCTGGCTGCCGCCTGGCTGAGCTTTACGGCCGTCCGAAACGAAGGATTTGATGGGGAGTATTACCCTGAATTTGCGTGGCGTTGGTCGGCGCCGCACGAATCGACTCTGCCGTTGCTGGGAAGTCGCGATGTTGGTGGAACAGGGGCTCAGGCGGGACCGGAATCGGAGGCAGCAACATTCGAACAGAGCGGTGCTGTGGCTGAGGCATGGCCCCGGTACCGGGGGGTTCATGGGGATGGAATCGCCCGAGACACTGCTGGTCCGCTGGACTGGACAGTTCGCCCGCCGCAGGTGTTGTGGAAAATTCCAGTGGGTCCGGCGTGGTCGTCCTTTGCGTGGTCCGGCGGGCGCCTGTTTACTCAGGAGCAGCGTCGTGAAGAGGAGTGCATCACCTGTTATTCCGCAGACAGCGGGGCCTTGATCTGGAGTCATGCCAGTTCCAGCCGATTCACGGAGGTGGTCTCGGGTGCGGGTCCGCGGAGTACACCAGCGGTCGAAGGTGGCCGCGTCTTTGCGTTGGGCGGCCGTGGACTGCTCACGTGCCTGAACGCGGCCGACGGCAGTCCGATCTGGCAGAAGGACATGACTCAGGCGGTGGGGGCGCGTGTTCCGATGTGGGGCTTTTCCGGGTCGCCTCTGGTGGTGGACGGTCGAGTCGTGGTGCATGTGGATGGGGAGGGGAACAACGGTCTGGTTGCCGTGAATGTCGACAGCGGGGAAATTGAATGGGCATTTGCATCGGCCGGGATGAACTACACGACGGTCCGCGACCTGGAATTGTGTGGTGAGCGGTGTCTGGTGTTCTGCGACAGCAGGGGTGTGCATGGATTGCGACCGGGGACAGGTGAAGCGTTCTTCAGTTATCGCCCGACAAAGTGGAATGCTGGACCGATGGTGGATCCGCAGTCACTGGGCCCGAATTCTCTGCTGGTGGCGCTGGGGGACGGAGTGGGATTGTGTCGGCTTGAGTGTTCTCGGACGGCATCCGGCTGGCAGTTGACGGAGTCATGGACCACCAGTCGTCTGCGGCCGTCCTTTAACGATTCTCTGGTTTACAACGGCAGCATCTATGGCTTTAACCAGGACCTGTTGTGCTGTCTGGATGCGACGACGGGTGAACTGCGCTGGCGGGGGCGGCGATATGGTTTTGGTCAGGCGGTGCTCCTGGCCCGTGCCGAATGCCTGCTGATTGCCGCCGAGAACGGCGATGCGGTGCTTGTGAAGGCGACCGGTGAGCGATTTGAGGAGTTGGGTCGGGTTCCGCTGCTGGATGGCAAAACCTGGAACCATCCGATTGTGGTGGGTGATCGGGCGTATCTTCGCAACGGGCGCACGGCCGCAGCGCTGCTTCCTGGAGGTCAGGCTGCTGCGGTGGCGGGCCAGTTGCGTGCGGCGGTGAATGTTCAATAAATCCCGGTCACGCGGCGTGGTTTGGGGGTAGAGTGGGGGGACGCGGACTGAGAGGGCGTGGTGCGATCCCGCGGGTGCCGTGGAGTGTGCGACGGGCGGACGGGCGGTGGTTTGTGGCCGATTTTCTTCGGGAGTGGTGGGGCGTGCGTACGAGTGCGGGCCTGCCATGGGAAAAGTTTGCGTGTCCCGGGTCTGTCATTCTCGTGCTGTGTGTCACGGTGTCGAGTCTGATGACAACATGGTTCCCTCAGGATGAAGGGCAGGTTGGTCAGGCTGCGGAGCGGTTTCTGGGCGGCGAGTGGCCCCACCGGGATTTCGATGACATGTACACGGGACTGCTGACGGTTCTTCACGCGGCCTCCTTCCTGGTCCTTGGGGTTCGCACGGAATCGACCCGATGGATGCTGTTGGTGGCCTGCATTCCGTTTTTACTGGGTGTCTACAGAGTATCCCGCCGGTGGCTGAGTCATCCGGGTGCAGGTGGGATGGTGATTCTGTGCGGGTTCTGGAGTGTGCGGTTAAATCCGGAATCGCTGCCGTCATGGTACATTTTGTTTCTGACGGTCTGGCTGCTGGACGCGCTGCTCAGGTTTTCCGAAACCGGTCGCCTCAGGAGTGTGTTCACTGCAGGACTGTTTGCCGGCACTGCAATCCTGTTCAAGATCACCGGAATTTACCTGATCGCAGCCGGTGTGTTGTTTTTGATGGACTGCGAACAGCGTGGCTGTCCGCACGGGGCTCGGCGATCGCTGGCATTTTCCGCCTGGAACATCCTGTGTGTCCTGGTGTATCTGCTGGCAGCCAGTCGCCTTTGGTCGCCGTCTGACCCGGTCATGTCTGCTCTGCATCTGACCATTCCGGCGCTGTTGCCGGGAATCGCCGTGTTGTCCGGGGAATGGCGATTTGGTCGCGGTGCAGGGCTGAAGCGTCTGGGGAATTGGCTGCGGCTGCAGTTGTCATTTCTCTGCGGCGCGGCTCTGCCATTGATGTGCTGGCTGTTGTTGTATTTTCAGCGTGGAGCGCTGCAGGACTTATACGAAGGTGTGGTGCTGCTGCCACAGCGAAGACTGGAGTTTGCCGGCGCAGCATTTCCTGGGCTGTCGGGGTTCCTTTTAGCCGGTGTGGCGGGGACCATTGTTTTTGCCGGATTCAGGAGGGCGGCGGCTCCAGAAACCGGACGTTTGTGGAGTGGTCAGGGGCGATTGTTCCCGATTCTGCTGCCGCTGTTATTGCTGGCACTGGGGTGCTGGTCTGATCAGGGTCGCCTGGTTTGTTTTCAGATCGTCAGGAATCTGGGCCCCTATGTGGCTGTGGCGCTGCTGGCGCTGTCTCACCTGAATGGCGGACGTCCGGCGGTTGAAGTCAGGGTGTCTGGAGGCCGTTCAGCGGATGCGGGAGGGCCTGCGGAGAATTCTGTCAGGGAGAGCAGTCGGGCATTCGCAGTTGCCACAACGCTGGTGATGGGATCCATGGTACAGTTTCCCTTCGCGCTGGATCACTATTTCCTTTATGTGGCACCGCTTGTGTTTCTGGGATCGGGACTGGTGCTGGCGATGGCGGCTCCTGCTGCGAAACAGGAGGTGTGGGGGCCTCTGCAGGGGCTGGTGCTGGGGTTGTGTCTGTTTGCATTTCCCGGGCTGACTTCCGTGGTGCCACTGGGAGGGGTGATTGCGGGTTCTCAGCGTTTCGCCAGTCTGCCACTGCAGCTGGACCGGTGCGGGCTGACCGTTGAGCGTTCGCTGGGTTCTGTCTATCAGCGACTGGTGGAAACAATCCGGCGGCACACAGGAGTCGGCGAGGCGATTTTGGCGGGCCCTGACAGTCCGGAGGTTTATTTTCTGTCGGCGAGAAGAAATCCGACGCGGGTCTTTTATGAATTTTTTCGGCCGGAGTTTCTGCAGGACCGCAGCCAACTGCAAAAGCTGGCTGACCGTGAGGGCATTCGGCTGGTGGTGGTGAAGCAGCCGTTTCTGCGTGAGTTCAGTCAGGACGCCGGGGAACTGGAGGTGTGGGCGCGGGAGCGATTCGGGGAGCCGCTCGCCCTGCGGTTTTCCAGCGAGCCGGATTCTGCGGGTCCTGTGTTATTCAATGTTTATTCCGACCACAGAGGTGTGAAAGCGGGTGAACTGGCGCGACGCGAGTGATCAAAACGGGCGTGCAGCCCGGAAATATGCCAGATTGGCTCACGTTTTTTCCAGAAGGAAACGCTGATGCCTGTGCTGCATATGGTTCACGGACTGCTTTCGCGGCCTGCGGTGTATCGCATGTGGCAGGCGCCGTTTGTGGATGCCAAGTTTGAGCCGATTCTGCGGCACAACAGTCTGAGTCAGGTGCGACGGGTGCTCGATGCCGGTTGTGGTCCGGGTACCAATGCACATCTGTTCCACGGCATGGATTATCTCGGCCTTGACCTGAATCCTGCCTATGTGGAATCTGCGCGGCAGCGACATCCGCTGCGGTTTGAAGTTGCGGACCTGTGCACGTGGGAGCCCGAGGACGGTGGGCGGTTTGACTTCATCCTTGTGAACAGTCTGCTGCATCACATGGACACGGCCAGTGTGCATAGACTTTTGGGACAACTTTCGCGGCTGCTGACGCCTGACGGTCACGTGCAGATTGTGGACCTTGTGCTGCCAGAGCGGATGTCGATTCCGCGGGGGCTGGCGCTTGCCGATCGGGGCGACTACGCGCGACCGATGGAGGAGTGGCGAGT